>NZ_JBWKNO010000003.1:0-442553 GCF_059415605.1 Rhodoferax sp. GW821-FHT10B06 | reverse complement strand
CACTGCAAGAAGAACAGCTGCGCCAGCAACTGGCGCAGCAACTACCCGAATACATGGTGCCGGCGCAGCTGATACGGCTGGACGCCTTGCCGGTGACGGCCAACGGCAAGCTGGACCGGCGGGCCTTGCCGGCGCCACAGCCGCGAGCGCAGGAGAGGGCGTACCGGGCGCCGGGCACGCCGATGGAGCAGGCCTTGGCGGCGATCTGGGCCGAGGTGCTGCAGCTGCCGCGTGTGGGGCTGGACGAGCATTTCTTTGCGCTGGGGGGGCATTCCTTGCTGGCTACTCAGGTTTGCGCCCGTGTGCAGCGCCATATGGGCCTGACCGTACCCTTGAAGCTGCTGTTCCAGGCGCCGACACTGGGCGACTTCGCGCAGCGCGTGGCCACCGAATGCCACAGCGAGGTGCTGGCGCCTATCCCGCGCCGTATGCCCGATGTGCCGGTGCCGCTGTCCCATGCGCAGCAAGGCTTGTGGTTCTTGTGGCGTAGCGATCCGAATGATGCAAGCTATAACATTCATAGCGCATTACGCTGTAGTGGCATGCTGCAGCGGTCTGTTTTGCATTCAAGCCTGAATGCGTTGGTGGCACGGCATGGCGCGCTGCGCAGCAGCTTTCCTGCGGGCCGTGATGGCCAGCCGGTGCAGTGCATCGCCCCACCTGCAGCGGTGGCACTGCCCCAGGTGGATGTATCGCAGTGGCCGGCCGTTGCGCGCGAGGCGGAGGCGCGGCGTCTGGCGGAGGAGGAGGCGTTGCAGCCTTTTGATCTGGAGCGAGGGCCGTTGCTGCGTGCGCGGCTGTTGTGTCTGGGCGCCGAAGACCATGTGCTGCTGCTGACCATCCACCACATCGTGGCCGATGGCTGGTCCATGGGCCTGGTGTTTGACACCCTGATGGCGCTGTACCGCGCCGAGCTGCAAGGCCATGCCGCCGCGCTGCCCGAGCCGACGCTGGACTACGCCGACTACTGCGCCTGGCAGCAGCAGGAGGACCGCGTTCCGGTTGCCGATCTGGCGTACTGGCGTGCCCAGTTGGCGGCCTTGCCAGCCTTGGTATTGCCGGCGCCGCCGGATGCGCCAGCCCAGCCCAGCATGCGGGCTGAACAGTTGCTGTTTGCGCTGGATGCTGCCCTGGTGCAACAAGCGCGCAGCCTGGCGCAGAGTTGGGGCGTGAGCCTGTCCATGCTGCTGCAAGCTGTCTTCCACGCCCTGCTGTACCGGCATACCGGACAGGCCGACCATTGCATCGGCATTCTGGCGTCCAACCGCGACCGGGTGGAAACCGAGGCCTTGGTAGGCCTGTTTCTTAATGCCCAGCCCGTGCGTGCCCGCGTCGATCCAAGCCAGAGCTTTGCCGTGTTGGTACGGGCTGTGCAAGACAGCTTGCTGGGCGCGCAAGCCCATGCCGGCCTGCCGTTTGCGCAACTGGCGCAGGCCCTGCGGGCAGAGCGCGTGCCGGGGCGCAACCCGGTATTCCACGTGCTCTACAACTACCTGCGGCCGAGTGTGGAAAGCCTGTCCACCCTGCCGGGCTTGCGGCTGGAGGACTTCCCCGTGCCCCGGCGCAACGTGGTGTTCGACCTGGAGCTGGATGTTGCCGAAGACGCAGGTGGCCAGGTCCGTGGCGCTTTCTCTTATGCGGTGGAGCGGGTGGATGCCAGCTTTGCGCATACCCTCTGGAGCGACTATCCGCGTCTGCTCGCAACATTGGTGGCCACCCCGGACCAGGCATTGCACGCCAGCCTGGGACCGGTCGCACCAGTGCGTACCAGCCGCTCGCCCAAAGCATCCGCCCACTTGCCACGGCAGTCAGCGCTGGAAGTCAGTCTGACCACCCTCGTGGCGGAGGTGCTGGGTTTGCCTGCGCTGCAGCCGCAGGACAACTTTTTTGCCCAAGGGGCGAGTTCGCTGCGCTGTGTGCAACTAGTCGCGCAAGCACGCCAGCAGGGTATTGCGCTGCGCCTGGCCGACGTATTCCATCACCAAACCGTGGCCGAACTAGCCGCTGCGCTGGGGGCACGCACTGCCACCGCCAGCCCGGCATGGGCCTGATCACACCCAAGGAAAAACATGCAAGAAAACCTCTCACTGGAATACCACTTTGCGCTGGACGGCGGCACGCGCATCCGCACCCTGCTGCATGCCTCCACTGTGGAGGTGCAACTCGACGGGCAGGCAGCCATGGCCATGGCGTTGGGTGTGCGCGAAGGCGCCATCCGCCGCGCTGCCGTCATGGCCTGGCAGCCCGCAGATGCGGCACAGCGCCGTTGGGCTCTGCTGGCCGCGCTGCACGCCGTGTTTGCCGCGGACGCGGCCGTGGCGGCGCTGGAGCTGGATTTTTCGGATTACGCGGAGGCGCTGCCCGCCCTGCTGCGCCAGGGCCTGGCCGTGGCCGCAGCCAACGGCACGGTGCAGATGCCGCGCACCAGCCTGCTGCAGCAGCCTGAACTGTGGCTGCACGGCAGCAGCAGTGCGGCCTACCCTTTGGACTATGTAATGAGCCAGGGCAAACGCCACCCACGCCGCCCGCCGCAAACTACGGGCACCGTGTACCAGCGCTTTATCCCCTGGCTGAACCAGTGGCTGAGCCTGCGCACGCTGGATGCGCAAACGGACCTGGAGCCTTTCCACCACTGGATGAACCACCCGCGCGTGGCGCATTTCTGGGAGGAGCAGGGCGACCTGGGCAAGCACCGCGCCTTCGTCGCCAATGCCCTGGCCGACCCGCATGTGCACCCGCTGGTGGGCTGCCTGGACGGCAAGCCGTTTGCCTACTTCGAAGCCTATTGGGCCAAGGAGGACCGCATCGCGCCGTTCTACCTGGTGGGCGACCACGACCGCGGCATCCACATGCTGGTCGGTGAGGACTGGGCCCGCGGCCCGCAATACGTTGCCGCCTGGCTGCCCTCGCTGGCGCACTACCTGATGCTGGACGACCCGCGCACCCAGGCCGTGGTGTGCGAACCGCGTGTCGACAACGCCCGCATGGTTGGTTATTTGCAGCAGTACGGTTTTGCCTACCTGCGGCAGTTTGATTTTCCGCACAAGCGGGCCGCACTGCTGGTGCTGGAGCGCGAGGTGCATGCGCAGGGGCAGTGGTTAGCGGGGCCGCAGGGGCAGACGGTGCTGGCTGAACCTTAGACACAAAAACTCCAAGCTTTTTAGGCCTCTAGCGCAGATAACAACTGCGCAAGCAGCTATTGTTTTTGTAGTGAATGGCGCGTAACCCGGTAAACGCTGCCTGCGAATTATTTGCATTTGGCATTAAATATTTGCCCAGGCCGTTCGTCATGTTCATGTATTTGCTAGCAGCAAGGTGCACGCAGCCCGGCGTGCATTCCTGCCTATTTTTGGCAAAAGGATGAACATGGGTATTTCTAGCGTCGAGCACGATTTCATTGGTATTGGTTTTGGTCCGTCCAACCTGGCCATCGCCCTGGCGATGGAGGAGTCGGCCCATCCGCGCAAGAAGGCGCTGGACTGCTGCTTTATTGAAAAGAAGCCGGAGTTCGTCTGGCACGGCAGCATGCTGCTGGAGGGCAGCGATATGCAGGTGTCCTTCCTCAAGGATCTGGCCACGCTGCGTGATCCAACCAGCCACTTCACCTTCATCAACTACCTGCATGAAAAAGGGCGGCTCAAGGAGTTCATCAACTTGAAGAGCTTCTTCCCCTCGCGTATTGAGTACAACGACTATCTGCAGTGGGTGGCCGGGCACTTCGACCATCTCTGCCACTACGGCGAAGAGGTGGTGGATGTGGAGCCGGTGCGTGAAGGCGAGCAGATCACCCGTTTGCGCGTGCATTCACGCGGTCTGGACGGTCGCAGCTACGCGCGCACGGCGGGCAATATGGTGTTTGGCATTGGCGGCGTGCCGGCGATTCCGGCCGCTTTTGAAGCGCTGCAAGACGCCCGCGTGTTCCATGCCGCGCACTATCTGGAGCGGCTGGATGCCCTGGTGCACAGCCAGGGCACGCCGCGGCGCATTGCGGTGCTGGGCGGTGCGCAGAGCGCGGCCGAGGTGTACCTGGATCTGGTAGGGCGCTTTGGCGATGCCGAGGTGACCTTGATCACCCGTGGCGATGTGCTGATGCCGGCGGACGACAGCCCGTTCGTGAACGAGATCTTCCATCCGCAATTTACCGACGTGATCTACCAGCAGCCGCAGGACGTGCGCCGCGCCACGCTGGAGCGCTTTCGCAGTACCAACTACTCGGTGGTGGACCTGGACCTGATCCAGCAAATCTACAAGCTGCTGTACGAGCAGCGGGTGCGCGGTGTGCAGCGCTGCCAGCTGTGGTCCGGCAAAGAGGTGGCGCAGGCGCGCGCCTACAGCACGGGCATCCAGCTGGATTTACGCCACCAGACCAGCGGGGCGACGGAGCAAGCCGAATTCGATGCCGTGGTGCTGGCCACCGGCTACCGGCGCGATGACCATAAACGCTTGCTGGGCGGCTTGGCCGAATACATATCCGACGGCTACACCGTGGAGCGTGACTACCGCCTGCATACCGTGAAGAACTTCTTGCCCAAGATTTACCTGCAAGGTTGCTGTGAAGACAGCCACGGCTTGAGCGATACCTTGTTGTCGGTGCTGGCCGTGCGTTCCGTGGAAATTCTGGAATCGATGCTGGCAGACCGGCCGGAGCGCAGCCGCATGGTGCCAGGCGCCAAAGCGGCGCTGCCGGTCGCCGTGTGATGCGGCTCTAGCCGCTTTCCTCTTTTTTCGCGTTGTGAGTGCCTGCTTCAGGCGCTCACTTTTTGTTGCTTGTCTGTTTGAATCAGGAGAAATGGAACTATGAACCCCTTGTTGGATGTCCGTCAACCCGCTGGGCGGGCCTGCTTGACGCCCTTGGCCCTGGCTTTGCTGAGCTTGTCGGCCTCCTCGTATGCGCAGGAAGGTACGCTGCCCGCGGTGGTGGTGAAGTCGGTGCAAGAGGGCGAGACGGCTATTCCTAGCTACCGCGCTTCGGTAGGCAGTGCAGGGGCCTTGGGGACGAAGGAGTTGCTGGACACCCCCTTTTCCACCAGTGTGGCCACCAAGGAGTTCATCGCCAACCAGCAGGCCACCACGTTGGCCGAGGCGTTCAAGGCGGATGCCGCCGTATCCGCGCTGAACAACAGTATTTCGGGCGAGAACTCGCAGATCGCCATACGTGGCCTGCCATTGGACATGCTGAACGGAATCAAGATCAACGGCCTGAACACGGTGGTCTGGAACATAGATCTGCCGCTGGAGCACTTCGAGCAGATCAGCCTGCTCAAAGGCCTGTCGGGCTTTATGTATGGCTTTGGCTCGCCCGGCGGTATTGCCGACTACCAAACCAAGCGCGCGGGCAAAAATCCGGTGTCGTCGGTCAAGCTGGGCTACAGCACCGAGTCCCAGTATGTGCTGCAGGCCGATATTGGCCGCCGCTTTGGCGAAGACGAGCGCATGGGTCTGCGTGTGAACGCCGTGCATGAAGGTGGCGACACCTATTTGAATTCCCCCATCAAACGGGATTCGGTCTCAGCGGCTTTCGACGTGCGCCTGACGCCTACTTTGCAGTGGTCCATCGACGGCCTGTACCAAAAGCGTAAGGTGAACAGTTCCTTGTTTGCCATCTCCCTGGCCGACGGTGTGTCCACGCCCACGCCGGTGGACGGCAGCCAGGCTTTGAGCCAGGACTTCACCTACCACCAGACCGTGATGGGCACCATCGGCACCGAGCTACATTGGAACTTCGCCAAGGATTGGGACATGAGCGTAGGCTACCGTGGCATGCGCCAGACGCGCACCAATTACGACAGCTTCCTCACGGTGACCGACAACGCGGGCAACTACACCGACGACCTGTACCGCTGGTACAGCAAGCAGCAAAGCGATGCGGCGAACCTGATGTTTACCGGCAAAGTGCAAACCGGCTCCATCGGCCATGACCTGACGTTTGGCACCAGCATCCAGCGCGGCAAGCGTATCAACGGTGTGAACTTTGGCGACGACACCCTGGGCACCAACAACCTGTACCACGTCGTGGCGCTGGCCAACCCAGGGAATACGGTGGACCAGACCCTGGGAGAGGCCTCCAACACCCGCGACGTGGGCGTGTTCGCCAGTGACACCATCCAGTGGACTCCGCAGTGGAGCAGCATCATTGGCGTGCGCCATAGCAACTACACCCAGAACGCCTACAACTACGACACAGATGGTTCCCTGGCAAACCACTATGCCAAGTCTGCGTGGTCTCCCACGCTGGCCTTGATCTGGAAGCCGGATGCCACCCTGTCGTATTACGCCAGCTATGTTGAATCCCTGGAACAGGGCGGCACGGCTCCGCTGACCACCACCAACGCCAACGCAACCTTTGGCCCGCTGAAGAGCAAACAGTACGAAATCGGCGTGAAGAAAGAGGGCAAGGGCTGGTCCACCGAGGCGGCGCTATTCCGTATCGAGCGCGGGCTGGAGTACACCAACAGCAGCAATGTCTATGTGCAGGAGGGCGGTCTGGTCTACCAGGGCCTGGACTTGTCCGGCCGTACGGAGCTGGCCCACGACTGGGCGGTGATGGGCAGTACGGTGCTGATGAATAGCCGCAACAAGAGCGACGACTCGGCGGTCAATGGCAAGCGTGCCCAGAACGTGGCGGATGTCACGGCCAGCCTGCAAGTGGAATATAAGGTGCCGCAGATGCGGGGCCTGGTGCTGTCGGGCGGCGTTCGCCATGTGGGCCAACAGGCGCTGGAGAGCAGCAACACCCATATGCTGGGCAGCTACAAGTTGTATGACGTGGGTGCCCGCTACGTGACCAAGCTGGACGGCAAGGACGTGACCTTCCGGGCCAACGTAGCCAACCTGACCAACACCAAATATTGGTTGGGTAGCTGGGGTTACGGTCTGATCCAGGGTGCGCCACGCACCCTGCACGCCAGCGCGGAAATCAACTTCTAAAAACCAGCGTTGGCTTGGGGCATGGCAGCCACCCTGACGGGCAGGCGGGCCATGCCTCGTTGTTATTCGACGTTCTGCACCTGCTCGCGCATCTGCTCGATCAGCACCTTCATATCCACGGAAATCTTGGTCAGCTCCAGCGCGGCAGACTTGCTGCCCATGGTGTTGGCTTCGCGGTGCAGCTCCTGGATCAGGAAGTCCATGCGCTTGCCGACTTCGCCGCCCTTTTTCAGGATGCGTTCCATCTCGTCCAGATGCGAGTGCAGGCGGGTCAGTTCCTCGGCCACGTCGATGCGGATGGCGAAGGATGTCGCTTCGGTCAGCGCGCGGTCTTGCGCGGCTTCGGGCAAGGTGGCGCCATCGGTCAGCGCCATGGCTTCCTTCCAGCGTTCCAGGAAACGCTGGCGCTGCTGCTCTACCAACTGGGGCACCAGGGGCACGGCTTTCTGGGCCAGGGCGCGCAGCTGGGTGATGTGGCCTTTGAGCATGGCGGCGAGTCGGTCGCCTTCGCGCTGGCGGGCTTCCACCAGCGCAGCCAGCACCGTGTCGGACAGGCTGAGCAGGTCGTCGGCCCAGTCGTGGGCTGGGCCTTGCTCACTGGACGCCAGGCGGATCACGTCGGCCACGCTGAGCGGCGCGGCCTGGGGCAGCCAGGCCTTGACCGAGTCCTGCAGCGAATTCACGCGTTGCATCAGGCGCGGCGATGGGTCGGGCAGGCTGCCGCTGGCGGTGTTTTCGATAGCGGCGCGCACTTCCACCTTGCCGCGCTTAAGCTTGGCCATAACGCGCTCACGCAGCGCGGGTTCGTGGCTGCGCAGCTCGTCGGGCAGCTTGAAGGTCAGGTCCAGGAAGCGGCTGTTGACTGAGCGGATTTCCAGCCCCAGGCGGCGCGCGGAGTTGCTTTTGGATTCGGATTCCGGGGTGTTGGCGGCGCTGCTGTGCTGGGCACTGGCATAGCCGGTCATGCTGTAAACTGGCATTAGATGGTACTTATCGTTGCAATGGCCCGAGAATAACTGGGTTACGTTGCAGAGCCGCTCTCCCCACCAAATTTATGTCCAAGATCAAACCGGCCACGCTACCGCCAGGCACTGTTGTAGGGGGTTACCGCATTGTCCGGCGCCTGTCCTCCGGCGGCTTCGGCGTGGTGTATCTGGCCGGCGATAACGAAGGCGGGCAGGTGGCCCTGAAGGAGTACCTGCCTTCGTCTTTGGCGACCCGTGCCGCTGGCGAGCTGCTGCCCCAGGTGCCACCCGAAAAGCTGTCGCTGTACCGCCTGGGCCTGAAGAGCTTTTTCGAAGAAGGCCGCTCGCTGGCGCAGATTTCCCACCCATCAGTGGTCAGCGTGCTGAATTTCTTCCGCGAGAACGAAACGGTTTACATGGTGATGAACTACCTGGAGGGCGCGACCCTGCAGGACTTCATCATCACCTCGCGTGACTTGCGCAAGCAGAAGGTGTTCCGCGAATCCACCATCCGCAGCCTGTTCGACGAGATCCTGCGCGGCCTGCGCATCGTGCACCAGCACAAGATGCTGCACCTGGACATCAAGCCGGCCAACATCTTCATCACCGACGACAACAAGGCGGTGCTGATCGATTTTGGTGCGGCCCGCGAAGTGCTGAACAAGGAAGGCAACTTCATCCGTCCCATGTATACCCCCGGCTTCGCCGCTCCAGAGATGTACCGGCGCGATGCCTCCATGGGCCCGTGGACCGATATCTACGCCATCGGCGCCTGCATCTACGCCTGCATGCAGGGCTATCCGCCGAACGAGGCGCCGCAGCGCCTGGAGAAAGACCGCCTGGCCCTGGCCTTGTCGCGCCTGCGTGGCATCTACTCCGACAACCTGATAGAAGTGGTGGAGTGGTGCATGTCAGTAGACCCGCTGTCGCGCCCGCAGTCGGTATTTGCGCTGCAAAAAGAGCTCAGCCGTGAAGGCGAGCGTCGCTATACCAAATTGTCCGTGGCTGAAAAGCTGCGCCTGCAGTTCGACACCCTGGTGTCGGACACCAAAAAGAACGTGCGTGATGCCACCGGCATCGGGGCCACACCCAAGTGAAGTTTTCTGTATTCCAGGTCAGCCGCAAGGGCGGCCGCGCCAAAAACGAAGACCGCATGGGCTATTGCTACACCCGTGAATCCGGTCTGTTCCTGCTGGCCGACGGCATGGGAGGCCACCCGGAGGGCGAGGTGGCGGCACAGCTGGCCTTGCAGTCCGCCTCCGCGCTGTACCAGAAGCAGGCCCAGCCTTCGCTGCCCAATGTCACCGAATTTTTGACCGCTGCCATTCTGGCCGCGCACGAGCAGATATTGCGTTACGCGGGCCGTACCGGCATGCTGGATTCACCACGCACCACTTTTGTGGCGGCGGTGGTGCAGGGCAGCACGGCGACCTGGGTGCACTGCGGCGATTCGCGCCTGTATGTGGTGCGCGACGGCCTGCTGCTCACCCGCACCCGCGACCACTCCTATGCCGAGCAAAGCCGTTCCGATGGACGCACGCCCCCCGGGCCGGTGAACCGCAACGTGCTCTATACCTGTCTGGGCGCGTCGGTGCGGCCGGTGTTCGATATCACCGGGCCTATCGTGCTGCACCAGGGTGACAAGATCATGCTGTGCTCGGATGGGCTGTGGGATAGCTTGCCGGACGAAGACATCGTGCGCGTTCTCAGCCAGTCACCGGTGTCCGAGGCCGTACCCGATCTGGTGGAGCAGGCGCTGCGCAAGGCGGGCGCCACCAGCGACAACGTTACCGTAATGGCGATCGAGTGGGAAACCCCAGACCCCTTTGAGTCCACGCGGGGCATTTCCACCGAATCCATACAGGACGGCGTGTTTGCTTCGTCCATTCAGGCCAGCGGACCCGGCAGCGGGCTGGATGAGCTGGACGACGCGGCCATAGAACGCTCGATTGCCGAGATCAACGAAGCCATCCGCCGCTCTGCGATCAAGCGAGGTTGATACCCCTCATAGGGCGGGGCCAGGAGCCCGGCGCAGCCGGTTTTCCTGCGCCCTTGGAGAGGGGTTGGCACACTTATCACCCATTTTGGAACCAGACCATGACTGAATTTGTCCGTAATGGCGGCCGTGCCGCCGACCAGCTGCGCCCGGTGCGCATCACCCGGGGCTACACCATCCACGCCGAAGGTTCGGTGCTGATCGAGTTCGGCAATACCAAGGTGCTGTGCACAGCCTCCGTGGAAGAGAAAGTGCCCGGCCACAAGAAGGGCAGCGGCGAGGGCTGGGTGACCGCCGAATACGGCATGCTGCCGCGCGCCACCCACAGCCGCAGCGACCGTGAGGCCGCGCGCGGCAAGCAAACCGGCCGCACCCAGGAGATCCAGCGCCTGATCGGCCGGTCCCTGCGGGCTGTGTTTGACCTGAAGCTGCTGGGCGAGCGCACCATCCACCTGGACTGCGACGTGCTGCAGGCCGACGGCGGCACGCGTACCGCCGCCATCACCGGCGCGTTTGTGGCGGCGCAGGACGCGGTCAGCACCTTGCTGCAGGCCGGCAAGATCAAGGTCACGCCCATCACCCATAGCGTGGCCGCCATCTCGGTCGGCATCGTGGACGGCACGCCGCTGCTGGACCTGGAATACACCGAAGATTCGGCCTGCGACACCGATATGAACGTGGTGATGACCGGCGCCGGCCATTTCGTCGAAGTGCAGGGCACGGCCGAGGGCGTGGCCTTCACCCGCGCCGAGATGGACGCGCTGCTGGGGCTGGCGGAAAAAGGCATCGTCGAGTTGATGGCGCTGCAACTGCAGTCGCTATCGAAGTAATAGCTGCTTGCGCAGGTGTTACCTGCGCTGAAGGCATATTTTTATGAAAATCGTATTGGCATCGAATAACGCGGGCAAGCTGTTTGAACTGCAAGCCCTGTTCGCCCCGTTGGGTGTGGAACTGGTGGCGCAGGGCACCTTGGGTATTCCTGAAGCCGCCGAACCCTTCCACACCTTCGTCGAGAACGCCCTGGCCAAGGCCCGCCATGCCGCCGAGCACAGCGGGCTGCCCGCCGTGGCCGACGACGCCGGCCTGTGCGTCGATGCCTTCGGCGGCCTGCCGGGCGTGCAGACGGCGTACTACGCCACCCAGTTTGGCTACCCCAAGGGGGACGACAACAATGTGCGCGCCTTGCTGGAGCAGATGCAGCACATCGAGAACCGTCGCGCCGCACTGGTCAGCACCCTGGTGGCCGTGCGCTCGCCGATGGACCCCGAACCGCTGATCGCCGTGGGCCGCGCTGTCGGCGAGATCACCCGTGCACCGCAGGGCGAGAATGGCTTTGGCTTCGACCCGGTGATGTTCCTGCCGCAGTTTGGCAAGACCTTTGCCGAGCTCAGCCCGGAGGTGAAGAACGCCAACAGCCACCGCGGCCAGTCGTCGCGCGCCATGCTGGCCCTGATGCGCGAGCGCTGGTTGCCATGAAAGATCTGCAGCACTACATGCGCCCCGGCCTGCTGCAGCTGGCCGCGCTGCCGCCGCTGTCGCTGTACGTGCATCTGCCCTGGTGCCTGAAGAAATGCCCGTACTGCGACTTCAACTCGCATGAGTTGCGGGCTGATGGCGCACAGACCCTGCACCCTGCCGCCAGCCTGGCGGCTCCTGTACCGACCAGCGAAGTGCCCGAGCAGCGCTACATCGACGCGCTGATGGCCGATCTGGAGGCCGCGCTGCCCTTGATCTGGGGCCGCACGGTGCACAGCATCTTCATCGGCGGCGGCACGCCCAGCCTGTTTTCGCCGCAGGCGATAGACCGGCTGATTGGTGACATTCGCGCCCGGCTGCGGCTGGAGCCGGACTGCGAAATCACCATGGAGGCCAACCCCGGCACCTTCGAGAAAGACCGCTTCCGTGCCTACCGCAGCGCCGGCGTGACGCGTCTGTCGGTGGGCGTGCAGAGCTTCAACGACGCGCATCTGAAGGCCCTGGGCCGCGTGCACGACAGCGCCCAGGCGCTGGCGGCTGTACAGGAGGCGGCCCAGTCGTTTGATACCTTCAACCTCGACATCATGTACGCGCTGCCCGGTCAGACGCTACAAGATTTAGAGCGGGATATGCAGACAGCGCTTGCGCTGGGGCCCAAACATATCTCCATCTACCAGCTGACCATCGAGCCCAACACCTATTTCGCCAAGTTCCCGCCGCAGGTGCCTGAGGACGACCTGGGCTACGACATGCTGGACAAGATCACCGAGATGACCACGGCCGCCGGCATGCAGCGCTACGAAGTGTCTGCCTACGCGCTGCCCGGCCACGCCTGCGTGCACAACCAGAACTACTGGCAGTTTGGCGACTATCTGGGCATTGGCGCGGGCGCACACAGCAAGCTCAGCTTTGCCCACCGCATCGTGCGCCAGGTGCGCTTTCGCGAACCCAAGCTGTACATGGACAACGCGCTGGCCGGCAATGCCGTGACCCAGGACGAAGACATTGCGCGCGCCGAGCTGCCGTTCGAATTCATGCTGAACGCCTTGCGTTTGCGCGAAGGCTTCGAGCTGCCGCAGTTCACCGAGCGTACCGGTCTGCCACTCACGCGCATCCAGAAGGGGCTGGCCGAGGGCGAGAGCAAGGGCCTGCTGCAGCGCGACGGTGTACGCGTACGGCCCACCGAGCGTGGTTTCGACTTTTTGAGCGATTTGCAGGCGCTATTTCTGGCCGATACGCCCCCGGTCCGGGAGTAGGTAAAGTCTTGTGTACTTGGGGCAACGGCCGGGTAGTTTGGCGGGTGCGCCGATAAAATTGTCTAGACAATTAATCGCGCTGTAATGTCGCCTCCCCGCTACGGATGGCGCATACCGCCACCGTTCGAGAGCCCCGCATGAGTACCTCCACCGCTCCCTCTGCATCGAAGTTCGGCACCGTTTTACGGGTGACCAGTGGCAACTTCATGGAGATGTTCGACTTCTTCCTGTTCGGCTTCTACGCCACCTACATTGCCAAGACCTTTTTTCCGGCGGCGGATGAGTTTGCGTCGCTGATGTTCACCTTTATGACCTTTGGCGCGGGCTTTTTGATGCGGCCGCTGGGTGCCATCTTTCTGGGCGCCTATGTGGACCGTGTGGGGCGGCGGCAGGGCCTGATCGTGACCCTGGCGCTGATGGCTACCGGCACCGTGCTGATCGCCTGTGTGCCCGGCTATGCCAGCATCGGCTACCTGGCGCCGGCGCTGGTGCTGACTGGGCGCTTGCTACAGGGCTTCTCGGCGGGTGTGGAGCTGGGTGGAGTGTCGGTCTACCTGGCCGAGATGGCCACGCCAGGCCACAAGGGCTTTTACGTGAGCTGGCAGTCGGCCAGCCAGCAGGTGGCCATCATCGTCGCCGCTGCGCTGGGCTACGCGCTGAACATCTGGTTGACGCCGCTGCAGATTGGCGACTGGGGCTGGCGCGTACCTTTCTTCATCGGCTGCCTGATCGTGCCGGTGCTGTTTGTGCTGCGCCGCTCGTTGCAGGAAACCGAGGAGTTCAAGCAGCGCAAGCACCGGCCTGACACGCGCGCCATCTTCCGCTCCATGCTGGACAACTGGGGCCTGGTGATCGCCGGCATGATGCTGGTGGCCATGACCACGGTGTCGTTCTACTTGATCACGGTCTACACCCCCACATTCGGCAAAAGCGTGCTGCACCTGAGCACCACCGACGCGCTGGTGGTGACCCTGTGTGTGGGTATTTCCAACTTCATCTGGCTGCCTGTGATGGGCGCGCTGTCGGACCGGATTGGCCGGCGCCCGATTCTGATCTTCTTTACTGTGCTGACCATCGTTAGCGCCTACCCGGCCATGGCCTGGCTGACGGCCGACCCCAGCTTTTCCAAGATGCTGTCGGTGGAGCTGTGGTTGTCCTTCCTGTACGCCAGCTATAACGGCGCGATGGTGGTGGCGCTGACCGAGGTGATGCCGGTAGAGGTGCGTACCGTGGGCTTCTCGCTGGCCTACAGCCTGGCGACGGCGATCTTTGGTGGCTTTACCCCGGCCATCGCCACAGGCCTGATTGAGGCTACCGGCAACAAGGCCGCGCCGGCCATGTGGATGTCGTTTGCGGCCGTGTGCGGGTTGATTGCCACCCTGGTGCTGTACCGCAAGCGCGCGGTCATGGCGCTGGCGCACTGATCCAACCTATTCCTTTTCGCTGTCCAGCCGCTGTTGTTCCAGCAGTTGCTGGACTTCCTGCTCGGACAGCTGGGGTTCGGTGCTGGCGTTATCGCCATGCCATGCCAGCTGCGGCCATAGCAGCACGGCCGTGATCACTGCGACCTGCACCAGCAGATAGGGCCAGAGCGCTCGGCTGAGCGCGCGCATGGACAGTCGCTGGCGCAGTACGCTGCCGGCCATCAGGATGGCGTAGCCAAACGGCGGCAGTAAAAAGCCCATTTGCAGCACCAGCAGGGCCAGCACGGCCACCCAGGTGGCGTCCGGTACCAACACTAGCAGCGGCGGCATGGTGATGGGGATGATGACGAAGATGATCTCGAATGCATCCAGGATGAAGGCGCTGAGCAGCAGCACCAGCAGGCTGACGCAGGTAGCAGCCCAGGCGCCGCCGGGCAGGTGCTGCAGCGCATCGGCCATCCATACATCTGTGCCAAAGCCTCGCAGTACCAGGGTATAGCTGGTGGCTGCTACCAGCAGCGCAAACAGCGAGCCGCTGATGGCCAGTGTGTCTTGCAGAATGGCCTTGAACACTGGCCGCGTCAGGCTGCCCGATGCCAGACCGCCCAGCAGCAACACCAGGGTGCCGGTGGCCGCGCCTTCCACCGCATACAGATAGCCCAGCGTTACAGATACCAGCAGCGCCAGGATGCCGGCCACGCTGGCCATCGCCAGTAGCCAGTCCTTGCGGCTCACGGCGGGTGTTGGGCCGATTGGCTCAGGTGCAGCACCTCGGTTGCGCCACCAGGTCACGGCGCCAAACAGCAGTGCCAGGGCTACGGCCGGGCCTAGCGCACCGTGGAATACGTCCTGGGTGTTGAGTATGCGCACCATCTGCCCGGTGCTGTTCACTGCTTCGGTATGGGCGCGCATCATGGCGTCGCCCAGCAGTATCAGCACCAATGAGGGCGGCACCACCACGCCCAAGGTGCTGGCGCTGCAGACCAGGGCCGCGCTGCGCTCGGCCGCTACGCCCTGCGCCGCCAGGCGCTGGCCCACGGCGCGCGACAGCATGCTGATGCTGGCGCCTACCGAGCCGTTCATGGGGGCCAGCAATGCGCCCAGGCCCATGCCGGCCAGATACGGCGCGGCCGGTGTGCGGTGCAGCAAACGCAAGGCCACGCGGAACAGGATGTCCATCAGCGGCAGGCGGTTCAGCAGGGCGCCTGCCAGCACGTACAGTGGCAGAGCTTGCAGCAGGTCGTGCTCCAGCAGGCCTAGCAGACGCAAGGGCAGGGCGTACAACAGGGGCAGTGCCAGGGCGCCCGTCAGCAGGCCGCCTAGCGAGAACAGGGTGGCAGTGCCGACCAGCACCACCCAGGCCGGCAGGCCGCTGGTCGCCATGGCGATGGCCGTGGCCAGCAGCATCCACAGACCGGTATTGCCCATCAATCGGTGGGCTGCGCCGTTGGGGGCAGGCATAGGTCCACGATGGTTTGCAGCACCAGCAGCCCGGCGAGCAGCAGCACACCAATTTTCAGGATGAAGTAGCCGGGCGTGAAGCTGTCCGGAAAGGCTTCCAGTTGGCGCAGCGACTGCCACACCATGGGAGCGGCGGTGTAGATGATGAAGCCGGCCCAGGGCAGCACCAGGCCTGCACTGGCCCAGCGCAGCAGCCGTTGGCGCAGCCTGGCAGGGTAGTGCTGGGCTAGCACCTCGGGTGTCAAATGGGCGTGGCTGCGGGTGGCGGCCGTCATGGCGATGCTGACGTAGATGCCAAACAGCAGTTGGGCCATGTCATTGGCTTCGCGTGAATAGGTGTGGATGGCATCGCGCAAAGGCCATTGCAGGCATAGCAGCACGGCCAGCGGCAGCACGAGTAGGGAGGCGGCCTGGGTGGTGCGCTGCAGCCAAAGGTCCAGCCGACGTAGCCCACGGTGAGGCCAGGCACTGGCGGCGTGGGGCATGGACCGGTGTGCTGGAGTTACGCCTAGTTGCGGGCGCGGCGCAGGCTGCTCAGGCGCTCGGAGATGCTGTCTAGGTCCAGCGCGTCCTGCGAGCAGATCAGGTATTTCTCCAGGTCCAGTACCGCCTGTGCGCTATTGCCCAGCGCAGCGTGGGCGAGGCCCCGGTCGCGGTATTCGCTCCAGGCTTCGGGAAGCAGCACGATCAGGCGGTTTTGTACGGCCAGCGCGCGGACCCAGTCGCTTTGCGAGGTGTGGATGTCCTTCAGGTTGCGCAGCATGCGGGCCAGGATGTCGCGCGACGGTGCGGCCTGCAGGTACAGGCCCAGCGGGGCTTCGAAGTCGTCCACCAGGCCGTTGTGGCGGATAAAGGGCTCCAGCCGCTCGGACAGTTCTTCGCGGCTCAGCGACTGGCCGGTGAATGGGTCCATCACCACCTGGCCCTTGGGCAGGTTGACCTTGACCATGAAGTGGCCGGGGAAGGCCACGCCGCGCACCGCCAGGCCTATGCCCTGGGCCAGCTCCATCCACAGCACGGCCAGTGAGATGGGGATGCCCCGGCGGGTGCGTAGCACCGCGTTCAGGTAGCTGTTGTCGGGATCGTAGTAGTCGTTGACGTTGCCGCCAAAGTTCAGATCGCGGTAGAAGAACTGGTTCAGCGAACGCAGGCGCTGCAACGGGGCGGAGTCGGGCGGCAGGCGGCGCTTCAGCCGGGCCAGCAGCTGGTCCATATCGCCCAGCACCTGTTCCATGTCCAATTCGGGGTATTCGTCTTGCGCCAGACTGGCCGCGGCCTCCAGCAAGGGCAGTTGTTCGTCGCTTTGCACCAACGAGGCAAAGTATTCAAGTGCGGTGGGTGCTTCGAAGCGGATCTGCATAACGTCTTTGTAGTGGAGCGTGGGGGCGTCGTCAAGCTACCGGACTCAATGCCGCAGAAGTTTACGTATCTTTAAGCCGGATGCCCATAGTGCTACGAAATAAATAGCTGCTGACGCAAGTAATACCAGCGCTAGAAGCCAAATTCGTTCCAATTTTGCGTGCTGGTAGTGGGTCCAGGGCACGGCATTTGCCGCCCACAGCAGGAAAACCGCCAGCAGAGCGC
This sequence comes from Rhodoferax sp. GW821-FHT10B06, assembly GCF_059415605.1. NCBI lineage: Bacteria > Pseudomonadati > Pseudomonadota > Betaproteobacteria > Burkholderiales > Comamonadaceae > Rhodoferax > Rhodoferax sp. GW821-FHT10B06. The sequence continues at coordinate 425,464 of NZ_JBWKNO010000003.1, read as the reverse complement.
TGGACGCCAGCACCTGCAGAATGAACTTCCACCAGCCCGGCAGAGGCTGGTAGCTGCCGCGCTGGCGCAGCCCAATCAGCAGCCAGCTGGCGTTCACCATCGCGCCCAGGCCGACCGACAAGGTCAGCGCCGCGTGCTGGAATACCGGTACCAGCGCGAAGTTGAAGAGCTGGGTGATCACTAGCACAGCCACCGCAATGCGGGCTGGCGTCTTCATATTGTGGCTGGCATAAAAGCCGGGGGCCAGCACCTTGATGGCCACCACGCCCAGCAGGCCTACGCCCCAGCCCATCAGGGCGCGGGCGGTCTGTTCCACATCGCTTTCGGCAAACACACCGTAATGGAAGATGACGGCCACCAGCGGCGTGGCAAAGGTCAGCAGCGCCACCGAGCAGGGCACGGCCAGCAGCACCACCAGGCGCAGGCCCCAGTCCAGCATGGCGGAATATTGTTTGGGGTCGTTGGCCGCGCGAGCACCGGCCAACTGGGGCATCAGCACCACGCCCAGGGCCACGCCCAGCATGGCTGTGGGGAATTCCATCAAGCGGTCGGCGCCGCTGATCCAGCTCACGCTGCCGGGCGCCAGGCGGGAGGCGATCTGGGTGTTGATGAAGATGGAAATCTGCGCCACACCCACGCCCAGTAACGCCGGCACCATCAGTTTTGCTACATTTTTGGTAGCTTCATCCGCCCAGGCGGTGCGCACGGCAGTCCAGCTGATGCCTATGCTTGGAAACAGGCCCAGCCGTTTCAGGGCGGGAATCTGCACTCCCAGCTGCAGTAGGCCGCCCAGCATCACACCGATGATTTGCGCGTAAATAGGTTCTATGCCGTGGTTGCGGAACCAGGGCGTGCCCCAGAAGGTCGCGGCGATCATGGCGATGTTCAGCAGCACCGGCGTGGCGGCCGGCACGGCGAAGATGCGCCAGGTATTCAGAATGCCGGAGGCCATGGACACCAGCGAGATGAACAGGATGTAGGGGAACATCCAGCGCGTCATCACGGTGGCTGCTGCGTAGGCTTGTGGTTCCTGCTGGAGGCCGCCGGCCAAGCCCCAGACCAGCAGCGGTGCTCCCACCACGCCCAGCACGCAGGTGATCACCAGTATCCAGGTCAGCAGCGTGGTGACATTGTCTATCAGTTGTTTGGTGGCCTCTTGCCCATTTTTGGCTTTGCTGGCAGCCAGCACCGGCACAAAGGCCTGGCTGAACGCGCCCTCGCCAAAAAAGCGTCGGAACAGGTTGGGAATGCGGAACGCCACGTAGAACGCGTCGGTCATGGCGTTGGCGCCAAAGGTGGCGGCAAATAGCTGGTCGCGGACCAGGCCGCCCACGCGGGAGGCCAGGGTCAGCAGGGAGATGGTGGATGCAGATTTGAAAAGGCTCACCCGGCGAGTGTAGCCCGCCAGATGAGCCTGGCTGCCAGGGGTACCACTGCCTGCTATAATGGTGGGCTTTGCTGGCAACATCCTCTAACACCTAAGGAATATATTATGGCAACCAAGCCTAAGAAAAAGAACCCCCGCCTGGCCTCCGGCCGCAAGCGCGTCCGCCAGGACATCAAGATCAATGCTGCGAACACCTCGCTGCGTTCCAAATACCGTACCGCTGTGAAGAACGTTGAAAAAGCCGTTCTCGCTGGCGACAAGACCAAAGCCACCGAACTGTTTGCCAAGATGCAAGCTGTGGTGGACACGGTTGCCGACAAGGGCATCTTCCACAAGAACAAGGCAGCTCGCGATAAGAGCCGTCTGAGCACCAAGGTGAAGGCGCTGGGCGCCGCACCTGTCGCCGCTTAATTTTTTAAGCAAACCGCCCGGACTGCTTAGCGTGAGCTAGTTAGTCCGCCGTTTTGTGGGTGCGCTGCCAGCACCGCAAAAAACCGCCAGAGCGCAAGCTCTGGCGGTTTTTTCGTTATGGAATTTGGGTTTTGTGTTGCATGCCCCCGGTGAGGGGCAGTCAGCGCTTTATTTGGACGCGGCGTCGGGGATCAGGCAGGCCTCGGCCACTTGCAGGCCGTTGTCGCGGGCGAAGTTGATGGCGAAGTCCCAGGCCATTACGTCGTAGTCGCGCAGTTCGTGGTTCAGGATCACGCACTTGATGCCGTTGATGGTGGTGGGCACGCACCAAGGAGAGTAGCTGAGGTGGCTGCCGGGCTGGGCGCCACCGGGGCGAAACTGGCTCAACACGCCGGCCAGGCGCTCGGCCCAGTCACTGGGGCGGAAGGTTTTTCCGTTGCTCGTGACACCTTGGATAAAGACTTCTTTGGCAGCTTTGGAAACCATCAGGTGGGGCTTTTGAGTAGGGGTTTGGTGCATCCCAGATGGGAGTTCTGCGAGGCAGCAATGGACCGAATCATAGCGGCAATAGGCCTGTTTGCGGTGCTCTGTTGCACTGCACAAGAATTGTATCTTATATAAGACTTGGGGCTTTTCTGTGGTGTCTATCCAGGTCGCCAAGCATTGCAGTAATGCGCAATTGTCAAAAAACCGTGCAATCTCTGCGCCTAAAATTGCGTTTCAGCGGTTCTGTTGACCCTGAATCCCCGTTTATTTTGGAGAACTGCATGACCGCTTTCATTGAGGCTTCCTCACCCCACACCATGAACACCTATGGCCGACTGCCGATTGCGCTGTCGCATGGCCAAGGCGTGCGAGTGTGGGATGTGAATGGCAAGTCTTACCTGGACGGTCTGGGCGGCATTGCGGTCAACACGCTGGGCCACAACCACCCCAAGCTGGTGCCCGCCTTGCAGGACCAGATCGGCAAGATCATCCACAGCTGCAACTACTACCATGTGCCCAACCAGGAAAAGCTGGCCGCCAAGCTGGTCGAGCTGTCGGGCCTGACGAATGTGTTCTTCTGCTGCACCGGCCTGGAAGCCAACGAAGCCGCCTTGAAGCTGGCGCGCAAGTTTGGCCATGACAAGGGTATCGAGCGCCCCGAGATTGTGGTCTATGAAAAAGCCTTCCACGGCCGCAGCATTGCCACGCTCAGCGCCACCGGCAACGAGAAGATCCAGAAGGGCTTTGGCCCCATGGTCGAAGGCTTCATCCGCGTGCCGCTGAACGATATCGAGGCCTTGAAGAAGGCCACCGAGGGCAACCCCAATGTGACGGCGGTGTTCTTCGAGACCATCCAGGGCGAGGGCGGCGTGAACCCCATGCGCATCGAATACTTGCAGCAGGTGCGCAAGCTCTGCGATGAGCGCGACTGGCTGCTGATGATCGACGAAGTGCAGTGCGGCATGGGCCGTACCGGCAAATGGTTTGCCCACCAGTGGGCGGGTATCAAGCCCGATGTGATGCCGCTGGCCAAGGGCCTGGGCTCGGGCGTGCCGGTGGGCGCAGTGGTCGCAGGCCCCAAAGCTGCCCACATCTTCCAGCCCGGCAACCACGGCACCACCTTCGGCGGCAACCCGCTGGCCATGCGCGCCGGTGTGGAAACCATACGCATCATGGAAGAAGAGGGCCTGCTGGAGAACGCGGCCACGGTGGGGGCGCACTTGCAAGCCGCGCTGCGCCGAGAGCTGGCCGGCGTGGAAGGCTTTGTGGAAGTGCGTGGTCAGGGCCTGATGATTGGCGTGCAGCTGGCACGCCCCTGCGGCGTGCTGGCCCAGCGTGCGGTGGATGCAGGCCTGCTGATCAGCGTCACCGCCGACAGCGTGATCCGCCTGGTGCCGCCGCTGATCATGACGGCCGCCGAGGCCGATGAACTGGTCGGCATTCTGTGCCCCTTGGTCAAGCAATTTTTGGCAGAACCCGTATGAAGCACTACCTGCAATTCAGCGACTTCAGCGCCGAGGAATACGCGTACCTGTTTGAGCGTGCGGCGCTGATCAAGAAGAAGTTCAAGTCTTACGAAAAACACCATTCCCTGGTGGACCGTACGCTGGCCATGATCTTTGAAAAGGCCTCCACCCGCACCCGCGTAAGTTTCGAGGCCGGCATGTACCAGCTGGGCGGCAGCGTGGTGCACCTGACCACCGGCGACAGCCAGCTGGGCCGGGCCGAGCCCATCGAAGACAGCGCCAAGGTCATCAGCCGCATGGTCGACCTGGTGATGATCCGCACTTTTGAGCAGACCAAGATCGAGCGCTTTGCCGAGCATTCGCGCGTGCCGGTCATCAACGGCCTGACCAACGAGTTCCACCCCTGCCAGATTCTGGCCGACATCTTCACCTACATCGAGCAGCGCGGCAGCATCGCCGGCAAGACGGTGGCCTGGGTGGGTGACGGCAACAACATGGCCAATACCTGGCTGCAGGCCAGCGAGATCCTGGGCTTTACCGTGCACGTCAGCACCCCTAGCGGCTACGAGGTCGACCAGTCCGTGGCCGGCCTGCGTTCCAGCGACAGCTACAAGGTCTTCAAAGACCCGATGCAGGCCTGCGCCGGTGCCGACCTGGTCACTACCGATGTGTGGACCAGCATGGGCTACGAGGCCGAGAACGAGGCGCGTAAAAAAGCCTTCGCCGACTGGTGTGTGGATACGGAAATGATGCGTACCGCCAAGCCCGACGCGCTGTTCATGCACTGCCTGCCCGCGCACCGCGGCGAAGAGGTCGAAGCCGATGTGATCGACGGCCCGCAGTCGGTGGTGTGGGACGAAGCCGAAAACCGCATGCATGTGCAAAAGGCGCTCATGGAATACCTGCTGCTGGGACGGGTGGCATAAGTTGCAAGCTACCTGGCCAGCAGGTTGTGTGCTATCTATTTAATAGCCTCTGGCGCAGGTAATACCTGCGCCAGAAGCTATTTCTTTATACGAAATGCCCTGGCGGCACAGTAGCCTTCGCGCACCACGGCTTGCCGACGCGGGCCGGGTTTCAGAATTTACTGGCTGTTGGAAATAACCGACACCACGCGGTTTTTAGCGGTGATACCTTCGCCGCACTATGCAAAACCTCTGGGATATTTCACCCCCCGTCGCCCCTGGCAGCCCGGTGTTTCCGGGTGATACACCGTACCAACAGCAGTGGACGGCGACCATCTCGCCGGCCTGCCCGGTCAACGTCAGCGCGCTGACCCTGTCGCCCCATGTCGGCGCCCACGCCGATGCGCCGCTGCACTACGACCCGCAGGGCCAGGCGATCGGCGCGGTCGATCTTGCACCGTATCTTGGCCCCTGCCGTGTCATCCACTGCATAGGCCGTGGCCCGCTGGTGCTGTGGGAGCATCTGGCCCATGCCGTGCAGGATCTGCCGCCGCACTTACCTCCCCGTGTACTGGTGCGCACCTACCAGCACATGCCGGTGGACCGCTGGGATGGCGACCTGGCCGCCTATGCGCCAGAGACTGTGGAGCGCCTGGCCGCGCTGGGCGTGATGCTGATCGGCATCGACACCGCCAGCATCGACCCGGCTGACAGCAAGACCCTGGACAGCCACCAGACCATCCGCCGCCTGAACCTGCGGGTGCTGGAAAACCTGGTGCTCGATGACGTGCCCGAGGGCGACTACGAACTCATCGCCCTGCCGCTGAAGCTGATGACCGCCGACGCATCCCCCGTGCGCGCTGTTTTGCGCTCACTTTGAATCTGAGAAGGAAGAACCGTGACGACTTTGCATGACTGCCTGCGCCTGGATGCGCTGGACCCCCTGGCGCCGCTGCGCGCCCATTTCAGCCTGCCGCCCGGCGTGATTTATCTGGACGGTAATTCGCTGGGCGTGCTGCCCGCGGCCACCGCCGCCCGCGTTGCTCAGGTGGTGACGCAGGAGTGGGGCACCGACCTGATCAAGTCCTGGAACAGCGCCGGCTGGTTCGACCTGCCGCAGCGCCTGGGCAACCAGATTGCACCGCTGATCGGTGCGGGCCAGGGCGAGGTGGTGGCCACCGACAGCACTTCGGTGAACCTGTTCAAGGTGCTGACCGCCGCGCTGAACATGGCGGCTGCCGATGCGCCGCAGCGCAAGCTGGTGGTCAGCGAGCGCAGCAACTTCCCTACCGATCTGTACATCGCCGAATCGCTGTGCCGCCAGCATGGATTCACGCTGCAACTGGTCGAGCCCGAAGAGATCGCTACCGCCTTGACTCCGCAGGTCGCGGTGCTGATGCTGACCCACGTGAACTACCGCACCGGCGCCATGCACGACATGCCGGCCGTCACGCAAGCGGCGCACGAGGCCGGCGCGCTGATGCTATGGGACCTGGCGCACAGTGCCGGCGCCGTGCCGGTGGATTTGACGGCTGCCAAGGCCGACTTCGCGGTCGGCTGCGGCTACAAATACCTGAACGGGGGGCCCGGTGCGCCAGCCTTTGTGTGGGTGAACACCGCGCATGCCGAGCGCTTCTGGCAACCGCTGGCCGGCTGGTGGGGCCACGCCGCGCCGTTCGAGTTCACCCCCGATTACCGGCCGGCCCCCGGCGTGACGCGCTATCTGTGCGGCACCCAGCCCATGATCAGCCTGGCGGCGCTGGAATGCGGGCTGGATGTGTTCGACGCGGCCGGCCGCATCGTGCCGAACCAGAGCGCCATGCAGACCCTGCGCCAGAAGTCGCTGGCCCTGACCGATTTGTTCATTGAACTGGTCGAGCAGCGCTGCGCCGGCCACGGGCTCGGCCTGGCAACTCCGCGCGAACATGCCCAACGCGGCTCGCAGGTCTGCCTGAGCAAAGCCGAGGGCGCCTATGCCATCGTGCAGGCGTTGATTGCCCGTGGCGTGATTGGCGACTACCGTGCTGGCAATGGCGCCCAGCACCCGGACATCCTGCGCTTTGGCTTCACGCCGCTGTACCTGGGCTATGAAGACGTGTGGAATGCGGTGGACCAGCTGCAGCAGGTGCTGGAAAGCGAAGAATGGCGCCGGCCCGAGTTCAACCAGAAGCACGCGGTTACCTGAAGCATTGCGGGACAGAGCAACGCACCTTCACGCAGTGAAGCGCGTTGCTCTGTCCTCAACTGATTGAATACCATGACAAAACCTATAGACATCGTTCGCCAGGAGGGAGCCCAGCTGGACTTCAGCCAGTCCATGAGCTACGGCGACTACCTGCAGTTGGACGCCTTGCTGGGGGCGCAAAAGCCCTTGTCGCCGGCACACGACGAGCTGCTGTTCATCGTCCAGCACCAGACCAGCGAACTGTGGATGAAGCTGATGCTGCACGAGCTGCACGCGGCCATGCGCTGTGTGGCGGCGGACGATCTGCACAGCGCCTTCAAGATGCTGGCCCGTGTGTCCAAGATCATGGCCCAGCTGGTCCATGCCTGGGACGTGCTGGCCACCATGACGCCGCCTGAGTACAGCGCCATGCGGCCCTACCTGGCCAGTTCCAGCGGCTTCCAGAGTGCGCAGTACCGCTGCATCGAATTTGCGCTGGGCAACAAGAATGCGGCCATGCTCAAGCCGCATGCGCACCGGCCGGATTTGCTGGCGCTGGTGCAGGCCGCGTACGAGGCACCTTCGCTGTACGACGAGTCGCTGCGCCTGATGGCGCGGCGTGGACTGGCCATTCCGGCCGGCCACTTGCAGCGCGACTGGACCCAGCCCTATGTGGCCGACGCCGCCGTGGAGCAGGCCTGGCTGGTGGCCTACCGCGATCCGCGCGAGCACTGGGACATTTACCAACTGGGTGAGAAGCTGACCGATCTGGAAGACGCGTTCCGCCTCTGGCGCTTCCGCCACGTCACCACGGTGGAGCGGGTGATTGGCTTCAAGCGCGGCACGGGTGGCACGGGCGGCGTGAGCTATCTGCGCAAGATGCTGGACGTGGTGCTGTTCCCGGAGATCTGGACGCTACGTACCAATTTGTAAGCTTTGCAGGCCGCTGGCGCAGATATTACCTGCGCTGGAAGCTATGAAGTTTGTAGCAATTACGGCGCAGGTGGCGTGTAGCCGTACAGCCAGGGCTGGTCCATCAGCCGTTCTCCCCCCAGCTGCATGGCGCGGTTCCGGCCCCAGCGTACCAAGCCGGTGGCGTGGAATATCTGGCCGTTGCGCACGGCCCGGGCCTGGACCTGGGCATTGCGTTGCCAGCGCTGTTGCGCATAGTGTTGCAGTGCGGCAGGGATAGGCTGGCCCGAGCCCAGCGCGGCGGCCAGCGCGGCGGCATCTTCAATCGCCATGCCCGCGCCCTGGGCCAAGTAGGGGCGCATGGGGTGGGCCGCATCGCCCAGTAGCGCCACCCGGCCCTGCGCATGCTGGTGCGCGCCGGCAATGGGCGGGCGGTCGCACAGCACCCACAGGCGCCAGCTGTCTATGGCTTGCACCAGGTCTTGCAGTGGTGCGCAGGTCTGGATCAGCTTGGCACGCAGGTCGGCGGCGTTGGCGCTGTGGTCCCATTGCTCCAGACTGTCGGCGGGCCCGGGCCAGGGGCTTTGCACAATCGCCACCACATTCAGCCATTCACCCCGGCGTACGGGGTACTGCACCACGTGTAGCTTGTCGCCCAGCCAGGCCGTGACCTGCTGGGAGCGCAGATGTGCCGGCAGCTGGGCCTGTGGCACCAGGGCACGGTAGGCCAGGTGGCCTGTGGCGCGCGGTGGGCCGTCATGCAGCAGCCACTGGCGCACGGGGCTCCACAGACCATCAGCTCCGACCAGCACATGACCGGCATAGTCGTCGGTGGCAGTGCCGGCGTGCTCTGTCCAGCCTACCTGTACGCCGCCGTCATTTTGCTGGAACTGCTTTAGGGTGCGCTGCGTGTGCAGCTGTGTGTCGGTTTGCTGTTGCACTGCCGTGTGCAGCAGGGTGTGGAGGTCGGCACGGTGCACCGTGGCGTAAGGGGCGCCGTAGCGCTGCTGCATGGTCTGCCCTAGAGGCAGAACGCCTAGCTCCGCGCCATTGCGTGCATCGCGGGCCTGCAGCCGGTTTGGAAAAGCGACCACTCCCTGCAAGGCCTCGTCCAGTCCCCATTGGTATAGCTGGCGCACGACGTTGGGGCCTATCTGTATGCCTGCACCAACTTCGCTGAAGGTGCTGACACGTTCAAACAAGGTGACTTTTTGGCCTGCAAGGCTGCAAGCCAGTGCCGCCGCCATTCCTCCGATGCCGCCACCGGCGACCAGTACATGTGTATCCATACGGCTGGATTTTGCCGTGTGCGCGTGGGCATTCAGCCTGTTGGACGGAGTGAGGGCGTTTGAATGCTGCGATGTGCCGCCTGTTACATCCGGCATTGAATCGATATGTATCAAAAACAGCCCATAATGGAGAATACGCAGCAAGAGAGGGCAGCTTTGTGATCACCGAAAAATCGATGAAAGTATGCTGTAAGGCGAATAAGAATAACTCCGTAGTTCAAGACATTCGATGAATTTTCCCCTGCAGAATGGCCCGCAGACCACGTTTGCGCCGGCTTCGGTATCCCCTTCGCAAAATAGCGTGTCCCGTCACAGACCAGGGGGTAGCTGCGTGTTGTTACTAGGGGGCGGTCGTGATTAAACTTTTTAACCATTACCTGCATAAACAAACACTTTTGCAGATATTTCTTGACCTGGGTTTGGTCATTGCTGCAGTTTTGGTCGTGGTGGTTTGGCGGGGTGAGGATTTGACCTCGGTTGTGGCTCTGCTGGGGCAGGCCAGTCTGCTGTCACTGGGCATGCTGGTCATCAATTCGGCTCTGGGGTTTTACCAGCGTATCCATAACCGGTCCTTGAACCAATCACGCGCACGGGCCATGCTGTCGCTGGTGTTCGCCGTACCGTTGACTTTTGCGGTGTTTTCCTTGTTCCCGGGCAGCTTGGCGAGCCGGGAAAACCTGGCCATGGCGGCCATGGCCGGTTTCGTTTTCGTGCTCTTGCACCGGGTCTATGTAGCCCATTCCACACCCCAGTCCATGATGCGCCACCGTGTGCTGGTATTCGGCACGGGACCGCGTGCGGCATTGGTGGGTAAGACGTTGAAGAATGAAGACCCCCATGTGGACGTGGTGGGCTATTACGCCAGCCCGAATGAGGCGGAGTCCGAGGTGTCGGCCTGGGGGATTTTGTCCAAGCACAAATCCTTGACCGATACGGCGCTGGAGCTGGAGGTGGACGAGATCGTGGTGGCCCTGGTGGAGCGCCGCGGTGGCAGCATGCCTTTGCGTGAGCTGTTGGACTGCAAGTTGCATGGTGTGCGGGTGGTGGACGTGGCCACGCACTTTGAGAAGACCAAGGGCCAGATTCGGCTGGATTCCGTTAACGCCGGTTGGCTGATTTTTGGCGATGGTTTCAGTCAAGGCGGCTTACGCTCGGCGGTAAAGCGCCTGTTTGATATTTTCAGTGCCGTGGTGCTGATTTTGCTGACCTTGCCGATCATGTTGGTCACCATGCTGTTGGTGATGCTGGAGAGTCCCGGGCCGATTTTCTACCGGCAGGAACGCGTGGGCTTCAATGGCCGACTGTTCAATGTCATCAAGTTCCGCAGCATGCGTACCGATGCCGAGAAGGACGGCACCCCGCGCTGGGCCGCTGCCCAGGATGACCGTGTGACCAAGGTCGGCAAATTCATCCGCAAGGTGCGTATTGACGAGCTGCCGCAGCTGTTCTGCGTGCTGAACGGTGACATGAGCATGGTCGGCCCCAGGCCGGAGCGGCCTTACTTTGTGGACCAGTTGACGCGTCAGATTCCTTACTATGCCGTGCGTCAAAGCGTGAAACCCGGCGTGACGGGTTGGGCCCAGGTCCGCTATCACTATGGTTCCACACTGGAAGATTCGGCTGAGAAGCTGCAGTACGACCTGTATTACGTCAAGAACCACTCGCTGTTTCTGGACATCGTCATTCTTTTTGAAACCGTGGGCGTGGTGTTGCTGGCAAAAGGCGCCCGCTGAACCATAAGCGCCTGCTGTCGCGCTTATCCACCGTACCCCGCGTTCTGTTGCATGGATAGCCAAACCACTACGTTGACCTCTCTGGGTTATGCACTGGCTGCGGTGGTGTACACCGCTTTCGGCATGCGGCTGTTGGGCCTTGGCTACTGGCGTGCACCCCGCAATGCATCCTCGGTCTATCTGATGGCGGCGGTAGGCTTCACGGCCGTGTGGGGCTGGCTGCAGTTTGTATTTGGCTCGCACCCGCAAGCGGTGTGGCAGCTATTGGGCGGGTTGGCGGATGTGGCGCGTTACGCTTGCTGGTTTGGCTTCATGCTGTCGCTATGCCGTGCCAACCGTGAAGGTCAATATCCCCCCGGCATGGGCTGGTTGCCATGGGTGACTTTGGCGGCCTTATGTTTTGCTGTGGCCGCTCCGCTATTGCTGGTGTTCCAGGTCACTTATTTCGGAGATGCGGTTTGGTTGTATCTGATGGCTGCAACCGCTTTGCCGGTGATGGGGCTGGTCTTGCTGGAGCAGGTCTATAGCAATGTTAGCGAGGATTCTCGCTGGAACATCAAGCCGCTGAGTCTTGGGATTGCAGGCATCTTCCTGTTCGACCTGTACCTGTATTCCCAGGCCGTGCTGTTCAAGCGGATTGACGTCGATGCGCTCAGTATTCGGGGGGCGGTCCACGGTCTGATGGTGGTGTTGTTGCTGCTGTCCACCCTGCGGCGCAGCGACTGGATCGCGAATATCCGGGTTTCGCAAAAGGCCGCTTTCCATTCCGCTACTTTGCTGGTGGCGGGGGCTTATCTGATCTTCATTTCAGCTGTGGGCTATTACGTACGCTACTTTGGTGGCGAATGGGGGCGCGCCTTGCAGCAGGGGCTGGTTTTTTCTGCGCTGATTGCACTTCTGGTGCTGACCCTGTCGGGCGCGTTCCGGGCCAAGCTGAGAGTGTTTGTGGGCAAGCACTTCTTTCGCTACCGCTATGACTATCGGGAAGAATGGCTCAAGTTCACTCAAACCTTGTCTGGCAACCAATCGCCAAATGACATGGGCCAGCAGGTTGTGCGGGCACTTGCGGACATGCTGGAAAGCCCGGGCGGCAGCCTGTGGATGAAGAGCGGCAGCGAAGCTGCATTCCGCCAGACGGCCTGCTGGAACCTGGCATCCAGCCCGGTCAAGGAAGAGGCGGAGTCTTCTTTTTGCCAGTTCCTGGCCAGCAGCGGTTGGGTGATCAATCTGGAAGAGTTTCGTACTTATTCCAAACGCTATGGCGATTTGAAATTGCCAACCTGGTTGCAGGAATTACCGCAAGCCTGGCTGATCGTGCCCTTGACAGCAGGGGGTGAGATGATTGGTTTTGTGGTGCTGGCCAGTGCGCGCACCAATATTGACGTCAACTGGGAGGTCAACGATTTGCTGAAAACCGCTGGTCGCCAGGCGGCTAGCTACCTGGCCCAGATGCGGGCTACGGAGGCCTTGCTGGAGGTGCGCAAGTTTGACGCCTTCAACCGCATGTCGGCTTTTGTGGTTCATGACCTCAAGAATATTGTCACCCAGCTGTCCTTGATGTTGAAGAATGCCAAGCGTCTGCACGACAACCCGGAGTTTCAGCAGGACATGCTGATGACGGTAGAGAATTCATTAGACAGAATGCGCCAGCTGATGCTCCAATTGCGCGAAGGTGCCACACCGCCGGGAACCGTTGTCGGGGTCGATCTGGCTATCATTGTTCAGCGCATTGCCTCTGTGGCCCTCAAACGAGGTCGGCAGTTGGAGGTGGAATTGATCGATAAGGTTCTTACGCGTGGGCACGAGGAGCGCCTTGAGCGCATCATCGGTCACGTGGTGCAGAACGCTTTCGATGCCACAGATCCATCAGGCCGAGTATGGGTCAAACTGGACCGCGCCAGCGGCCAGGCCCGGGTGGAAATAGGCGATACGGGGCACGGTATGTCGGAAGAGTTTGTGCAAGAACGGCTCTTCAAGCCATTTCAAACAACCAAACAGGCGGGTATGGGCATTGGCGCCTATGAAAGCTTTCAGTATGTGCAGGAATTGGGGGGGAAGATTTTGGTAAGCAGCGCGCAAAACAAAGGAACGCTTGTGACAATTTTGTTGCCGTTGTTCGAGGTACATCAAGGTTCTGACCTGCATGAGATGGGGGCGATATGAGCAGTGATAACGCCCGTTCCCTGTTGATTGTGGAGGACGACCTCGCGCTGCAGAAGCAGATCAAGTGGTCCGTGGACAAATTTGAGTCGGTGACCGCCAACGACCGAGACAGTGCCCTGGTGCAACTGCGCAGGCACAGCCCGGCCGTGGTCACCATGGATCTGGGGCTGCCGCCGGATGCTGACGGCGTGAGCGAGGGCTTTAAATTGCTGGAGCAGATTCTGGCGGTGGAACCCGATACCAAGGTCATCGTTTTGACGGGGCAGAATGACCAGGCCAACGCCTTGCGGGCGGTTGCATTGGGCGCTTACGATTTCTTTGCCAAACCGTTTGAGCCGGAGTTGCTCAATTTGACGATTGACCGTGCGTTTCGCATGTTCGAACTGCAAAAAGAAAATCGCCGTTTGCAGGAGATGTACCAGCCAGACGCCTTGGCGGGCTTGGTGACGCGTGACCCCGAGATGCTGCGCGTATGCCGCACGATTGAGAAGGTTGCCAACACCACGGCTACCGTCATGTTGCTGGGTGAAAGTGGTACCGGCAAGGAAGTACTGGCGCGGGGACTCCACCAGGCATCGCAGCGCAAGGGCGAAAAGTTTGTTGCCATCAACTGCGCGGCCATTCCGGAGAACCTGCTGGAGAGCGAGTTATTTGGTTACGAGAAAGGTGCGTTCACCGGTGCGGCCAAGACCACGCTCGGCAAGATCGAGATGGCCAACGGCGGCACCTTGATGCTGGACGAAATTGGGGACTTGCCATTTTCCCTGCAGGCCAAGCTGCTGCGTTTTATCCAGGAGCGGACTATTGAACGGGTGGGGGGACGTCAAGAGATTCCGGTTGACGTACGGATTGTTTGTGCGACCCACCAGGATTTGAAAGCCTTGAGCAAAGAGTCCCGGTTCAGAGAGGATTTGTATTACCGCTTGGCTGAAATTGTCATCAATATTCCACCATTGCGCGCCCGCAATGGTGATGCAGCTTTGTTGGCTTATTCTTTTGTACGCAGGTTTGCGCGTGAGCAAAATCGTGGCTCGTTGAATTTGAGCGAGGAATGTGTACGGGTTATAGAGAACCATACATGGCCAGGCAATATCCGGGAGTTGGAAAACTGCATCAAGCGTGCAGTAATTATGGCGGATGGAAACAAGATTACTCCGGAAGACGTGGGGTTGGAATCTGTTGTTTCTGAAGCAGCTGATGATTCTTTGGATTTACGTACCGTGCGTGAGAGTGCAGAAAAAAATGCAATTATTTCAGCACTAGGGCGTGTAAATGGAAATATCGTGAAGGCTGCGGAGTTGTTGGGCGTAAGTCGACCAACCTTATACGATATTATGCATCGGCTAGGTCTGAAGTAAAAGTGCATGCATTTTGATTTTGTTTGGATGTAATAATGATTCAGCGATATAAAAATTCTCGTGGTATTTTGTGTGCGGTGGCCGTGACTGCATTTTTGACTGCCTGTGGCAATGACAAGCCTGAGAATTATCTGGCCTCTGCGAAGCAAAGCCTGGAGAAAAATGAGAAAAAAGCTGCAATCATTCAAATTAAAAATGCGTTGCAAATTAACCCCAATTTGCCTGAAGCTCGATTTTTATTGGGTAAAACACTGTTGAATTTAGGCGACTCGGCAGCAGCCGAGGTGGAGTTGGATAAGGCTCGGGCTTTGAAGTATTCCGACGATCTGGTCGTGCCGGAGCTTGCGAAAGCTTCGCTGGCCCAGGGCAAATTTAAGAAAGTTACCGACAGTTTTGCGAAGACCCAGCTTGAAACTGCTGCTGCAAAAGTTGAGTTGCAGCTAGCGTTGAGCACGGCATTTTTTGAGCAAGGAATGGCGGGGGCCGGGCAGGCGGCGTTGGATGCGGCTTTGGCCGAAGATCCTGAAAATGTCGATGCTTTGATCATGAGCGTCCGTCGGCAGGCCGCTAAAAATAATATGCCGGGCGCTCTGGCATCGATTGATGCGGTTATTAAAAAATCCCCCAATAATGCCGATGCTTTGAAGCTGAAGGGTGATTTGGTGTTGAGTGCATCCAATGATCAGGATGCAGCTCTGGCTTTATATGAAAAATCGGTGCAGGCCAAGCCCAGTTATTTACCTGGCTATATGGGTATGCTGGTGCTGTTGATGCAGCAGGAAAAATTAGACGAGGCTGCTAAGAAATTGGAGGCGATGAAAGCGATCGCCCCCAATAGTCCACAAGTCAAATATTTTGAAACCCAGTTGGCTTATCAGAAGAAAGACTATAAGGCGGCAAGAGAGTTTTCTCAGCAACTGCTGAAGGTTGCTCCTACATATACGCGTGGCCTGCAATTAGCCGGGGCTATTGAATTTCAGTTGAATTCAATGTTGCAGGCGGAAATCTATTTAAACAAGGCCTTGACTGCTGCGCCAGAGCTTTCTTTGGCGCGTCGTATGTTGACTATGGTCTATCTGCGCACGGGGCAGGTATCCAAGGCGATCGCTACATTGGAGCCAGCATTAAGTCAGGAGCCTGTGGATGTCACGCTGTACTCTGTGGCTGGTGAAGCCTATATGCAAAATGGAGATGTCAAGAAGGCGGTTGATTATTTTGCAAAGGCTTCCAAGGTCGATCCTAAAAATGCAATGAAGAGAACATCGCTGGCTTTGGCGCATATGGCTGCCGGCGAAGGCGATATTGCATTTGTGGAGTTGCGTGATATTTCTGCATCTGATAGGGGAATTAGTGCCGATATGGCGTTGATTGGAGAGTATTTACGCAAGCAGGATTACGATAAAGCCTTGGCTGCGATTTCTGCGATGGAGAAAAAGGTTCCCGAAAACCCTATTTCACAAAATTTACGCGGCAAAATACTATTTGCACAGGGTAATGTGGCTGCGGCAAGAAAAAGTTTTGAGGCTTCTTCTAAATTAAATCCCAATTATTTTCCCGCTGTAGCAAGTCTTGCCGCTCTGGATATTGCGGAAAAAAAGCCGGATGAGGCATCTAAGCGATTTAACGCGATTCTTGCGAAGGATCCAAAGAATATGCAGGCTTTGCTAGCTCTGGCCGAGGTCCGCAAAGAAGCCGGAGGCAGCAAGGAGGAAGTCTCCAAATTGATTGCGAATGCTATTTCTGCTGATACATCAAATCCAGCACCGCGTGTTTTGTTGGTGGATTATTATCTGGCAAACAAGGATGCCAAAGCGGCTTTGTCAACGGCCCAGGATGCGACAACGGCATTGCCGGAAAGTCCTGAATTGTTAGACGCCTTTGGACGTGCCTTGCAGGCATCTGGAGATACAAACCAGGCGATTGCAACCTTCAATAAATTAGCAACCTTGCAACCTTTGTCTCCTTTGCCTCAGATGCGTTTGGCGAATGTAAATTTGGCTGCCAAAAACAAAGAAGCAGCAGTTCAAAATTTACAGAAGGCATTGGAGTTGAAGCCTGACCTATTGGATGCTCAGCGTGCTCTGGCGTTCTTGGATGCGACCTCTGATCGCTATCAAAATGCGATTACTACTGCGAGAACGATACAGCGACAACGCCCCAAAGAAAATATCGGATATATCTTGGAGGGTGATATATTTTCCGAACAAAAGAAGTGGGATGAAGCGCTTGCAGCTTATCGATTGGGATTGAAGCAAACCAACTCGCTGGGAGCAGCTATAAAAATACACGCAGCTCTGGTGGCTTCGGGCAACAAACAAGATGCTGATAAATTTATAGCAACTTGGCTCAAGGAGCATCCAAAAGATACAGCTTTTATGTTGTATATGGCTGATGATGCTTTGGCAAAAAAAGACTATACGGTTGCTGAAAAATATTACACCAATGTTGTGCAATTGCAGCCCTCTAATGCTCTTGCGTACAATAATTTGGCGTGGGTTTCGGGGCAGCTGAAAAAAGATTCGGCTATAGGTTTTGCCGAAAAGGCTATCAATTTGATACCAAATCAACCCTCCTTCATGGATACTTTGGCCATGTTGTGGGCTGATAAGGGTGATTACGCCAAAGCAATTGAGATAGAAAACAAGGCTTTATCGCTGCAGCCTGGTAATGCAGTGCTCAAGCTGAATTTGGCAAAAATATATATCAAATCCGGTGATAAACAAAAAGCCAAATCCTTGTTGGAAGACTTGAATAAATTGGGTAAGGATTTTGCTTCGCATGAAGAGGTCGAGTCTGCACTCAAGACACTTTGATGTGTAATCAGCTTCTCGGCTTATACGAATAGTCAATCGCATGAAAATATGCGCATATTTTCGTTATGTGGTTTTGCTTGCACTTTTTGTTCAGGGCTCCGCACAGGCCGAACTGGCTGATGTGATTCCCCGCGTAAAGCCCTCGGTTGTTATCGTGGGCTATTACAAGAGTACCAACAGTCCCCGATTTTCTTTGCGCGGAACGGGGTTTGTGGTTGAGAGCGGCAATCTTGCTGTCACCAATGCCCATGTACTGATGGGGCCGGCAGAGGATCCTGCAGGAGCCAGTTTGGCGTTGCAGATAAGAGATTCCAAGGGGGAGCTGCAGATGCGCGCCGCATCGGTGTTGGAAGTGGACCGCGTCCACGATCTGGCTTTGTTACGGTTTGAGGGCGCGCCGGTTGCCGCACTGAATTTACGTGACTCCAAGAGTGTGCGTGAAGGGCAGTCCGTGGCGTTCATGGGCTTTCCCATTGGAGGGGCGCTGGGTTTTTCTTCGGTGACCCATCGCGCCATGGTGTCATCGATTACAGCGATTGTGTTGCCAGCGGCCACGGGTGCGCAGCTGACCGAGCGTTCTATCCGTAGTTTGCGTGACGGCAGTTTTGATATTTTCCAGCTGGATGGCACAGCCTATCCAGGCAACAGTGGTGGCCCGCTGTTTGATGCGGAAACCGGCGAAGTGGTGGGCATCGTCAATATGGTGTTTGTCAAAGGTACCAAAGAGTCGGCGATCAGCCAACCCTCTGGTATCAGCTATGCGATTCCGTCCAACTTTGTCGCGCAGCTGCTACAGCGGCAAAAGGCCAACTAAGTGGCCTGGGGCCTTACTGGATAAAGCCCATGCGGCTTTTGTGTTGCGAGGCACGGGGTAGGTCGTCTACCTTGATGGCATCGCGTCCATCCAGGCGGGCATTGCCAAAACCGGTCATCAGCGCACGGCGCATTTCACGCGGGGCAAGCTCTGCCAGGGCGTCCAGCAGATCGCTGTTCGGTTCGGGTGCAAACCGCTCACCCCAACCATGCTCCGAGCGGATGGACTGGTAGAGGTTATTGGCAATCTGCCTTGCGGCCTCGGGTGAGGGCGGCTCGATTTCAAACACGTTCATCCGGTTCAGAATCGGCTCTGGAATGCCGCGCGGGTCGTTGGCCGTGGTGATCCAGATCACCTGGCTGGCGTCGATTGCGACTTCGGCGAACTCGTCCATGAAGTTCTGCGCCGTGTCGTGTTCCAGCAAGCTGTAGAGTGCGCCCAAGGGATCATATTGGGCATCGGCACTGGCTTTGTCGATTTCGTCCACCACGATCACCGGGTTGGCATATTCACCGTCTATCAGTGCTTCGAATACCTTGCCGGGTTTGGCGCCTTTCCATTGGGAGGACGATCCGGACAGCAGCCAGCCCGCCGTCATGGAGCTCATGGGGACTAGGTTCATGCCGGTGCCCAGCAGGTCGGCCAGCTTCTTGGCGAAATGGGTTTTGCCTATGCCTGGCAGGCCCAGCAGCAGAATGGGTGTGACCTCCAGCCCATCGCGGCTGTCCTGGCTCAGGGCCACATGGCGTTTGACGTCGTCCAGCACGTCGGTGAAGTTCGGCAGGGCCTGGTACAGGGCCGACATCTCCGGCACGCCTGAGGGCTTGACCTGGAAGCGTTCGGGGCCGCGCTCCAGCATGCGCTCGTAGGTGCTGCGCAGGTTTTCGTGCTCTCGGCTGGGGAGTTTGGCCAGTTTGCGTTCGACTTCTTGCGTCTGGAAGACGCTGCGCACATTGGCGACGGGCAGTTGAAACTGCGGTACATGCGGAACAAGACTGCGGGATTCCATGAAAGACTCCTTGGTTGCTGGCACAGCTTCATTTCAGCATAAGCCGTGCCAGCACACCATGGTGGAACCCGTGGAAAAGTACCGTTTATTACAGCCTATGTGGATTCAGCACCACATAGGCGGTTGGCTGGGCTTCAGGCGGCCTTGGTGCCCAGCACCTGGTGCAGTTCACCGGATTCGTACATTTCCATCATGATGTCCGATCCGCCCACGAATTCGCCCTTGACGTAGAGCTGGGGGATGGTGGGCCAGTTGCTGTATTCCTTGATGCCTTGGCGGATTTCGTCGTCTTCCAGCACGTTCACGGTCTTGACCGTTTTGGCATCCACGCCACAGGCTTTCAGCAGCTGGATGGCGCGGCCCGAGAAACCGCACTGCGGGAAGCTGGCGTTGCCCTTCATGAATAGCAGTACGTCGTTGGATTTGACCAGTGCATCAATACGTTGTTGTGCGTCGCTCATGGCGGGGCTCCTTGAAAATCAAACCGCTATTATTTCACTGCGCACGTTGCGGCGGAATGCGTACGCTGCTGTGCCCCCACATGGGCTAGGGCTGGTTGCTATGTTTTATGTAGCTGCTAGCGTAGGTTCTATCTGCGCCAGCGGCCAATATCTTATAAATTTCAGATGGGTCGCTGGCCACCGCTGCAGCGCTCTATGCCGGCGAGGTCCTGCCTGGATTGCACCTGCGTGAAGCCCGCTTGTTCCAGCAAAGCGCGCACAGCGGCGGCTTGGTCGTAGCCGTGCTCCAGCAGCAGCCAGCCACCGGCCTGCAAATGCGCGGGCGCCTGGCGGACGATCTGGCGGATGTCGTCCAGCCCGTCGGTGCCAGCGGTCAAGGCGCCTAGCGGCTCGTGTACCAGGGCGGGCAGATGCGGGTCTGCATCGGCAATATAAGGTGGGTTGGAGACGATCAGATCGAAGCTGCCGGACACCTGCGCCAGCCAGCTGCTGTACAGAAACTGCACCGGCAGCGCCAGTCGCTGAGCATTGGCCTGGGCCACGGCCAAGGCATCGGCACTGACATCCACCGCCGTGACCTGGGCCTGTGGCGTGGCGTGGCGGATAGCCAGGGCGATGGCGCCGCTTCCCGTGCCCAGGTCCAGTACCTGGGGCGTGGCCTGGCCCTGGAGGCGTTCCAGCGCCCAGTCCACCAGGGTCTCGGTGTCGGGGCGCGGTACCAGTACCCGTGCATCCACCTGTAGCGCCAGGCCAAAGAATTCGCGCTGGCCGGTGATATAGGCCACGGGTTCGCCTGCGCGGCGGCGGGTACAAGCCGTGCCAAAGGCTGCGGCCTGCAGTGGATTCAAGGCGTCGTTGTTATGGGCCATCAGCCAGGCGGCATCGGACGGATTTTTGCCTAAGACATGCAGCAGCAGCATGCGTGCATCCAGCTTGTCTATGCCGTGCTTTTGTGCGCCCAGCAGAGCGGTTTGCAGCGTGGCGACGGTATCGCCATACACCGAGGCCACAGGCTTGCGAGCGGCGCGTGCCACCTTGCCCAGGCCGGGGTGATCGGGCCGTGGGGCCATGCGCTTGGCGCTTTTTTCCTGCGCGTCTTTCAGCGATTTGCTGGAGACCTTGGCGTAGCCGCCGCTGGGCTTGGGGCCTTTGTTGATGGAGCGTGCCATGGTGTCCTTGGGGTTTAAGTACCGACTTCGAGTTCGGCGAGTTGTTCTGCTTCCTGGGCCGCGCGCAGGGCGCCCAATGGTTCGGCCAGGTCGCCTTCCATGATGAACAGCAGCTTGTACAGCGTGAGGTTGATGCGGTGGTCGGTCCAGCGGCCTTGCGGGAAGTTGTAGGTGCGGATGCGGTCGCTGCGGTCGCCGCTGCCGATCAGGCCCTTGCGCTCGGCAGCGTCCTTGGCGGCGCGCTCCGAGCGGTCTTTTTCATGGATGCGGGCTGTCAGCACCTTGAGCGCTTGTGCCTTGTTGCTGTGCTGGCTGCGGCCGTCCTGGCACTCGGCCACGATGCCGGTGGGGATGTGGGTGATGCGCACCGCCGAGTCGGTCTTGTTGATGTGCTGGCCGCCGGCGCCGCTGGCGCGGTAGGTGTCGATGCGCAAGTCGGCCGGGTTGATCTTGATGGCTTCTTGCTCGTCCGGCTCGGCCAGCACCGCCACGGTGCAGGCGCTGGTGTGGATACGGCCCTGGGTTTCGGTGGCGGGCACGCGCTGTACGCGGTGGCCACCGGACTCGAACTTCAGCTGGCCGTAGACGCCGTCTCCCTCGATGCGCAGCACCACTTCCTTGTAGCCGCCGAGTTCGCTCGGCGACTCGCTCATGATCTCGGTCTTCCAGCCCTGGCGCTCGGCGTAGCGGGTGTACATGCGCAGCAGGTCGGCGGCGAACAGCGCCGATTCATCGCCACCGGTGCCGGCGCGGATTTCCATGAAGGCATTGCGCGCGTCGTCCGGGTCTTTGGGTAGCAGCATGCGCTGCAGCTCGGCTTCCAAGCGCGTCAGCTCGGCCTGTGCCGAGGTGATTTCTTCCTCGGCCATCTCGGTCATGTCGGGGTCGCTCTTCATTTCCTGCGCGGCGGCCAGGTCGGACTCGCGCTGGGTGTAGCGGGCAAAACGGGCCGCCACCTGGCCCACCTCGGTGTGCTCGCGCGACAGCAGCAAAAACTGCTTCATGTCGCCCATGATGTCCTCGCGGGACAGCAGAAAGTCGAGTTCGGCAAGGCGAAAGGCGTAGCGCTCAAGCTGTTGGCGGAGAAAGGGTTTCATAAAAATTGTGGCTCACCCCCAGGCTACGCTGCGCTTCGCCAACCCCCTTGCAGGGGGCGATACCAGTGGCCCGGCAAAGCCGGTTCCACGGTATCCCTGGGCAGGGCGTTTATGCAGTCTGGGGTGGGGCGTGACGAGGTAACTTAAATGGAGGGAGATGAAGGCCCCTGAAAAGCCAGGGCCGGAAGCGCAAGCGACAGCGTCGCTAACGCTCTTTGCGCAAAAACAGTTTGTGGATGGCCTGCACCGTGTGCTCGCGGCTGTGGGCATCGCCGGCGCGTAGCTCGGCCATGGCGCCGTGCAGCATCTTCTGCGTCAGGCCTTTGCTGAGCATGTCCAGCACGGCCTCGATGTCGTCGCCCTTGGCCAGCAGGCGGCGCGCGCGGGCCAGTTCGGCGGCGCGCCATTCGTCGGCCTGGGCGTTCAGCTGCTGGATCAGCGGCACCACGCCGTGCACCGGATCGCGCTGGTCCATCCAGTGCAGAAAGCTTTGCACGCCGGCGTCGATGATGACCTCGGCCTGGGCCACGGCAGCCTGTCGGTTCGCCTGGCCGTTCTGCACCACATGGGCCAGGTCGTCCACGGTGTACAGGTAGACGTCTTCCAGCGCTTTGACTTCGGGTTCGATATCGCGCGGCACGGCCAAGTCCACCATGAAGATGGGGCGGTGTTTGCGCAGCTTCAAGGCGCGCTCAACCGCACCCAGGCCGATGATGGGTAGGGTGCTGGCGGTGCAGCTGACGACGGCGTCGAATTCATGCAGGCGGCTGGGCAGATCGGCCAGACGCATGACTTCGCCGCCGAAACGGGTGGCGAGTTTTTCGCCGCGTTCCAGCGTGCGGTTGGCGATGGCAATGGATTTGGGGTTCTTGGCGGCAAAGTGGGTGGCCGCCAGTTCGATCATTTCACCGGCGCCGACAAACAGTACCCGCACCTGGCCCAGGTCTTCAAACAACTGGCTGGCCAGGCGCACCGCAGCCGCCGCCATGCTGATGGAGTGCGCGCCGATCTCGGTGGAGGTGCGTACTTCCTTGGCCACGGCGAACGAGCGCTGGAACAGCTGATTCAGGGTCGTGCCCAGGGCGCCGGCTTGTTCGGCCACGCGGACTGCGTCCTTCATCTGGCCCAGGATTTGCGGCTCGCCCAGCACCATGGAATCCAGCCCGCTGGCCACGCGGAAGGCGTGGCGCGCCACGGGGCCGTCTTGCAAGGTGTAGGAGTGCGAACGCAGCAAGGCGGGCGATACGCCACCGCTGTGGGCCAGCCAGTCCACCGTGTGGTCCAAGGCCTGTTGGTTGCCCGCACAGTAGATTTCGGTGCGGTTGCAGGTGGAGATGATGGCGGCTTCCGGGCCGGCCAGGGCGGCGCGCAAGCCTTGCAGCGTGGGCGCGATCTGGTCCAGGGCGAACGCAAACCGACCGCGCAAATCCAAGGGTGCGGTGGTGTGGTTAATGCCTAATGCCCAGACTGCCATTACCAGATTATAAAATTTGTGCGGCCCGAATTCGCCAGTTCGCGGCCAAAGCCTCAAAATTGCCGCTATGGGACCCATAGATTCATTGATTCACCTGCTGAACTTCGCTGCACCTGCCCTGGTTGTGGGGCTGCTGACGGCGCTGCTCGCCCGCATATTTATGAAAAAAAGGGCTGCGGCGCAGGGATTACTTGCGCAAGCAGCTATTAATTTTGTAGTGTGCATGTTGGTGCTGCTGGGCGGGCTCTGGTTTTTCGGCCATGACGGCAAGATGGCGACCTATGCCGCGCTGGTGCTGGCCTGCGCCAGCAGCCAGTGGTTATTGACCGGCCGCTAGCGGGCTAGGCATAAAACCGCTGGGCGGTGTGGCCAGCCAGACCTGGTTGCGGCCCGCGCGTTTGGCGTCGTACAGCGCACGGTCGGCCTGTTGTACCAGGGTGTCCAGCGTGGTGGAAGACTGGGCCACGGTGCCGGCCACGCCTATGCTGATCGTCGCCCTTACAGCGCCTTGCGCGGCGTAGAGCTGGGCCGAGTAGGCCACGGTTTCGCGCATGCGCTCGGCCAGTTGGTGGGCCTGTTCGTAGTCGGTATTGGGCAGCAGCACCACAAATTCCTCACCGCCCCAGCGCGCCAGCAAATCGGTGGTGCGCAGCACCTGGGCGCAGCGCCGGCCTACTTCCACAAGTACCTGGTCACCTACGTCATGGCCGTGCTGGTCGTTGACGCGTTTGAAGTGGTCGATATCCAGTATCAGCAGGGCCAAGGGCAGGTCGTGGCGCTGGGCCAGGTCCAGCTCACGCTGGGCGGTTTGCATGAAGTGGCGTCGGTTGTGCAGGCCGGTCAGCACATCGGTCATGGACAGGGTGTGTGCTGTGTGCCGGGCCTGTTCCAATGCGGCCACCAGCGCGAAGATCAGGCTGCCGGGCAGCAGTGTCATGGGCAGTGGCACCAGCAGCGAGATGTAGAAGGCTTCGCCCATTTCGCCGTAACCCATCAGGCGGATATAGAGCCAGGTGAGCGCCAGCGACATCAGGGAAATACTGGCACTAAACAGCAACGTGGTGCGCCACACACCCAGCCGCACGACTGCCCGTGAACACCGCTGCAGTAGCGGTGTCAAAGCGGGAGCGGCTGAACGGGAAGTGGAGCGTGCTGGCATGCGCTGCAATGCTAGCAAACACTGCCGCCGCAGGGTGTGCGGCTCAATCCGCGGGCGAGAACAGGTCCACGCGGTCGGTGATGACGCCGTCGGTTTCCAGGGCCAGCAGGCGCTGTACGGACTCGGCGTTGTTGACGGTGTAGCTGGAGGTACGCAGGCCAGCGGCTTTGACGCGCGCCACGGTTTCGGTATTCCACAGTGTGTGGTTGCAAATGATGGCGACGCAACCGAGTTGCAGGGCAGCTTCCAGCCAGCCGTCGCAGAGTTCGTCCAGCAGCAGGCCGCGTGGTAGAGCGGGCTGGGCGGCTTTGGCGCCTTCCAGTGACTCGGTGCTGAAAGAGCTGAGCAGCGGCGGCACGGCATGGCCGCGCCACAGGCGGGATGCGTGGTGCGCCACGGCTTCGCCGGTGAGGCGTTCCACACCAGGCGTGGGTTTGATCTCGATGTTCAGGAAGTAGCTGTTGCGCAGGCAGAAGGCGGCGATGTTGTCCAGCGTGGGCAGGGTTTCGCCCGCATAGTTGCGCGAATGCCAGCTGCCAGCGTCTAGCTGGGCTAGTGCACTCCAGGCATGGTCGCCGCCCAGGCCTTTGCCGGTGCTGGTGCGCTCCAGCGTGTCGTCGTGCAGCAAAAACGGCACGCCGTCGGCGCTGAGTTTGACGTCGCACTCGAACATGCGGTAGCCGTGTTGTGCTCCCAGGCGAAATGCGGCGAGGGTGTTTTCTGGCGCCAGTTTGCCCGCGCCACGGTGGGCGACCCAGCGGGGGTAGGGCCAGTTGCTTGCGGTGATTTGCATGGAATTCAGGGGTTTAAGCGTTTTCCGGTGTCGCTATTAAACCAGTGCAGCTTATCTGTGCGCGGCGTGGCGTGGATGGTGCTGCCGATGGCGGGTGCGGCTTCGCTTTCTTCGGTGCGGATGATCAGCAGCTCGCTGCTGGGGCCGGTGCCCAGACGCGCGTAGGTCAGGCGTTCCGCGCCCAGCATTTCGGTGGTTTCCACGGTCAGCGGCCAGCCGTCGGCGCTGAGCTGCAGGTGCTCGGGGCGTATGCCCAGGATGGCGTCGGCCGGGCCACCCAGGCTGGTATTGGGTGCAGTCTTCAGCAGGTTCATAGGCGGACTGCCTATAAAGCTGGCGACAAAGGTGCTGGCGGGCCGGGTGTAGACCTCTTCGGGCGTGCCAAACTGTTCCATCACGCCGCCGTTCATCACGATCATGCGCTGCGCCAGCGTCATGGCCTCAACCTGGTCGTGGGTGACGAACAGGCTGGTGATGCCCAGTTCGCGGTGCAGCTTCTGGATCTCCAGCCGGGTCTGGGCGCGCAGCTTGGCGTCCAGGTTGGACAGCGGTTCGTCGAACAAGAACACCTGTGGCTGGCGCACGATGGCCCGGCCCATGGCGACGCGCTGGCGCTGGCCGCCGGACAGTTCGCGCGGCTTGCGCGCCAGGTACTGGCCCAGCTCCAGGATCTTGGCGGCCTTGTCGACCCGGGTTTTGATCTCGTCCACCGGCACCTTGGCGATCTTCAGACCGTAGGCCATGTTGTCGAACACCGTCATGTGCGGGTACAGCGCATAGTTCTGGAACACCATGGCGATGTCGCGTTCGCTGGGTTCCAGGTTGTTGACCACGCGCCCGCCGATGGAGATGGTGCCGTCGCTGACTTCTTCCAGCCCGGCAACCATGCGCAGCAGGGTGGATTTGCCACAGCCCGAGGGGCCGACGATGACGATGAATTCGCCGTCTGCAATCTCGGCGTTGACGCCGTGGATCACCTGGTTGGCGCTGGCGCCTTTGCCGTAGCGCTTGATGACGTTCTTGAGTGTGATGGCGGCCATAAATTGTTCTGCTAGTCTTTTAATAGCTGCTGACGCAGGTAATATCTGCGCTAGAGCCAAATTTCTTTTAAATTATTTCTCTGTATCCACCAGGCCTTTAACGAACCACTTTTGCATCAGCATCACCACTAAGGCAGGTGGCAACATCGCCAGAATGGCTGTGGCCATCACCAGGTTCCACTCAGTCTGGCCGTCGCCGCCGGAGATCATGCGTTTGATGCCGATCACCACCGGGTACATGTTCTCGTTGGTGGTCACCAGCAGCGGCCACAGGTACTGGTTCCACCCGTAGATGAACTGGATCACGAACAGCGCGGCCATGCTGGTGCGTGACAGCGGCAGCAGGATGTCCCAGAAGAAGCGCATGGGGCCCGCGCCGTCCATGCGTGCGGCCTCCACCAGCTCGTCCGGCACACCCATGAAGAACTGGCGGAATAAAAAGGTGGCAGTGGCCGAGGCAATCAGCGGAATCGTCAGGCCGGCATAGCTGTCCAGTAGCCCCAAGTCGGCCACCACCTTGTAGGTCGGGCCTATGCGCACCTCCACCGGCAGCATCAGGGTGACGAAGATCATCCAGAAGAAGAACTGCTTGAACGGAAAGCGGAAGTACACCAGCGCAAACGCCGACAGCAGCGAGATGGCGATCTTGCCGATGGCAATCACCAGCGCGGTGACCAGGCTGACCACCATCATGCGGCCCACTGCCGCGTTGGAGCCGCCGTGGGCACCCGTGCCTTGCAGCGCCGCTGTGTAGTTTTCAACCAGATGTGAACCGGGCAGCACGGGAATCGGGCGCTGCACCATCTCGGATGCGGTGTGGGTAGATGCGACAAAGGTGATGTAGACCGGAAAGGCCACGATCAGCACGCCCAGAATCAGAATCACATGGGCCAGCATGCCCATGGTGGTGCGGCGTTCAACCATGCTAAAGCACCCCCCCAGGCTGCGCGCACTGCGTGTCGCTACTCCAACCCCCTGCAGGGGGCGATACCGACGGCCCGGCAAAGCCGGTTCCGTGGTATCCCACGCTAGGTGTGTCTGCCCCGTTCCGTTGAGTCATGGAATAAGCAGCCATCAATAATTCACTTTCTTTTCGACAAACTTGAACTGCACCACGGTCATGGCGACCACGATCACCATCAGTACCACCGACTGCGCGGCCGAGCCGCCCAGGTCCATGGCCTTGAAGCCGTCGAAGTACACCTTGTAGACCAGGATGGCCGTGTCCTTGCCCGGTCCGCCCTGGGTGGTGGAGTCGATGATGGCGAAGGTGTCGAAGAAGGCATACACGATGTTGATCACCAGCAGAAAGAAGCTGGTGGGAGTGAGCAGCGGAAACTGGATGGTCCAGAAGCGGCGCCAGGGCCGAGCCCCGTCCATGGCCGCGGCTTCGATCAGCGACTTGGGAATCGACTGCAAGCCCGCCAGGAAGAACAGAAAGTTGTACGACAGCTGCTTCCACACCGCCGCCATCACCACCAGGGCCATGGCGTGGCGGCTGTTCATCAGGTGGTTCCAGTCGATGCCCAGCAGGCCTAGCCAGTAGGCCACGATGCCGATGCTGGGCGAGAACATGAATAGCCACAGCACGCCCGCGACTGCAGGCGCAACCGCATAGGGCCAGATCAGCAAGGTTTTGTAGATGCTGCTGCCGCGCACCACGCGGTCGGCAAACACGGCCAGTAGTAGCGACAGGCCTATGCCCAGCACCGCTACCAGGATGGAGAACACGGCGGTGGTCTGGAACGAGGCCATGTAGCTGGCGTCGTTCCACAGGTTGCGGAAGTTGTCCAGCCCGACCCAGTCCACCGAGGTGCCAAACGCGTCAGACTGCTGCAGCGATTGCAGCATGGCCTGGCC
Organism: Rhodoferax sp. GW821-FHT10B06; assembly: GCF_059415605.1. Classification (NCBI taxonomy): domain Bacteria; kingdom Pseudomonadati; phylum Pseudomonadota; class Betaproteobacteria; order Burkholderiales; family Comamonadaceae; genus Rhodoferax; species Rhodoferax sp. GW821-FHT10B06. The sequence goes on along the minus strand of NZ_JBWKNO010000003.1, from coordinate 397,501 downwards.
CGCGGGCCAGAAAAAGAAGATGCAGATCACCACCATCTGGGGCGCGATCAGCACCCAGGGCAGCCAGGCCGATTTAAAGACGACGCGTTTTTCCATAAGAACTACTCACACCCCCAGGCTACACGCTTCGCGTTTCCGCCAACCCCCTTGCAGGGGGCGAACCCAGTGGCCCGGCAGAGCCGGTTCCACGGGTTCCTGGGCAGGGAGTTATCGAGCCCATCGGCCGCTGGTGAGTAGTTGCTTTTCATGGGCGATTACTGATTACTGCTTGTTGGCTTTTTCGAAGCGTTCCAGTTGCTCGTTGCCGCGCAGCACGATGGAGTCCAGGGCTTCCTTGGCGGACTTCTTGCCGGCCCAGACTTGTTCCAGTTCTTCGTCCTCGATCGCACGCACCTGCAGGTAGTTGCCCAGGCGGATACCACGCGAGTTGGTGGTGGTCTTGCGGATCATCTGGGTCGGTGCGACATCGGTGCCGGGGTTCTCTTGGTAGAAGCCCGACTTTTCGGTCAGTGCGAATGAGGCCGTGGTCACGGGCAGGTAGCCGGTGCGCTTGTGGCTGGCGGACTGCACTTCTGCGTTCGACAGATAGGTGAAGAACTTGGCCACGCCCTTGTATTCATCCGACTTCTTGCCGGCCAGTACCCACAGGCTGGCGCCGCCGATCACCGTGTTTTGCGGTGCGCCGGGCACATCGGGGTAGTAGGGCAAGGCGGACTCGCCAAAGGCGAACTTGGCGTTCTTCTTCACGTTGCCGTAGAAGCCGCTGGAGGTGGTGGTCATGGCGCATTCGCCGGACACAAAGCTGGCTTCAGGGATGTTGCCGCGGCCCTTGTAGACGAATAGGCCTTGCTTGGCCATATTGCCCAGGTTCTCGATGTGGCGCACATGCAGCGGCGAGTTGATTTTCATGCGGGCGTCCATGCCGCCCAGGCCGTTGGCCTTGGTGGCGAACTCGACGTTATGCCAGGTGGAGAAGCTTTCCAGCTGGGTCCAGCCCTGCCAGGCGATGGTCAGCGGACATTTGTGGCCGCTGGCCTTGAGCTTGGCGGCCGCCAGCGCCACTTCGGGCCAGGTGCTGGGGGCTTTGTTCGGGTCCAGGCCGGCGGCCTTGAACGCGTCCTTGTTGTAATAGAACACGGTGGTCGAGCTGTTGAACGGGAAGCTCATCATCTGGCCGTTGGCTGCGGTGTAGTAGCTGGCCACGGCGGGGATGTAGACGCTGGGGTCGAACTTCTCGCCGGCGTCCTTCATGACCTGGCCGACTGGCACGATGGCCTTCTTGCTGGCCATCATGGTGGCGGTGCCCACTTCAAATACCTGCAGGATGTGCGGCGCGTTGCCGGCGCGGAAGGCGGCAATCGCGGCAGTCATGGATTCGTCGTACTGGCCCTTGTAGGTCGGCACGATCTTGTATTCCTTTTGGCTCGCATTGAAGTCTTTTGCGAGGTCGTTGACCCATTCGCCATTGACCGAGTTCATGGAATGCCACCACTGGATCTCGGTCTGTGCCTGCGCGGAAAGAACAGCGGTGGCAGCCACTGCGGCCAGCGCTAAACGGTTGAATTGCATGGAGTCTCCTGGGGGAACGGTAAGAGCGTCAAAGGGGCCGATGCTAGGTGCCGCTTATGACAAAACAGTGAAATTTTGGCGCGTAACTGACGAAATCTATAGCGGGAAAACCCGTTCGTATGGCTGCGTTTCATTGCGTTTGTTTGCGTTTTTCTGGGATTTTTGCCCCAAGCGCGCATAGCCCTGGTGCCAGCAATGCCGCCTTTCGGCGGGTGCGTTTGCTGCGGTGCAGCATGCTAGGATCATCGCCCCTTCCTCTCTACCTGACGCCGGGCAACGCATGCGCAAGACCTCTCTGGACAAAAGCAAGATCAAGTTTCTTTTACTGGAGGGCGTGCACCCTTCCGCGCTGGAGGTACTGCGCAGTGCTGGCTATTCCCAGATCGAGAGCTTGCCCGGTGCTTTGCCAGAAGAGCAACTGAAGGAGAAGATTGCCGATGCGCATTTCATCGGCATCCGCTCGCGCACCCAGCTGACGGCGGACGTGTTTGCCCATGCCGGCAAGTTGGTTGCCGTGGGCTGCTTCTGCATAGGCACCAACCAGGTGGACTTGGAGGCTGCGCGCGAGCGCGGCATTGCGGTGTTCAATGCGCCGTTTTCCAATACCCGCTCGGTCGCCGAACTGGTGCTGGCCGAGGCGATCCTGTTGCTGCGCGGCATCCCAGAGAAAAGCGCGGTCGCGCACCGCGGCGGCTGGCTCAAGTCGGCCGAGAATTCGTTCGAGATCCGCGGCAAGACCCTGGGCATCGTTGGTTACGGCTCCATCGGCACCCAGCTGTCGGTGCTGGCCGAGGCGCTGGGCATGCAGGTCTGTTTTTATGACGTGGTGACCAAGCTGCCGCTGGGCAATGCGCGCCAGGTGGCGAATCTGCACGAGCTGTTGGGCCAGAGCGACATCGTCACCCTGCATGTGCCTGAAACCGCGGCCACCCAGTGGATGATCGGCCCGGCCGAGATCGCCGCGATGAAGGAGGGCGGCATCTTGATCAATGCCGCGCGCGGCACGGTGGTGGATATTGATGCCTTGGCCACGGCGTTGAAAAGCAAGAAGCTGCTGGGTGCCGCCATCGACGTGTTCCCCGAAGAGCCCCGCAGCAACAAGGACGAGTTCCAGTCGCCCTTGCGCGGACTGGACAACGTGATACTGACCCCGCATGTCGGCGGCTCCACCATGGAGGCGCAGGCCAATATCGGCCTGGAAGTGGCGGAAAAGCTGGTCAAGTACAGCGACAACGGCACCTCCACCTCGTCGGTCAACTTCCCCGAGGTGGCGTTGTCCAGCCACTCGGGCAAGCATCGTTTGCTGCACATCCACCACAACGTGCCCGGCGTGCTGTCGGCGGTAAACCAGGTGTTCAGCGACAACCGCATCAACATCGCCGCCCAGTTCCTGCAGACCAACGAGAAGATTGGCTATGTGGTGATAGATATAGACGCCGCGTCCAGTGATTTGGCCTTGGAGAAGCTGGCCCACGTTCCAGGCACCATCCGCAGCCGCGTCCTCTTTTAATCCGTTTGTCGCCTCTGGACAACCCGCTGTCGGCGGGGTGATAGAGCGCTGCCCTAAAATTGCTACCCGATCTGTCATCCCAGGCCCATGGGCGCTGCAGCCCACCCAGGTTATCTCCATGAATGCTCCCACCGCCTTGTCCACCCTGTTGTCGCAAGCGCCCGAGGCTGTACGCCTGCGCGAAATTCCGTATAACTACACCTCGTTTTCCGACCGTGAGATCGTCATCCGCCTGCTGGGCGCGCGTGCTTGGGATGTTCTGAATGGATTGCGCCAGGAGCGCCGCACCGGCCGCTCGGCCCGTATGCTGTACGAGGTACTGGGCGATATCTGGGTGGTGCAGCGCAATCCTTATTTGCAAGACGATCTGCTGGACAGCCCCAAGCGCCGCAAGCAACTGGTCGATGCATTGCACCACCGCCTGGACGAGGTGGGCAAGCGCCGTAAGCCCGATGTCGACAGTGAGCGCGATGCCTTGGTGGGCGAGCTGCTGGTGGCCGCCACTGCGGCCGTCACCCAGTTTGGAGCTACCTTTACCCAGGTGGCCGAGCTGCGCCGCAAGACCGCACGGGTGCTGGGCAAGCTGACCGCCAAGGACAACATCAAGTTCGACGGCCTGAGCCGGGTCAGCCACGTAACCGACGCCACCGACTGGCGCGTCGAATATCCGTTCGTGGTACTGACCCCGGATACCGAGGCCGAAATGGCCCGCCTGGTCAAGGGCTGTATCGAGCTCGGCCTGACCATCATTCCACGCGGCGGCGGCACCGGCTACACCGGCGGTGCGATCCCGCTGACCTGGAACAGCGCGGTGATCAACACCGAAAAGCTCGAAGCCATGACCGAGGTGGAAATGGTGACTCTGCCCGGTGTCGACCACCCGGTGGCCACCATCTACAGCGAAGCCGGTGTGGTGACCCAACGCGTGGCCGATGCGGCCGAGCGCGGCGGCTATGTGTTTGCGGTCGATCCCACGTCCGCCGAAGCCTCCTGCATCGGCGGCAATATCGCCATGAATGCGGGCGGCAAGAAGGCTGTGCTGTGGGGCACGGCGCTGGACAACCTGGCCTCCTGGCGCATGGTGACGCCCGACGCCCAGTGGCTGGAAGTCACCCGCCTGAACCACAACCTGGGCAAGATCCACGACGTGGAAGTGGCCAGCTTCGAGCTGCAATATTTCGAGGCCGACGGCAAAACCAAGATACGCACCGAGCGCCTGGACATCCCCGGCAAGACCTTCCGCAAGGAAGGCCTGGGCAAGGACGTGACCGACAAGTTTCTGGCCGGCTTGCCCGGCATCCAGAAAGAAGGCTGCGACGGCCTGATCACCAGCGGCCGCTGGGTGGTGCACCGCATGCCGGCGCACACCCGCACTGTGTGCCTGGAGTTCTTTGGCGACGCCAAGAACGCCGTGCCTAGCATCGTCGAGATCAAAGACTTCATGTTCGCCGAGCAAAAGCGCACCGGCGTGCTGCTGGCCGGCCTCGAGCATCTGGACGACCGCTACCTGAAGGCTGTGGGCTACACCACCAAATCCAAGCGCGGCGGCCTGCCGAAGATGGCGCTGTTTGGTGACATTGCCGGCGACAACGCCGACGACGTGGCCCGTGCGACCAGCGAAGTGGTGCGCATTGCCAATTCGCGCAGCGGCGAAGGCTTCATCGCCATCAGCCCTGAGGCGCGCAAGAAATTCTGGCTGGACCGCAAGAAGACCGCCGCCATCAGCCGCCACACCAACGCCTTCAAGATCAACGAAGACGTGGTGATCCCGCTGCCGCGCATGGCCGAATACACCGACGGCATCGAGCGCATCAACATCGAGCTCAGTCTGAAGAACAAGCTGGAGCTGTGCGACGCATTGCAGGAGTTCTTCAGCCGCGGCAACCTGCCCCTGAGCAAGGGCGACGAGGACGGCGATGTGCCATCCCCCGAGCTGCTGGAAGAACGCGTGGTGCAGGCCCAAAGCCTGGTGGCCGAGACCCGTGCCCTGTGGCAGGGCTGGCTGGACGGTGTGGAAACCCTGTTTCCGCAGCTGCAAGACCACAGCCTGCGCGCCAGCTGGAAGACGCAGATCCGCGCCCAGCTGCAAAACATCTTCACCGGCGCCGGCTTCAAGGGCATCCTGGACGAATGCACCGCCATCCACAAGACTGTGCTCAAGGGCCGGGTCTGGGTAGCGCTGCACATGCACGCCGGCGACGGCAATGTGCACACCAATCTGCCGGTCAACAGTGACAACTACGCCATGCTGCAGACCGCGCATGAGGCGGTGAAACGCATCATGGCGCTGGCCCGCAGCCTGGACGGCGTGATCTCCGGCGAGCACGGCATCGGCATCACCAAGCTGGAGTTTTTGAGCGACGCCGAGATGCAGCCGTTCACCGATTACAAGCAGCGCATCGACCCCGAAGGCCGCTTCAACAAAGGCAAGCTGCTACGAAATTCGCAGCTGCATGCGCAGGCAGGGACTGCGCTAGAGCCCGATAGGGCTCAAGGTTTCACCGCCGGGCCGCCCCAAGGTGAAACGCGCCCCCACGGGGGGCAGGGAGGACACGCCAGTGCCGAGCGTGGGGGCACTATTTACGCTGATTTGACCAATGCCTACACCCCGAGCTTCGGGCTGATGGGCCACGAATCTCTGATCATGCAGCAGAGCGATATCGGCGCCATTGCCGACAGCATGAAGGACTGCCTGCGCTGCGGCAAATGCAAGCCCGTCTGCGCCACCCACGTGCCGCGCGCCAATCTGCTGTACAGCCCGCGCAACAAGATCCTGGCGACCTCGCTACTGGTTGAGGCCTTTCTCTACGAAGAGCAGACCCGACGCGGCGTGTCCATCAAGCACTGGGAGCAGTTTGAAGACGTGGCCGACCACTGCACGGTGTGCCACAAGTGCCTGACGCCCTGCCCGGTGAAGATCGACTTTGGCGACGTGACGATGAATATGCGCAACCTGCTGCGCAAGATGGGCAAGAAGAGCTTCCGCCCCGGCAATGCCGCGGCCATGTTCTTCCTGAATGCCACCAACCCCGAGACCATCAAGTTCGTGCGCTCGGCCATGGTCGACGTGGGCTTCAAGGTCCAGCGCCTGGCCAATGACTTGCTGCGTCCTGCGGCCAAGAAGCAGACGGCTGCGCCGCGCGCCAGCCTGGGCACCGCGCCGATCAAAGAGCAGGTGATCCACTTCATCAACAAGAAGATGCCGGGCAATCTGCCGAAGAAGACGGCGCGCGCGCTGCTGGATATCGAGGACAAGGACTACGTGCCCATCATCCGCAATCCGGTGGCAACCACCAGCGAATCGGAAGCGGTGTTCTACTTTCCCGGCTGCGGCTCGGAGCGACTGTTCAGCCAGGTCGGCCTGGCCACCCAGGCCATGCTCTGGCATGCCGGCGTGCAGACCGTGCTACCGCCTGGCTACCTGTGCTGTGGCTACCCGCAAAAGGGCAGCGGCCAGTTCGACAAGGCCGACAAGATCATCACCGACAACCGGGTGCTGTTCCACCGTGTGGCGAATACGCTGAACTACCTGGACATCAAGACCGTGGTGGTGTCGTGCGGAACCTGCTACGACCAGCTGCAGGGGTATGAATTCGACAAGATTTTCCCCGGCTGCCGCATCATCGATATCCACGAATACCTGCTGGAGAAGGGCATCACCCTGGGCAACGGCGGCACCTATCTGTACCACGACCCCTGCCACACGCCGATGAAGCTGCAGGAGCCGATGAAGACGGTGAAGGCGCTGCTGGGCGACCAAGTGACCGAGAGCAAGCGTTGCTGCGGCGAGTCCGGCACCCTGGGCGTGACCCGGCCCGACATCTCCACACAGATTCGCTTCCGCAAGGAAGAAGAGCTGCGCAAGTCCGAAACCGCGCTGCGCGAATCCGGCCAGGTGGGTCCGCAAGAGAATTTGAAGATATTGACCAGCTGCCCCAGCTGCCTGCAAGGCCTGAGCCGCTACGGTAACGACTTGCAGAACGGCCTGCTGGAAGCCGACTACATCGTGGTCGAAATGGCCAACCAGATCCTGGGCGACCAGTGGCTGCCGACCTATGTGGCGCAAGCCAACAACGGTGGCATTGAGCGGGTGTTGGTCTGATGGCCGGCTTGACGGCGGGATCGCCGACCCCACAAGACATCACCGTGCACGGCCAGTCCAAGGTACTGGAAGTGAGCTTCTCCGATGGCGCCAGCTTCCGCATTCCGTTCGAGTTGATGCGCGTGTATTCGCCCTCCGCCGAGGTGCAAGGCCATGGCCCAGGCCAGGAAACCCTGCAGACCGGCAAGCGCGAAGTCACCCTGGTGGGGTTGGAGCCGGTAGGCAACTACGGAGTGCAGCCCACGTTTTCCGACGGCCACAGCACCGGTATCTTCACCTGGGACTACTTGTATTTCCTGGGGGCGGAACAAGAAAGGCTTTGGGCCGAATACGACCAGCGCCTGGCCGCCGCCGGGCTGGATCGCGATGCGCCCATGGTCGACAATAAGGGCCATGGCTGCGCCAGCCACTGAGTTGCTGGCGGCTATACTTTTGATAGCTGCTTGCGCAGGAATTACCTGCGCTACAGCCCTATTTTATTGAAACGGTGCGCTGAGATGACTTCTACCCATTTTGGTTTTCAGTCGGTGGACGAGAGCGAAAAGGCCCGCCATGTGCGCGGCGTGTTCGACTCGGTGGCCAGCAAGTACGACTTGATGAACGACTTGATGTCCGCCGGGCTGCACCGCGCCTGGAAGGCCTACACCGTGCTGGTGGCCGACATCCGCGAAGGCCACCAGGTGTTGGATATCGCCGGCGGCACGGGTGATCTGTCCATGGCGTTTGCCAAGAAGGTCGGCAAGACCGGGCGCGTGGTGCATACCGACATCAACGAAGCCATGCTGCGTACCGGCCGCGACCGGCTGATCGACAAGGGCATCGTGCTGCCCACCATGGTCTGCGATGCGGAAAAGCTGCCGTTCGAAGATGCCAGCTTTGACCGTGTCAGCGTGGCCTTTGGCCTGCGCAATATGACCCACAAGGATGTGGCCCTGGCCGAGATGTGCCGCGTGCTCAAGCCCGGCGGCAAGCTGCTGGTGTTGGAATTTTCGAAAGTGGCCCAACCTCTGGAGAAGGCGTACGACTGGTATTCCTTCAAGGTGCTGCCCCGTTTGGGCAAGCTGGTGGCGGGTGACGACGCCAGCTACCGTTACCTGGCCGAGTCCATCCGTATGCACCCGGGCCAGCAGGAACTGAAGACCCTGATGCAGGGCGCCGGCTTTGGCCATGTGGATTACCACAACCTTACCGGTGGCATGGTGGCTTTACACGTGGGTATCAAGTGCTAGCCGTGTTCCCGTATAACTCGGCCGTATACCTTGCGTTGCTTGGCAGTGGCGTCTGAATAATTCAAATGGAGATGGTATGAAAGTGTGGGCATTGGTTTTGGCTGTGACCGTGGCGTTGACGTCGGTCGTGGATGCCGAGGCCGCGCGTTTGGGCGGCGGCAGGTCGGTTGGCAAGCAGTCCAGCAATGTCATCCAGCGTGAAGCCACGCCTGCGGCGCCCGTCGCACCGATGCAAAGCACCACCAACGCAACCCGCCCCGCGCCAACGGCAGCGCCCGCAACTGCGGCAGCGCCACGCCGTCCCTGGGGTGCCATGCTGGGTGGTTTGGCGGCAGGTTTGGGTTTGGCATGGCTGGCCCATTCCTTGGGTCTGGGTGCCGAGATGGGCCAGTTTCTGATGATCGCCTTGCTGGTTTTGGCGGGCATGGTGCTGTGGGGTGTTTTCCGGGCGCGCAAGAGTGCGAGTGCGGCCGCTTCGGCCAGCCCGTATGCCTTCCAGGGTGCTGCTGCGCCCATGGCACCCAGCGTGTATCGCCCTGAAAACGTGGGCAACGATGCATCTGCACGCCCATTCGAGCGCAGCAACGTGCTGCCGCTGGAGGCTGCGGGTGGTTCTACCTCGATGATCGGCTCGGCGCTGGCCGGTCCGCAGGGCTGGGGTGTGCCGGCGGGCTTCGATGCTGAGGGATTTTTGCGCTCCGCCAAGAACAACTTCATCACCTTGCAGTCGGCCTGGGATCGTTCCGACATCGCGTTGCTGCGGGCCATGATGACCGACACCATGCTGGGTGAGATCCAGTCCCAGCTGAACGAGCGCGAGCTGCACATCGGTGCCCAGATCAACAAGACCGACGTGGTCATGCTGGATGCCAAGCTGCTGGGCATCGAAGATCTGGGCAACGACTACATGGCCAGCGTTGAGTTCTCCGGCATGATCCGTGAAGAACCATCCGCCGGCCCCAGCCCGTTCCGCGAGGTCTGGAATATGACCAAGCCCAAGAGCGGCGCCAGTGGCTGGCTCGTTGCCGGGGTACAGGCCCTGCAGTAAGAGCAGCTTGTTTCTATCCGGGATAATGGGGGACTATGGCAACACAGTCCCCTTTTTCTTTGTTCGAAAACCTTTTCAACCGTGTCACTGAGAGCTTGCAGCCACCCGCCTGGGTGGTGGACGAGGTGCAGAACCGCGTTGTCCTGCTGCTCAACCACGTGCTGCAGCAGGAGCCCGAGGCCATGGCCCGGCTCACGCGGCAAAAAGGGCAGGTGGTGCTGGTGCAGTGGCGCCATTTCCACATGGCTTTGCGGGCCACCCCGGCCGGTTTGCTGGACCGGGCCGAGCCCGGTTTGCAGCCCAGCCTGACGCTGACCGTGACCGAATCTTCGCCTTTGTCCCTGCTGCAGCAGGCGCTGAATGCCGATAAGCCGGGTGTGCGCATCGAAGGCGATGTGCAACTGGCGGCCGAGGTCAACTGGCTGGTAGACCATGTGCGCTGGGACCTGGAGGAAGATCTGTCCCGCATCATCGGTGATACCGCGGCCCATACGGCCGGCCAGGTGGCACGCCGTGTCGTGGGGGCTTTGCACCAATTCCTGGGCCAGCGCATGGCCGCCAGCGCCGACAAGGCGCACACATGAGCCGGATTTTTCGCGGCGCCTATATCGTCTGGATCGTATTCCGTTACGGCCTGGACGAGCTGGTACTGACCAGTTTGCAAAAGCCCTGGCTGGCCGTGCTGGCCCGTGTGTTGTCGATTGGCCGCAATCTGCAGGCGCCGCGCGGTGAGCGTCTGCGTGAAGCGCTGGAGCGCCTGGGTCCCATCTTCGTGAAGTTTGGCCAGGTGCTGTCCACCCGGCGCGACCTGTTGCCGCCGGATCTGGCCGACGAGCTGGCCCGTTTGCAGGACCGCGTGCCGCCGTTCCCCTCGGAAATTGCGGTGGCGACCATAGAGCGCTCCTTCCGCAAGCCCCTGGACGCTATTTTTGAAAGCTTTGACCACACACCGGTGGCCAGTGCGTCGATCGCCCAGGTGCACTTTGCGGTGCTGAAGGACCGCAACGGCCGGCTGCGCGAGGTGGCGGTGAAGGTGCTGCGCCCCGGTATGCTGCCCGCGATCGAGAGCGATCTGGGGCTGATGCGCACCATGGCTGGCTGGATCAATGGCCTGTCTGCCGACGGCAAGCGTCTGAAGCCGCTGGAGGTGGTGGCCGAGTTCGACAAATACCTGCATGACGAGCTGGATCTGGTACGTGAGGCGTCGAGTGCCGCGCAACTGCGCCGCAACATGGAAGGCCTGAACCTGGTACTGATTCCAGAGATGTTCTGGGACTTCTGCGCCACCGAGGTCATCGTGATGGAGCGCATGACGGGCATCCCCATCAGCCATACCGAGCGCCTGCGGGCTGCGGGCGTGGACTTCAAGCAGCTGGCGCGCGACGGCGTGACCATCTTTTTCACCCAGGTGTTTCGCGACGGCTTTTTCCACGCTGACATGCATCCGGGCAATATCCAGGTGTCGGTAGAGCCGGCAACCTTCGGGCGCTATATCTCGCTGGACTTCGGCATCGTCGGCACGCTGACCGAGTTCGACAAAGAATACCTGGCGCAGAACTTCACGGCTTTCTTCCGCCGCGACTACAAGCGCGTGGCCGAACTGCATATCGAGTCCGGCTGGGTGCCTGCGAACACCCGGGTGGACGAGTTGGAGGCCGCTATCCGTGCGGTGTGCGAGCCTTACTTCGATCGGCCCTTGAAGGAAATCTCGCTGGGCATGGTGCTGATGCGCCTGTTCCAGACCTCGCGTCGCTTCCAGGTGGAAATCCAGCCTCAACTGGTGCTGTTGCAGAAAACCCTGCTCAATATCGAAGGCCTGGGCCGCGAGCTGGACCCTGAGTTGGATTTGTGGAACACCGCCAAGCCCTTCCTGGAAAAGTGGATGCTGGACCAGGTAGGCCCCAAGGCTTTCTTCGAGCAGCTGAAAAACGAAGCCCCGCGCTACGCCAAGTTGCTGCCGGAGCTGCCACGCCTGCTGGTGGACTACCTGAAGCAGGGCGCCGCAGACCGGGGCGGCGACCAGCGCAAGCAGATCGAAGAGCTGCTTGCCGAGCACAAGCGTACCAACCGTTTGTTGCAAGGCCTGATTTTTGGCGCCATCGGCTTTGGCCTGGGCCTGCTGGTGATGCGTGTGGCATTGCTGTCGCCCTTCCTCTTCTGAGTCCGGGTTTTCACCCGGGCAAACTATAATCATAGGTTTTGCGACTTCAACCCGAGCCTTCTACGCCATGCCTATCTACGCTTACAAATGCGAGTCTTGCGGGCACGCATTAGACGTGCTGCAAAAAATGTCCGACGCTCCGCTGACCGACTGCCCCAGCTGCGGCGCTCCTGCGCTGACCAAGCAGGTCACCGCCGCGGGTTTCCAGCTCAAGGGTTCGGGCTGGTATGTAACCGATTTCAAGAGCGGCGGCGCCACGTCCACGCCAGCGCCCAAGGTAGACGACAGCAAGCCTGCAGCCACCGAGCCGACCAGCGCCACCAAGTCCGCCGACACCCCGGCAGCCGCAGCCCCGGTGGCGGCGCCTGCACCGGCGCCTACTGCGTCCGGTGGCACGGGATCGGGTAGCTGAGAGCCATGATGGCCGCGATCCGTAAATGGTTGCTCTCTGGCCTGCTGGTGATCGTGCCGCTGGCGATCACTGTGTGGGTGCTGGAGTCCATCATCAGCACTTTGGACCAGACCCTGCTGATCCTGCCGGACAGCTGGCAGCCCGACAAATTGCTGGGCTTCCATATTCCGGGTTTCGGCGTCTTGCTGGCCCTGGCCATGCTGTTGCTGGTGGGCGGCGTTGCCAGCAATTTCATCGGCAAGAAGCTGGTCGGCTGGTGGGACAACCTGCTGCACCGCATTCCCATCGTGCGCTCCATCTATTCGGGTGTGAAGCAGGTGTCGGACACCTTGTTTTCGGAAACCGGCAATGCTTTTCGCAAGGCTGTGCTGATCCAATGGCCGCGCGACGGTGCCTGGACCATTGCCTTCGTGACCGGTGTGCCAGGTGGCGATGCAGCGAACTACCTGCAGGGCGACTACCTCAGCGTGTACGTGCCCACCACGCCCAACCCGACAGGCGGCTACTTCATCATGCTCAAGAGCAGCGACTGCATTGAGCTGAAAATGAGCGTGGACGAGGCGCTGAAATACATTGTTTCCATGGGGGTGGTTGTGCCTAACGTCGTTGCACCCCACCTCGCCAAGCCCCATTAAGACGTGATGGGCGTGGCAGGCCCTGGTGGCCTGCCTTCTTTGTAACCATTGCGCCCCGCGGGGCGCCAGAAATCGATAGCCATGCAATCTCAAATGCGTACCACCTACTGCGGTCTCGTGACCGAAGCCCTGCTGGGCCAAACCGTCACCCTGTGCGGCTGGGTGAACCGTCGCCGCGACCACGGTGGCGTGATCTTCGTTGACCTGCGCGACCGTGAAGGCTATGTGCAAGTGGTGTGCGACCCGGACCGTGCCGAGATGTTCGCCGTGTCTGAAACCCTGCGCAACGAGTTCTGCGTGCAGATCAAGGGCCTGGTGCGTGCGCGTCCCGAAGGCACGGTCAACGACAACCTGAAGAGCGGCAAGATCGAAATCCTGTGCCACGAGCTGACGGTGCTGAACCCCTCGGTTACGCCCCCGTTCCAGCTGGACGACGACAACCTGTCGGAAACCACCCGTCTGACCCACCGCGTGCTGGACCTGCGCCGCCCGTACATGCAGAACAACCTGATGCTGCGCTACCGCGTGTCGATGGAAGTGCGCAAGTTCCTGGACGCCCATGGTTTTGTGGACATCGAAACGCCCATGTTGGGCAAGTCCACGCCTGAAGGCGCGCGCGACTACCTGGTGCCCAGCCGCGTGCACGAAGGCATGTTCTTCGCGCTGCCGCAAAGCCCTCAGCTGTTCAAGCAGTTGCTGATGGTGGCCGGCTACGACCGTTACTACCAGATCACCAAGTGCTTCCGCGACGAAGACCTGCGCGCTGACCGCCAGCCAGAATTCACCCAGATCGATATCGAAACCTCGTTCCTCACCGAACAGGAAATCCGCGATATGTTCCAGGGCATGATCACCACCGTGTTCAAGAACACGCTGGGTGTGGACCTGGGCGAGTTCCCGGTGATGACCTTCCAGGAAGCGGCGGCCCGCTATGGCTCGGACAAGCCTGACCTGCGCGTCAAGCTCGAATTCACCGAACTCACCGACGTGATGGCCGACGTGGACTTCAAGGTGTTCTCGGGTGCGGCGACGATGAAGAACGGCCGTGTAGTCGGCCTGCGCGTGCCCGGCGGCGCCAAGGAAGTCGGCGGCCTGAGCCGCAGCGACATCGATGGCTATACCGAGTTCGTCAAGATCTACGGCGCCAAGGGCCTGGCCTACATCAAGGTCAACGAGCTGGCCAAGGGCCGCGACGGCCTGCAAAGCCCGATCGTCAAGAACATCCACGACAAGGCCCTGGCCGAAGTGCTGGCCCGCACCGGCGCGCAAGACGGCGACCTGATTTTCTTCGGTGCCGACAAGGCGAAGATCGTCAACGACGCCATCGGCGCGCTGCGCATCAAGATCGGCCACAGCGAATTCGGCAAGAAGAACGGCCTGTTCGAAAAAGGCTGGCGCCCGATGTGGGTGGTCGACTTCCCGATGTTCGAATTCGACGAAGACGCACAGCGCTACACCGCCACACACCACCCGTTCACTGCGCCCAAGGACGGCCACGAAGACTGGATGGTCACCGCGCCCGAGAAGTGCATCTCTAAGGGCTACGACATGGTGCTGAACGGCTGGGAAATGGGGGGCGGCTCGGTGCGTATCCACCGTGCCGACGTGCAGCAAAAGGTGTTCGACGCGCTGAAGATCACGCCCGAAGAAGCGCAAGACAAGTTCGGCTTCCTGCTGGATGCGCTGCAATACGGCGCGCCCCCGCACGGCGGCCTGGCTTTCGGCCTGGACCGCATCGTGACCTTGATGACCGGCGCCGAGTCGATCCGCGACGTGATTGCCTTCCCCAAGACCCAGCGTGCGCAGGACTTGCTGACGCAAGCGCCTTCGACCGTGGACGAGAAGCAACTGCGCGAACTGCACATCCGCCTGCGCAACCCCATCGTCTAAGCCGCTGCAGCCCTGGGGGCTGCTGGCGTGCACCGAAAGGCCAGCTTTGTCTGGCCTTTTTTTATGGCGAAATTGCTATTGATTGTGTAGCTGCTTGCGCAGATAAATATTGCGCTGGCGGCCTGAAATGCCTAGTATCTCCAGCCCTTTGTCTGGCGGAATTTGTATGAAAACCATAGGCTTGATCGGCGGCATGAGCTGGGAGTCCACCATTCCCTACTACCGCATCCTGAACGAAACCGTGAAGCAGCAGCTGGGCGGCTTGCATTCGGCCAAGGTGGTGTTGTACAGCGTGGACTTCCATGAGGTCGAGCGACTGCAGCATGCGGGTGACTGGGATGCCGCCGGGCTGCTGCTGGCGGGCGCCGCCCGCGCGCTAGCGGCCGCCGGGGCCGACTGCCTGGTGCTGTGTACCAACACCATGCACAAGGTGGCGGCGGCGATCGAGTCGGCCGTCTCGATTCCGCTGCTGCACATCGCCGACCCGACTGGCGCCCAGATACAGCAGGCGGGCTGGCACACCGTGGGCCTGATCGGAACTCGCTTCACCATGGAGCAGGATTTCTACCGCGACCGCTTGCGCGAGCGCCACGGCCTGCGTGTCCTGGTGCCTGAAGCGGCAGAGCGTGACACCGTGCACCGCGTGATCTACGAAGAGCTGTGCCTGGGCCGCATAGAGCCCGCATCCCGCGAGGCTTACCAAAAGGTGATGGCCCAGCTGGTGGCGCAGGGTGCGCAGGCCATCATCCTGGGCTGTACCGAAATTTCGCTGCTGGTGGGCGTGGCCGATGCCAGTGTGCCCCTGCTGGACACCACGGCCATCCATGCGCGCAGCGCGGCAGTGTGGGCTTTGCAGTCCTAAACTTTTGAATGAAATAGGCCGCTGGCGCAGGTATCTTCTGCGCAGGCAGCTATCAAAAGCATAGTAACCACGAACTCAGGATTGCCAGGCCTGGAACTGGCTGGGGGTATGGCCCATGGCGGTCTTGAACATGGCGGCGAAGGCGCTGTCGCTGGTATAGCCGCAGGCCTGGGCCACCTGGCTTACCGGCATGCTGCGCGCCAGCAAGGGCAGGGCATGGGCCAGCACCGCCTGCTGGCGCCATTGCAGATAGCTGGTGCCCAACTCATCACGGAACAGGCGGGCAATGGTGCGTTCGCTGGCGCCGATATGCGAGGCCCATTCGGCCAGCGTGGCCTGGCGGGCCAGGTCGCGCAACACGGCGTCGCACAGGGCGCGCAGACGCTTGTCCTGGGGTAGGCGAATGGCCAGGTGGTGCGGCGCGGCCTGGCTGATTTCCTGCAGGGTCAGCAGCGTCAGGGCGTCCTCGCGCGGGCCGGGTTGCATACCTTCCAGGGCCTGTATGAGTTCTCGCAGCAGCGGCGACACCACCAGCGCACGCGCCTGGGTCCAGCCGGCAGGCGTGGCCGATGCGTGCATGTACACCGTGCGCAGATGGGCGTTTTCCAACATGGTCACGGCGTGCAAGGTGTTGGCCGGTATCCAGACTGCGCGCGACGGCGGCACCACGAAGCTGGTGTGGCCTTGCGGCTCCATGGCGGTCACCTGGATCAAGCCCTGGTCGCAATACGCTAGCTGCACCCAGGCGTGCTGGTGCGGCTCGAAATGCGCGTCCGCTGGCTGCATCTGGGTGCGGCTGCGCACCGGCCGGCCAGGGCTGGGCGTGAAGTTCTGGAAGTCTCCCAGGTCGGCGGATGTGAGCGGGCCTCTGCGCAGCATGGTGGGTTTGGCGTAAATTCGATGAAAACTGTCTATTTAATGCATTCCAGAAGATGCAGGCGAATACTACGATAGTCGCATGTCTACCTCCAGTACCTCCTTACCCTTGCCTCCCACTGCCAGCCTGCGCCACGAGGCCTCCGTGATCGGGCTGGTGGGCACGGCCCACATGATCAGCCATTTCAGCCAGCTGCTGTTGGCGCCTCTGTTCCCCTGGTTGAAGCAGGACTTCAATGCCAGCTACGCGGAACTGGGTTTCTTGATGACCATCTTCTTCGTTGTTTCCTGCGCGGTGCAGATGGCTTCGGGCTTTGTGGTGGACCGGTTCGGCCCGCGCCCTATTCTGTTTGCAGGCCTGGGACTGCTGGGCTTGGCGGCTTTTGGCTTCTCGGCCAGCACCAGCTACGCCATGCTGGCGGCTTTCTCTGTGTTGGCTGGCATTGGCAATGGCGTGTTCCACCCGGTCGACTACACCTTGCTGAACCGCAAGATCAGCGCACCGCGCCTGGGCCATGCCTATAGCGTGCACGGCATTACCGGCAGCCTGGGCTGGGCCTTGGCGCCGGCCATGCTGGTGCCGATTGCGCTGGCGTTCTCCTGGCGCACGGCTCTGGCCGCGGCAGGCACCCTGGCCTTCGCAGTGCTGGCCGTGCTGTGGGTGAACCGCGACAAGCTGGCTCTGCCTGTGTTGCCGGCAGTGAAAGCCGGCGCGCCTGTATTGGAGGGCGGCAGCATGGGCTTTATGCGTATACCGGCGGTGTGGATGTGCTTTGCCTTCTTCTTTTTCTATGCCATCGCGCTGAGCGTGGTCCAGGCTTTTGCGCCCGAAGCCGCGCGCCAGCTGCATGCTGTGCCGCTGGGCATGGTCGCCATGTGCCTGACCATTTACATGGTGTGCAGCTCTGGAGGCATGGTGCTGGGCGGCTTTCTGGCGGCCGACCCCACGCGCTGCGAGCGGATTGTGGGCGTGGGCTTTGGCGTCGCGGCCAGCTTCGCCCTGGTGCTGGCCCTGGTGGATGTGCCGGCCTGGAGCGTGCCCGTGCTGTTCGGCCTGATGGGTTTTGCTGCCGGCACCGGCGGGCCTTCGCGGGACCTCATCGTCAAGCGGGCCACGCCGCCCAATTCCACCGGGCGTGTCTATGGCGTGGTGTATTCAGGTCTGGATATTGGCCAGGCGTTGTCGCCCCTGGTGTTTGGTACTTTGATGGACCACCAGCGCTACACCAGCGTATTCGTGGGCTTGGCGCTGGTGCAGGCGGTGTTGATTGCCAGCGCCTTCAATGTACGCAAGGTCCGGCGCACCGCGCTGGCCGTCTGACGGCGCAGGCAGCACGGGGGGAAGAATGCAGTGTTCCAGCTGCATGCGTCCATGCGGTAAGCCGGTAGCTAAGGCTTGCTCACCATGCGGCTCAGCTGGGCGATGCCAATCGGCGGCTGGCTCAGCCATGGCACCACGAAGCTGCGCTTTGCCAGCCCAGCCGCCATGCGCTCTATCTGCTTGCGTTCGCCCACCAGCCTTGCCGCGAGCAAGGGGTCGTGGGTGCCGGCGGCCAGAACGCTTTTGTTGAGTACCCAGGCATACGGTTCGATGTGGGCGCGGCGCAGATCGTCCTGCAACGCAGCGGCCTGCGACACCGGAGTCGCTTCGGGCAAGGTCACCAGGATGATCTTGGTGTAGCTGCCGTCTTGTAGCCGCATCAGCGGCGTCACAACGTGGCCGGCGTTTTTGCCCTCGAATTCGCGCAGCATCTGCCGGTGGTAGGCGCTGGTGGCGTCCATCAGCAGCAGGGAGTGCCCGGTAGGGGCGGTATCCAGCACCACAAAGGCGCTGCGCGCTTCGCTGACTATGCGCGAGAAGGCATGGAACACGGCCACCTCTTCGGTGCAGGGTGAGCGCAGGTCTTCCAGCAGCAGGGCTTGCTCCTGCGCGTCCAGGCCGGGCGACTTGGCTGCCATGACCTTGTCGATATAGCGCTGTGTCTCCGTCTTGGGGTCGATGCGGTCCACGCGCAGGCCTAGCAGCGCACCGCCAAGCGTGCCGGCCAGGTGTGCGGCCGGGTCGGTGGTGCTCAGGTGCACGGTTTTGCCGCGCTGCACCAAACCGAGGGCAAGTGCTGCGGCAATGGTGGTTTTGCCCACGCCGCCTTTGCCCATCACCATCACCAGGCCATGGTCTGTGGCGGCCAGCGCGTCGGCCAATGCCGCCAGGTCGTGGCCAGCGGTAGCGGGTTCCATCGGCGAGGGCGGGGGCGCGATGGGCAGTGCTTGCCCGGATGACAGCAAGGCGCGCAGAGCGGGCAGTCCAATGGTGTCAAAGGCGCGCAGCGGGATCGTGTCCTGGGGCAAGGCGCGCAAGGACGCGGGCATGTCTTGCAAGGCCTGCAGGCCCAGCGCCTCGATGGCGTTGGCGACGGCATCGTCGCGTTGGCTGGCATGGAACACACTGTTGATCGCCAGGCGTTGGTTGCGCAGGCCCAGCCCCTTCAGCTCTTCAGCGCTGCGGGCTGCCTCGGCGATGGCGCCCTTGTCCGCCCGGGTGACCAGGACCACCGTGGTTTGCCTAGGATCGCTCAGCGCCGCCAGCGCTGCCTTGAAGCGCTCTTCCTGCATCTTCAGACCCGAATGCGGGCCCAGGCAAGAGGCACCTCGGTCGTTGCTAGCGAGGAAGCCACTCCAGGCCTGGGGCAGGCTTAGCAGCCGCAGGGTGTGGCCGGTGGGTGCGGTGTCGAACACGATGTGGTCGAAGCGCGCATCGTGCTCGGACAGCAGCGTGGCGAACTCGTCGAAAGAGGCTATTTCGGTGGTGCAGGCGCCGGACAGCTGCTCGCGCACGGTGGCAAGTTCGGCGACGCTGGCTGCCACACCCATCTGTGCCAATACGCGCTGGCGGTAGGCCTCTGCTGCCGTGTCGGGGTCGATGTTCAAGACCCACAGGCCGGGCGCGCCTGGCACAGCCGTCGGCGTGTTGCGCAGTTCAACACCCAGCATCTCGTCGAGGTTCGAGGCCGCATCGGTGCTGACCAGCAACACATGTTTGCCAGCATCGGCCAGTGCCAGCGCGGCGGCGGTGGAGAGCGAGGTTTTGCCGACGCCGCCTTTGCCGGTGAAGAACAGGTGCCGTGTGGCGTGGGACAGAAAGGCCATAGGCTGCTGAGATGGCGTAGGCATGTTGAGGTCTCCTGGTCACGTTTTACTTGTTGGCTGCAGACTGTCGCCCCATGGCCCATTTCACAGCCTCGAACCACAGCAGGCTGAGGGCGGCCAGGCCCAGCGCGGCCAGCAGCATCCACGGCGCGGGCTGCTCGAATGCAAACAGGCGGCGGATCGGGGCGAAGCCGAGCACCGCGCCCAGCAGTAGCACGGTGGCGGCGCAGGTCCAGCCAAAGTAGCGGTTGCGTGCGGCGTCCTTGCGCCACGAGGGTCGGGTCCAGCTGCGGTTGGCGTAGATCAGGCCCAGGTTGGACAAAACCAGCACGCTGAACACCAGGGCCCGGGCCACGCCCTCTGAGTGCATCCGGGAGGTGGCATATACGGCTAGCAGCAGTACCAGCAGGCCCAGGCCCTGCCACAGGCCACGGAGCAACACGCTGCGGTCGAACAAATGGGCACTGGCCGGGCGCGGCGGCACGGCCATGGCGTCTGCCTCCAGCGGCTCGGCCTCGAACACCACCGAGCAAGCCGGGTCGATGATCAGCTGCAGAAACAAGATATGCACCGGCATCAGCAGCAGTGGCCAGCCCAGCAGCACGGGCAGCAGCGACAGGCCGACGATGGGCAGGTGCACACCCACCACGAACACAATGGCCTTGCGCAGATTGGCAAACACGCGGCGGCCGTAGCGCACCGCTGTGACGATGGAGGCAAAGTCGTCGTTTAGCAGCACCAGGTCGGCTGCCTGGCGGGCCACTTCGGTGCCGCGCGCGCCCATGGCCACGCCGATGTGGGCGGCCTTGAGGGCCGGCGCGTCGTTCACGCCGTCGCCGGTCATCGCCACCACGTCACCGCGCGCGCGGAAGGCCTGCACCAGCCTCAGCTTGTGCTCGGGCTGCACGCGGCAAAACACGTTGGTGTTCGCCAGGCGGGCCTGTAATTCCGTGTCGCTGAGGGCGGCGAGCTCCTGCCCGGTCATGGGCGCTGCACCGCTGGGCAGGCCGACCTGGCGGGCGATGGACAAGGCGGTGGCCGGGTGGTCGCCGGTCATCATCACCACGCGGATGCCGGCGGCGTGGCATTCGGCGATGGCCTGGGGCACATCGGGCCGTACCGGGTCTTCCAGCGCCACAAGGCCCAGGAATACGAAGTCGAAGTCGTGCTGGTTGTCTGGCAGGGGCTGGGCAGGGAACACGGCGCTGGCCACGCCCAGCACCCGCAGGCCGTCGCCAGCCAGGGTGGCGACCTGGGCGGCAATCTGCTGGCGTTGTGCAACGGGTAGGTGGCACAGGTCCACGATGGCCTCGGGCGCGCCCTTGGCGGCGATCATGCGTTCGCGCAGATCGGGCGACTGCCATACACGCGACATGGCCAGCATTTCTGGCGACAGTGGGTAGTCGTCCACCAATGTCCAGTTGGCGTGCAGGTGTTCGGTATGCGCCAGCAGGCGCGCGCCTGCGTCAACGATCGCGGTTTCCATGGGGTCGAAGGCGCGGCGGTGGCTGGCCAGCACTGCGTATTCCAGCACGCCATGCAGGCCCTCGGCCAGCGGGGCATTGCCAGCCTGCAGGCTGTCATATGTCTCTGCGCCGGCGCACAGCCGCCGTACCGCCATGCGGTTGGCCGTGAGCGTACCCGTCTTGTCCACACACAACACGGTGGTGGCGCCCAGCAGCTCCACGGCGGGAATGTTACGGGCCAGCACTTGCTGGCGCGATAGGCGCCAGGCGCCCAGGCCGAGGAATAGCGTCAGGATCACCGGCAGCTCCTCGGGCAGCACTGCCATGGCCAGCGTCAGTCCGGCCAGCAGCCCGCCCAGCCAGTCGCCGCGCAGCAGGCCGTAGGCCACGGCCAGCGCAGCCGCCAGGGCAATACCCACGATGGCCACGGCTTTGACGACGTATTTGGTTTCCTGCTGGATGGGCGTAGTCTCGCTGGCGATGCCTTCCAGCGACTTGCCTATGCGGCCCAGCGTGCTGCGTTCGCCGGTGGCCACCACCAGGCCCTGCCCGCTGCCCTGCGTGACCAGCGTGCCTGAGAAGGCCTGCGCTGCTGCAGCGCCACCGGCTTGCTTCTGCACCGGCACGGATTCGCCGGTGAGTAGGGATTCGTCCAGTGCGAGGTTGGCGGTGTGGGTCAGTTGCAGGTCGGCGGGCACGCGGTCGCCCTCGGCCAGCAGCACCGCGTCGCCGCAGACAAGGTCGCGGGCTGAGATTTTCAGAGGCTGGTCGCCACGCAGCACCAGCGCCAGTGGGCTGGACAGGTCGCGCAGGGCATCCAGCGAGCGTTCGGTGCGCCGCTGCTGCACAAAGCTGATGCCCATCACCACGAACACAAAGCCCAGCAGCATCAGTGCTTCCTGGTGGTCGCCCAGCAGCATGTAGAGCGCGCCGCAGGTCACCAGCAGCAGGAACATGGGCTCCAGCACCACATCAACCACCAGGCGCAACAGGCTGCGCGGCCTGGAGGTGGGCAGGGCATTGGGGCCGTCTTGCGCCAGGCGCTGTTGCGCTTCGGCCTGGGTCAGGCCGGTGGTGTTCAGGCTTGGCGGGATAATGTCCGCCACTATGTTGGCCTGGCGGAATCTGCCGACCAAGCGGAGATGATGACGCTCGCCACCAGCAGGGCAGCCAGGGCGCTGCGAACAATTGAAGTTGTCATAGGGGCTTTCGCTGGATTGAGGTCGTTCGCGCACGAGGCTTCCGCAGCACTTCAGATTTTTGCTGTGCTGTTTAGTCTGACGCCAGCTTGTTTTCTGTTGTTGATGCAGGTCAAGCCATCCATTGCAGCCCCTGGGGACACACTCAGGCCATCTGGCTGATCGTCTTGCGAAAGCGGGCCAGGGAGGCAAAGAAAAATACAGTGCCAATCACCAGAATGGCCAGCAGCTGCGGCCATACCACCGCCAGGCCCGCACCCCGGTACAAAATCGCCTGACCGGCGGACACAAAGTGGGTGGTGGGGGCCACCAGCATCACGTTTTGTACCAGGGCCGGCATGCTTTCACGTGGGGTGGCGCCGCCCGACAGCATCTGCAGCGGCAGCAGCACCAATACCAGCAGCATGCCGAATTGGGGCATGGAGCGCGCCAAAGTCGCCAGGAAAATCCCCAGTGAGGTCGTGGCAAACAGGTGCAGCGCGGCCGCCAGCATGAACAGCGCCACCGACCCTTCGATCGGCACGCCTAAAGCGCCCTGCACCACAAACACCAAGGCTGTCAGCGCAGCCAACAGCACCACCAGGCCCATGGACCACACCTTGGCCAGCATGATCTCGATGGGCGTCACCGGCATCACCAGCAGATGCTCCAGCGTACCGTGCTCGCGTTCGCGTATCAGTGCAGCGCCGGTGAGGATGATGGAGAGCATGGTCACGTTGTTGATGATCTCCATCAATGACCCGAACCAGGCTTGCTCCAGATTCGGGTTGAAGCGCATGTGCAGCACCAGCTCCACCGGCGCTACCGCAGTGCTGCGGTAGCGCTGCACAAATTCGGTTACCTCGCTGGTCACAATCTGCTGAATGTAGCCACTGCCGGTGAACGCCTGGCTCATCAGCGTGGCATCTACATTCAACTGCACTGCGGGGGACTGCCCGGCCAACACGTCGCGCTGGAAGTTGGGCGGGATGTCCAGCACAAAGGTGTACTGGCCGCTGTCCATGCCCGCATCCACTTCGGCCAGCGACACCATGGCAGGGGGCTTGAAGTGCGGTGGGTACAAGCTGGAGATGATGCGCGCCGACAGCGGCGATCCATCCTCGTCCACGATGGCAATCGGCGCGTTGTGCAGGCTCTCGGGCATGGCCGTGGCCGCCACATAGATCGACAGGGTGAAGGTGTAGGCGATCAGCACCAGCATCATCGGGTCGCGCACCAGACTCCACAGTTCCTTCACCCCCAGGCGGTAGATATTGGGGACGCGCATTCAGCGGGCCTGCTTTTTCAGCAGCCATATGGCCGTGACCAGAATGACCGGCGCGGCCAGTAGCAAAGGCCAGAACGATGGGCCCAGGTTGGAGAAGTCCAGCGCCTTGTTGAACACGCCGCGGCAAATCGTCAAGAAGTGCGTGGCGGGATAGATGTGCCCAATCGTCGCCCCCACGCCTTCGAGTGAGGACACAGGATTCGTCAGGCCCGCAAACTGCACGCAGGGGATGATGGTGCCGATCATGGTCACAAATATCGCGGCGATCTGGCTCTTGGTGAAGGTGGACGCCAGCAGGCCAATGCCGGTAGAGCTGAGCACAAACACCAGGGCGGCCAGTGTCAGCGTGGCAAAGCTGCCCTTGATGGGCACGTCAAACACGGTCACGGCCAACGCCGCCATCAAGAAAAAATTGAACATGGCCAGCGCGATGTACGGCAGCTGCTTGCCCAGCAGGAACTCGCTGCGGGTGACCGGGGTGACGTACAGGTTGATGATGGAGCCCATCTCTTTCTCGCGCACCACCGACAGTGCCGTCAGCATGGCGGGGATCATCATCAGCAGCATGGGGATCACCGCCGGCACCATGGCGGGCAGGCTTCGGACGTCGGGGTTGTAGCGGTAGCGCGTCTCGATGCTGGCGGGCGCGGCCACCGACTGGCCTAGCCGGTGGCTGGCCATGTCGGCCAGCCAGGTCGCGTGCATGGCCTGCACATAGCCGCGCACGGTTTCGGCCCGGGCGGGCATGGCGCCATCGACCCATGCGCCCATCTGCACCGGTGTACCGCGCGCTATGTCGCGGCCGAAGCCATGGGGTATCTCAATGGCCAAGGACAACTCGCCGCTGCGCATGCGCTGGTCCAGATCGGCATAGCTGGTGATGGGCGGCTTCTCGATGAAGTAGCGCGAACCGGAGAGGTTGAGCACGTAGTTCTGGCTCAGCGCCGTCTGGTCCTGATCCATCACGGCGTAGGAGAGGTTCTCCACATCCAGATTGATGCCGTAGCCCATGATGCACATCAAAAACGCGGTGCCCAGCAGTGCCAGCGCAGCCCGCACCGGGTCGCGCTGCAGCTCCAGCGCCTCGCGCAGGGTGTAGCTCCAGGCGCGTGCAAAGCTGAAGACGCGTGTGCGGGGAGCCGATTCTGTGCTTTTGCCCGCTACAGGTGCTGCATCGGCCTTGGGTGCGGGAGGTGCGGCCTCTTCCAGATAGGCGATGAAGGCCTGCTCCAGATTCTCCGCGCCACGCTTTTGCACCAGGCCGGCCGGGCTGTCGGTCACCAGCACCCGGCCGGCGTGCATCAGAGAAATGCGGTCGCAGCGCTCGGCCTCGTTCATGAAATGGGTGGAGATGAAGATCGTCACCAGGTCGTTGCGGGCCAGGTCGATCATCAGCTGCCAGAACATGTCGCGCGCCACCGGGTCCACGCCGGAAGTCGGCTCGTCCAGAATCAGCAGCTCAGGTTTGTGCACCATGGCCACCGCCAGCGACAGGCGCTGGCGTATGCCCAGCGGCAGGCTTTCCGGCAGGCTGTTCAAGACCTCGCGCAGATTGAAGCGCTGCACCATGGCGTCCACGCGGCCGGGAATCTCGGCCTCGGCTACCTGGAACAGGCGCGCATGCAGCACCAGGTTTTGCTGCACCGTCAGCTCGCCATACAGGGAAAACGCCTGCGACATATAGCCCACCCGCCTGCGGGTGGCTATGTCCTTGGGGTTCACCTTGCTGCCAAACAGCAGAGCCTGCCCCTCGGTGGCGGGCAGCAAGCCGGTCAGCATCTTCATGGTGGTGGACTTTCCGCAGCCGTTGGAGCCCAGGAAGCCAAAAATCTCCCCGCGCCGGATACGGAAGTCCACCTTGTCCACGGCCAGAAAGTCGCCGAAGCGCATGCTCAAACCCTGGGCTTCAATGGCGATCTCGGGCTGGGCCGACTCCACCAGCGGGGGCACGTGGATGGCATGGTGGTCGTGCCGCTGGGCCTCGGGCAGCAGGGCGATGAAGGCGGCTTCCAGTGTCTCGGTGCCGGTGCGTGCGCGCAGCTCGGCGGGCGTGCCCTGGGCCAGTATGCGGCCGGCGTCCATGGCCACCAGCCAGTCAAAGCGGTCGGCCTCTTCCATGTAGGCAGTGGCCACCACCACGCTCATGCCGGGGCGCTCGCTGCGGATGCTGTCGATCAAATCCCAAAACTGGCGGCGTGATAGCGGGTCCACGCCGGTGGTGGGCTCGTCCAGAACCAACAGGTCGGGGTCGTGGATCAGTGCGCAGCACAGGCCCAGCTTCTGCTTCATGCCGCCGGACAGCTTGCCCGCTGGCCGCGACAGAAACTCTTGCAGCCCGGTGCTGCGTGTCAGGCTGTCGATGCGGCGGCGGCGCTCGGCACTGTTGTGGCCAAACAGGCGGCCGAAGAACTGCAGGTTTTCCTCTACCGACAAGGTGGGGTAGAGGTTCTTACCCAGGCCTTGCGGCATGTAGGCAATGCGCGGGCACACGCTGTTGCGATGTGCGGTGCTGGCCATGTCACCGCCCAGTACCTGCACCTGGCCCTGCTGCACCGCCCGGGCGCCGGCCAGCAAAGACAGTAAGCTGGACTTGCCCACGCCGTCCGGCCCGATCAGGCCCACCATGCACCCGGCGGGCAGGTCCAGCGTGATGTCGATCAATGCCTGCGTCTTGCCGTAGTGCAGATGCACACTTGCCAGCCGCGCAACCGGGGCTGCTGTCACTGCGGCACCTTGACGGTCAACTCCGCAGGCCACACGCTTTGTGCGTCGGTTTTGATCCAGGCCATGCCTGGCACGCCGGTCTTCACTTGTTGCAGGTGTTTTTGCAGCAGCGCAGGGTCGATTTGCGCCTTCACACGGAACATCAGTTTTTGCCGTTCGCTGGCGGTCTCCACCGTCTTGGGTGTGAACTGCGCGGTGCTGGCCACAAACGAAATCTTGCTGGGGATCACATACTGCGGTGCGGCATCCAGCACCAGATGCACCTCGCTGCCCAGCGCCAGCCGGCCGGCGTTGGCCTCGGGCACAAAGAAGGTCATGTACACATCGGACAGGTCCACCAGGCTCAGCACCTTGCCGCCGGCTGCGACCACCTCACCGGGCTGGGCAATGCGGTACTGCACCCGGCCAGCACGCGGTGCGGTCAAGGCGCTGTCGTCCATATCGGCCTGGATGCGTACCACGGTGGCATTGGCGGCCAGCACGGCAGAGCGGGCGGCCGTCACCTGGGTTTCGGCGGCGGCTACGGCGGCGCTGGCCGCTGCCACCTGGGCGCGGGCGGCATCCACCGCGGCCTGCACGCTGCGCACCCGGGCGCGGTCGTCGTCCAGCTCTTGCTCGGACGAAGCGCCTTCACGGGCCAGGATTTGCGAGCGCTGCAGACGCAGTTGTGCCGCGTCGAATTCGCTCATACGCTGCGCCACCACGGCCTGGGCGGCCAGGCGGTCGCTGGCGCGCATGGCCACCTGGGCCACTGCCGTGTCTATGCCGGTCACGGCCTGTTGCGCGCGGGCGCGGGCTTCATCGCGCTGGGCTTCCAGCGTTTGCACCTGCATGTGGCCCAGCACCTGCCCGGCCTGCACCAGCTCGCCTTCATCCACCAGCAGGTCTTGCACGCGCCCGCCAAGCTTGGCCGCCACATTGATTTCGGTGGCCTCGATGCGCCCATTGCTGCTGACGAAACCCGGCCCTGGGCCCTGGGGACGCAGCATGTACCAGGCGAAGTAGCCGGCGGCAGCCAATGCGGCCGCAGCAGCTGCGGTCAGCAGCCAGGGCTTCCATTTTTGGATGAGCGAAGGTGGCGGTGGAGGTTGGGTTGCCGGGCTGGCGGCAACAGTGAGGGCGGTGTTCATGGCGTGCCGTGTTCTGAGGGAGAGGTGTTTTCCAGCGCACCGCCGCCCAGGGCGGCATACAGGCTGACACGGCTGGCCAGCAAGGCGTAGCGCGTTTGCACCAGCTGCTGCTGGGCGGCCAGCAGGTCGCGCTGGGCGTCCAGCACATCCAGGTAGGCGGCGGCGCCGTTGTCAAAGCGCATTTGCGACAGGCGGGCGCGTTCGGTCTGGGTGGCCAGGGTGGTCTGGGCGATGGCGGTCTGCTCGGTCAGCCAGCGGCGGGCCGACAAGGCGTCGGACACGTCACGAAAGGCGCTTTGTACAGCTTTGTCGTACTGGGCCAATGCGATGTCGCGGCGGGTCTCAGTCAGCGCCAGGTTGTTGCGGCGGCGGCCTGCATCGAATATCGGCAACGTGATGCTGGGCGCGAAGCTCCAGGCCTGGCTGCCGCCGGCAAACAGGCCGTCCAGCTCGGCGCTGGCCGTGCCCCAGCTGCTGGTCAGGGCCACGCGGGGGAAAAAGGCCGCGCGTGCGGCACCGATATTGGCGTTGGCGGCTTGGAGCTGGTGCTCGGCGGCCTGGATGTCGGGGCGTAGCAGCAGCAGGTCGGATGGTAGGCCGGCACGCAGCTCCAGTGCCATGCCGGGTGAGCCGGCCGTGGAGGCTAGCTCGCCGGGTATACCCACCAGCAGCGTGAGTGCGTGCATCTGGCTGGCGCGGGCTTGTTGCAGCTGAACCCCCAGCGCCTGGGCCTGGGTGAACAGTGTTTCGACCTGCGTCAGATTCAGCCGCGAGGTGGCGCCCACCGCCACCCGGCGCTGAAAGATGCGCAGGCTCTCGGCCCGGCTGGTGGTGGTTTGCTGGGCCAGGGCGATGCGCTCGTCCAGCTCGCGCAGCGCAAAGTAGCTGTTCGCCACCTGGGCGACCAGGGCCACGGTGGCCGCCTGGCGGGCCGCATCGGTGGCCAGGTAGCTCTGCAGCGCGGCGTCTTGCAGGCTGCGGACCCGGCCCCAGAAGTCAATCTCCCAACTGGCCATGCCCAGCGCCACCTGGTACTGGCTGCCCAGCAGCGGCTTGCCGGTAAAGCTCAGGTCCGCCGGGGTGCGCGAGCGGGTGGCGCCAGCCTGGGCCGCCAGCGTGGGGTAGGCATCTGCACGCTGGATGCCATAGGCGGCGCGGGCTTCATCGACCCGTAGCACCGCGGTGCGCAGGTCGCGGTTGTTCGCCAGCGCCTGGGCAATCAGGCTATGCAGCGCGGGCTCGCTAAAGTAGTCGCGCCAGCCGGTGGCAGCGGCTTGGGCGCCTTCTTGCGTGGTGTCGGGGGCATAGTGGTTGGCGACCGGAAGTGCGGGGGCTTCATAGGGCGGCGCCATCGACGCGCAGCCCGCCAGAAGCAAGGCTGCCACCAGCATTGCGCTTTTGCGCAGCCCGTGTTTACTATGGTTTTTATAGCTGCTAGCGCAGGTAGATATTGCGCTAGAGGTCTTTTCTTTATAAATCATCGTGCGACGGGTCTACCTATGGGATCAGGGCGGACCTGGGTGCCAGCGGTGCCGGCCAGCAGGGCTTCGATGTCGTCCAGCGACCCGATGACGGCGCGGCGGCCGGTAGCGATGACGAAGGCGCAGGCGGCAGCGACCTTGGGCCCCATTGACCCGGCAGGCCAGCTGTGTCGCGCTAGCTCCTGCGGCGTGACTTTGCCCAGGGCGCGCTGGCTGGGCTGGCCCCAGTCCAGGTAGACGGCGGCCACATCGGTGGCGATCACCAGGCAGTCGGCCTGGAGTTCGCGTGCCAGCAGGCTGCTGCACAAATCCTTGTCGATGACCGCCTCCACGCCCTGCAGGCTGTGGCCGTCGGCGCGCCTGGCGACGGGTATGCCGCCACCGCCGGCTGCAATCACCAGCGCGTCGTGCTCCAGCAGCCAGCGTATGGCATCCAGGCCCAGCACGCGCAGCGGCTGGGGCGAGGCGACCACGCGCCGCATGTTGTCGCCGTCAGCGGCCATCTTCCAGCCCTTGTCGGTGGCCAGCTGCGCCGCCTGGCTGGCGGTGTACACCGGGCCTATGGGTTTGCTGGGATGGGCAAAGGCGGGGTCGAGCGGATCGACCTCCACCCGCGTCAACAGCGTGGTGATGGCACGCGTGGCGGGCAGCAGGTTGGCCAGCTCCTGCTCCAGCAGGTAGCCAATCATGCCCTCGGTCTCGGCCCCCAGCACGTCCAGCGGGTAGCTGTCCACGGCGGTGTCCAGTGCGGTATAGGCGGCGGACTGCAGCGCCAGCAAACCCACTTGCGGCCCGTTGCCGTGGGTCAGCACCAGCGTGTGGGTGTGGGCGATGCGTGCCAGCTGGGTGGCGGCGCGGCGGATGTTGGCCAACTGGTTGTCGGCGCTCAGCGCCTGGCCGCGCCGCAGCAGCGCATTACCGCCCAAAGCGACGACGATCTTCATGCCAGTGTGGCCACCAGTACCGCCTTGATGGTGTGCAAGCGGTTTTCGGCCTGGCTGAAGACGATAGAGGCATCGGATTCGAAGACTTCGTCGGTGACCTCGATCTCGCTCAGTCCATAGCGCTCGTGGACCTGGCGGCCCACCTCGGTGTCCAGGTTGTGGAAGGCGGGCAGACAGTGCATGAAGCGCGAGCGCGGCTTATGGGTGGCCTGCATCAGCGCGGCGTTGACCTGGTAGGGCAGCAGCTGGTCGATGCGCTTCTTCCACACCTCGTCCGGCTCACCCATGGAAACCCACACATCGGTGTAGACAAAGTCGGCCAGCGCCACGGCTTTGAGCGGGTCGGTCTCCAGGGTGATGCGGGCGCCGGTGCTGAGGGCCAACTCGCGCATCTGTGCCACCAGTGCTGCCGGTGGCTGCAGCTCTGGCGGAGCGGCGATACGCACGTCCATGCCCATCTGCGTGCCGCCAATCAGCAGCGAACAGCCCATGTTGAAGCGTGCGTCGCCCAGGTAGCAGAATGACAGCTCGTGCAGCGGCTTTTCGCCAAACTCCTGCATGGTCAGCAGATCGGCCAGTACCTGGGTGGGGTGGGCTTCATCGGTCAAGCCATTCCACACCGGCACATGGGAAAAGCGCGCCAGGTCTTCCACCACGCTCTGGTGAAAGCCGCGGTACTCGATGCCGTCGTACATCCGGCCCAGCACCCGGGCCGTGTCTTTCAGCGATTCCTTGTGGCCCATTTGCGAGCCTACCGAGTCGATGTAGGTCACGTGGCCACCCTGGTCGTGCACCGCGACCTCAAAAGCGCAGCGGGTGCGGGTGGAGGCTTTTTCAAAAATCAGCGCGATGTTCTTGCCCTGCAGCCTAGGGTGTTCTGTGCCGGCTGTCTTGGCGCGTTTCAGGTCGGCGGCCAGGTCCAGCAGGTAGCGGATGTCGTCGGGGCTGAAGTCTTGCAGCGTCAGCAGGCTGCGGTTGCGGAGGTTGAAGGCCATGGGGGTTTCTCTGGTTAGATGGGGTCGCGTTCGATGGGGCAGGACATGCAGTGGCTGCCGCCCCGCCCGCGCCCCAGCTCGCCGCTGGGCACGGTGATGACCTCCACCCCGGCCTTGCGCAGCAAGGTATTGGTGTAGGTATTGCGGTTGTAGGCCATGACCACGCCCGGGGCCAGGGCCAGCAGGTTGTTGCCGTCGTCCCACTGTTCGCGCTCGGCCTCATAGCTGTCGCCGCCGGTGGCTACGCTGCGCAGCCGGGGCAGGCCGATGGCGGCGGCGACCACATCCAGGAAGGGCTGTGTTTCGGTGCGCACATCTAGCGTGCCTTCGGTTTTGCCGGGGCGCAGGCTGTGCACGCGGATGGCATCCACCACGTCGGGGAACACCGTCACCAGATCCACGTCGCAAAAGCTGAACACGGTATCCAGATGCATGGCGCCGCGTGATTTGGGCAGTTGCGCGGCCAGCACGTGGGTGGCCGCACCCTGTGCGAACAGGCGCCGGGCCAATTGGCTGACGCCCTGTGGCGAGCTGCGTTCGCCCATGCCGACCAGTACCACGCCGTGGCCCACCGGCATCACGTCACCGCCTTCCAGCGTGGCCAGGCCGTGGTCTGTATCCGGGTCGCCCCACCATTCGGTGACGCTGCCTGCAAATGTGGGATGGAAGCGGTACACCGCCGCCATCAGCAGCGTTTCCTGGCGCCGGGCCGGCCAGTACATGGGGCTGAGCACCACACCCGTGCCAATCCAGCAACTGTTGTCGCGGGTGAATAAGGTGTTGGGCAGCGGCGGCAGCAGAAAATCGGCGGGGCTGGCGCAGCAGGCCAGCAGGCCGTCCATCTCAAACGGCAGCTCGGCCCGGGCTACACCGCCGATCAGGTGTTGGGCCAGCAGCGCGGGTGGCAATGTCTCCAGCCAGGGGCGCAGCTGCGCGGCAGTTTCTGCGTCTACGAAGTTGGGGCCGAGCTTGCGGTCCAGCAGCCAGGTGCGTGCGGCGGGGATGGCGACTGTATCGGCCAGTAGGTCGTGCAGTTCCAGCACTTCCACGTCGCGCTCGGTCATGGCCGAGGTGAAGGCGTCATGGTCGTTACGGGCCTGCGCCACCCACAGCACATCGTCAAACAGCAGCTCGTGGCAGTTGGCGGGGGTCAGGCGCTTTTGCGCCAGGCCGGGGCGGCAGACCAGCACTTTGCGCAGGCGGCCAACTTCGGAGTACAGGCCTTTGGGCAGGGTTATCATGGTGATGCGTCCGGTTCTATAAGCTGAGTTGGCCCACGCTGAGCAAGTAGGCGGCGACCAGGGCCAGCGCCACCAGCAGCGCCAGTACCAGCCATTCCCAGGGGGTGAAGGCTTTTTCAGCGCGCTGGCGTTTGGCCACGATGTACAGCAGCGCACCCGGTGCGTAGAGCAGGGCGCTGAGCAGCAAGTACTTCAGCCCAGCGGCATACAGCAGCCAGCCGCAATACACCGTGGCTAGAGCGGCGATAGCGATGTCACTGCGGTGCTGTGCAGCCCGTGGACCTTCGCCGCGCCAGGTCAGGACCAGGCCGTAGACGGCGCTGAACAGATAGGGCACCAAAATCATTGCCGTGGACAGCGAGATCAGCGCCAGGTAGGACGCCTTCCAGAACAGCGTGACCAGCAAAAACACCTGCACCATGCCGTTGGTCAGCCACAGCGCGTTGGCGGGTACGGCTTTGCTGTTTTGTTGGGACAACCAGGATGGCATGACACCGCCACCTGCAGGGGTGAACAACGACTCCGCCGCCAGCAGCGTCCAGGCCAGGAAGCCACCGCCAACCGAAACGATCAAGCCCAGGGTGATGGCCACCGCGCCCCAGGTGCCTACCGCTTTCTCCAGCACGCCGGCCATGGACGGGTTTTTCAGCGCGGCCAATTCAGGCTGGGTGGTGATGCCCAGCGACAGCAGCGATACCGCCATCAGCAGCAGCAAACACAGCAAAAAGCCGATGACGGTGGCGCGACCCACATCTTTGCGGTCGCTCGCACGCGCTGAATAGACGCTGGCCCCTTCGATGCCGATGAACACCCACACGGTGACCAGCATGGTGCTTTTGACCTGGTCCAGCACCGAGCCCAGCTTGGCATCGCCCCAGAAGTCCAGCCGGAAGGTATCCACCTGGAAGGCCATGGCCACCAGCACGATGAACAGCAGCAGCGGCACCACCTTGGCCAACGTGACCACGGCGTTCAGCACCGCTGCACCTTGTATGCCGCGCAGCACCAGTGCATGGATGACCCACAGCGCGACCGAAGCGCCCAGCACCGCGGCGGGTGTGTTGCCTTCGCCCAGTACCGGGAAGAAATAGCCCAGCGCGCCAAAGGCCGCTACCAGATAGCCCACGTTGCCAATCCAGGCGCTGATCCAGTAGCCCCAGGCCGAATTGAAACCCACGTATTCGCCCGACAAGGCCCGGGCATAGGCGTAGACGCCGTTGTCCAGCTCCGGCTTGCGCAGCGACAGGATTTGGTACACGCGGGCCAGGGTCAGCATGCCTACACCGGTGATGATCCAGCCCAACAGGATGGCTCCTGCACCGGCGCCCGCCGCCATGTTCTGCGGCAACCCGAAGATGCCACTGCCAATGATGGAGCCCACCACCAGCGCCACCAGCAGGCCGAGGCCCAAGGTGCCTGGCGCGCGCGCCTGTACAAGCGGGCTTGGTGTTGCAGCGTTCATGGTGTTATCTCTTGCATGGATGGGAGGATCGGGCCTGGTTCGGCGCTTGCACTAATGTTGTACAGACCGGTATCGGGTCGGCTGATCTATGTCAATGTTTCGCGCGGGTACTGCAAGTTAGACCGCTTATGCAAGCTGGATTGCGGGCTTGAAGTGCCAGCCTGCAGGAGCAGCTTCCCGATCAGGTTGTTGCAAGCCATTTAAGCCTCTAGCGCTTATTCTGTCTGCGTGGATAGCTATCTTTATTGATACTGCACGACGCCGCACTAAGCAAGGGCGTGGGACGGCAATTGGGCCTGCAGCGACCGCACTTGGCGCTCCAGCGCCTCGATGCGGTTGAGGTGACCGAGCAGCAAGGCCACGCTGAACAGGTCCAGGTCAAAGTCCTTGCGCAATTTGGCCGCAGTGCGTAGCGGGGCCACCCATTCGGCGCTGAAGGCGGACTCTTGCGGGGCGGCTTGTAGGGGGGCTAGCGGCACCAGGGCGCTGTAGTCGATCAGCTCTTCCAGGTCGGCGGTGCCCATTCCGCAGCAGCGGGATAGTTCGGCCAGGGTCATGGTCTCGCTGGCATCCAGCCAGACCCATTCAACGAGGGTGAGGTTCATGGTGTGACTCCTTGGGTGGCGTTTGGCGTGGATTGAAATGGGAGATGCGCGACAGCTCCACATACAGCTCGCGTTCCCGGTCCGACAGCGTGGTGGGTACCTCAATATGGACAAGTGCATAGAGGTCGCCGAACCCGTTTTTTCCTTGGGACAGGCCCCGGCCTCGCAAGCGCAACTTGCGGCCTGAGCGGGTGCCTTGCGGCACGGTCAGCAACACCGGGCCGTCCAGCGTGGGCACCTCGATTTCCGCACCCAAGGTCGCTTCCCACGGAGTCAGCGTCAGGTCAAAGTACAGGTCGTGGTGGTCCGGGCGGAACAAGGGATGGGGCGCCAGCGTGATGTGCAGGTAGATGTCGCCATCGGCCCCACCGTTGCGCCCCTTGCCGCCTTTGCCGCGCAGCCTGAGCTTTTGGCCCTCGCGCGTGCCGGGTGGGATGCTGACCTCCAATGTGCGCGTGCCACTGGTATCAGCCAGGTTCAGGTTGAGTGTGCAGCCCCGGTGTGCGTCCTCCAGGCTGATCTGTACCGTGTTTTCATAGTCATGGCCGGGTGTGGCCACAGGTGCGCGGGCCGATCCTCGGCGGCCGTGGCCCATGGCCGCCAGCAGGTCGGCCAGGTCCATGTCGTCAAACGATGCAGCATCTGCCGCATGTTCGTGCCGCCATTGGGGTGGTGGTGCAAATTCTTCTCCAGCCGGTGGCTGGCCTAGCGCGTCGTAGGCGGCCCGCTTCTCGGGGTCCTTGAGGGTGGCGTAGGCCTCAGCGGCATCCTTGAAGCGGGCTTCGGCATCGCTTGCCTTGGAGACGTCGGGGTGGGTCTGGCGCGCCAGTTTGCGATAGGCCTTTTTGATCTGGTCCAGGCTGGCATCGCGCGGTAAGCCCAGCGTGGCGTAGTAGTCTTTGTATTGCATAGCGGGTGGCCTTACGTAAAAGACGCATTCATGGGCCGGGTGTTCTGCACCCATGTACCCGAACCTTAGGTTGCCGCGTTGCTGGCCGGCTTGTGCACGGCGAATGTATGGCCGCAGAAACCCATTCCCATGGTGTCCGCATCTGCGCCGGACAGGCTGATCTATGTCAAGGTTTTGCTTGGAACTTGCAGCTGTGGAAGTTCAGCAGCTATCTCTGTAGCCGGGCAACGCAGAGTCAATGATTGACAGCAGATGACATAACAAGCTGTGCCTGCGCCACTATGGTGGTGGGCGCAAGGGTGCTGCGCATAGAGCATTTGTCTACACACTGCACATCCACAGCAAGGGGGCAGGGAAATCCAACAGAAAAAAGGTTGCGACCTGTCCGGGTGTCCCGTTTTGATGGTCGGGGTGAGAGGATTCGAACCTCCGGTCTCTACGTCCCGAACGTAGCGCTTTACCTGACTAAGCTACACCCCGCAGAAGCGATGCCAGAACTGCATAACCCACTATACGGGCTAAGAGCGGCGCTCCAATAATTGAGCTGCTAATTGTAGCAAACCATCGGTATAGGCATTGGGCTGGAAGTGCTTTGTTGCCTCTATTGCGCGCTGTGCTTCGGCTGCCGCGGCCTGGCGGGTGACGTCCAGTGCGCCTGTGCTTTTGACGATGGCGATGATCTCTTCCAGGCGCTCGGTTTCACCTGTCTCGATGGCTTGGCGTATCAGTGCGCACTGAGCGGGGGTTCCGCGTTGCATGGCGGCAATCAGGGGTAGGGTGGCCTTGCCTTCGCGGAGGTCGTCGCCCAGGTTCTTTCCCATTTCGGTGGCATCGCCGTCGTAGTCGAGTACGTCGTCAATGACCTGGAATGCAGTGCCTAGCGCTTGGCCGTAATCGGCGCAAGCTTGCTCCACTTCGGGGCTGCTGTTGGACAGCAAGGCTGCCAGGCGCGCGCTGGCCTCAAACAGCTTGGCGGTCTTGGAGCGGATCACCTTTAAGTACGCCGCCACATCGAGTGAGGCGTCGTGCATGTTCACCAACTGCATGACTTCGCCTTCGGCGATCACGTTGGTGGCATCTGCCAGGGTTTGCATGATGCGCATGTCCTTCGCATCCACCATCATCTGGAATGCGCGGGAGTACAGGAAGTCACCTACCAGCACACTGGCCGGGTTGCCAAAGGCTTCGTTGGCGGTGGGACGTCCGCGGCGCAGTGTGGATTCGTCCACCACGTCGTCGTGCAGCAGGGTGGCGGTGTGGATGAACTCGACCACGGCCGCCATATTGAAGCGCTGTGCCTCGCGGTAACCCAGTGCGCCGCAGACCAGCAGCAGTATGGCCGGTCGCAATCGCTTGCCGCCAGCCGAGATGATGTACTGCGACACCGTGCCTACTAATGGCACGCCGGAGGCGAGTCGTTGCGCTATGACGAGATCTACCTCACGCATGTCATCGGCAATGAGTGCGAGGGTGTCGGCTGTGCGGGATGAGTTGACGGACAAAATATGAAACCGGGAGTTGGCCAATTATATGAAGGTCGCAAACCCGTTATGAGATAGATAGCAGGGCCTGCGCAGCTTATCGGCAAAGAATGCTAGAATCTAGGGCTCTGTGGAAATTGGTCTGCAGATTAAGTGAAGAGGTCAAGCATGTACGCGGTCATAAAAACCGGCGGCAAACAATATCGTGTTGCTTCCGGCGAAAAAATTAAAGTAGAACAGATTGCTGCGGACGTAGGCCAAGAGATCGTGTTCGACCAGGTTCTGGCAGTCGGTAACGGCAGCGAGATCAAGGTTGGCACGCCCTTGGTGTCCGGCGCAACGGTCACAGTCACGGTTGTGGCGCATGGTAAGCACGACAAGGTGGGCATTTTCAAAATGCGCCGTCGTAAACACTACATGAAACGTCAAGGGCACCGTCAGCAGTTCACCGAACTGCAAATCGGCGCTATTGCGGCATAAGGGGCATAGGTCATGGCACAGAAAAAAGGCGGCGGCTCTACGCGAAATGGGCGCGATTCCAAGCCAAAAATGCTTGGTGTCAAGGCGTTCGGTGGTGAACTGGTGAGCGCAGGCTCCATCATTGTTCGCCAACGTGGTACCAAATTCCACCCCGGCACCAATGTCGGCGTGGGCAAGGATCACACCTTGTTTGCCCTGGTGGACGGCCACGTGTCTTTCGCTGTCAAGGGTTCGATGAACAAGCACCAAGTGGTCATTACGCCAGCGGCCTAAAGCCCTGGTTGCATAGATCGCTTTGATCCCTCCGAAGCCCCGCCTGGTCGGGGCTTCGGTGTTTTGGGGATTCTATTTTGTGAACTGGAGTCGGTATGAAGTTCGTTGACGAAGCATTTATTGACATTTCCGCAGGCGATGGTGGGGCGGGTTGCGTGTCGTTTCGTCACGAGAAATACAAGGAATTCGGCGGCCCCAATGGCGGCGATGGCGGCCGTGGCGGCCATGTGTTTGCTGTGGCAGACGTTAATTTGAATACCTTGGTCGACTTCCGTTTTTCCCGGCGCTACGACGCCAAGCGGGGCGAGCACGGCATGGGCTCCGACATGTTCGGGGCCGCCGGTGATGACATCACGCTCAAGATGCCGGTCGGAACCATCATTTCCGATGCCGAAACCGGTGAAAAGCTGTTTGAGTTGCTGGTGCCCGGTGAGGTCATCACCATCGCCAAGGGCGGCGATGGCGGTTTTGGCAATATGCGCTTCAAAAGTGCGGTCAACCGTGCACCACGCCAAAAAACACCTGGCTGGCCAGGCGAAAAGCGCAGCCTGAAGCTGGAGTTGCGGGTGCTGGCCGACGTCGGTCTGTTGGGCATGCCCAACGCAGGCAAGTCCACCTTTATTACGGCGATCTCCAATGCCCGTCCGCGTATTGCGGACTATCCCTTTACGACCTTGCACCCCAATCTGGGTGTGGTGCGTGTGGGGCCGGAGCAAAGTTTTGTGGTGGCAGATTTGCCTGGCCTGATCGAAGGCGCTTCCGACGGTGCGGGTCTGGGGCATCTGTTCTTGCGCCATTTGCAGCGCACCCGCTTGTTGCTGCATGTTGTTGATATGGCGCCATTTGATGATTCCGTTGATCCCGTAGCGCAGGCCAAGGCCATCGTGGGCGAGTTGAAGAAATACGACGAAGATTTGTATAAAAAGCCGCGCTGGTTGGTTCTCAACAAGCTGGACATGGTGGACAACGACAAGCGTGCAGCCTTGGTCAAGGATTTCGTCAAACGCTTTAAATTCAAAGGTCCGGTGTTTGAAATTTCCGGTTTGACGCGCGAGGGTTGCGAGCCCTTGGTCAAGGCGATTTACCAGCATGTGAAAGCCCAGCAATTGGCTGAGCAGGTACATGTAGAGGTGGATCCTCGATTTACCGTCAATCCCGCGGATGCTGCTGGCGAATAGCTACCAGATGGTTGCTATATAAATAATAGCTATTACCGCAGGGAATATCTGCGCTACAGGCATAAATGACATCAAACTTTGCTTCAACGGTATTGCGGGATGCGCGGCGCATCGTCGTCAAAGTGGGTTCCAGCCTGGTCACCAACGAGGGCCGGGGACTGGATGAACAGGCCATAGGCGAATGGTGCCGGCAGCTGGCGGCCTTGGTGAAGGGTTTGGACCCGCAATCAGATGGCCAAGCGCAGCTGCGTCCGCGTGAAGTCATCATGGTCTCTAGTGGCGCCATTGCCGAGGGCATGAAGCGTCTGGGTTGGACTACCCGGCCCCGCGAGGTGCATGCTTTGCAGGCGGCGGCGGCTGTGGGTCAGATGGGCTTGGCCCAGATGTATGAAACCAAGCTGCGTGAAAACGGCTTGGGTAGTGCCCAGGTGCTGTTGACCCACGCCGATCTAGCTGACCGGGAGCGCTACTTGAACGCCCGATCCACGCTGCTTACCCTGCTGCAGCATGGGGTGGTGCCGGTGATCAATGAAAACGACACGGTGGTCAACGACGAGATCAAGTTCGGTGACAACGATACCCTGGGCGCCTTGGTGGCGAACCTGGTGGAAGCGGATGCCCTGGTCATACTGACGGACCAAAAGGGTCTGTATACCGCCGATCCACGCAAAGATCCTGCGGCGCGCTTTGTCCATGAAGCCCAGGCGGGCGATCCTGCTTTGGAAGCGATGGCGGGTGGCGCGGGCTCCAGCATTGGCCGTGGCGGCATGATCACCAAAATATTGGCGGCCAAGCGCGCCGCCGGCTCTGGTGCTTCCACAGTGATTGCCTGGGGGCGAGAGCCCGATGCCCTGGTGCGCTTGTCGCGCGGCGAAGCGATTGGCACTTTGCTGGTGGCCCAAACCCAAAAAACCCAGGCGCGCAAGCAGTGGATGGCCGACCATCTGCAGCTGCGCGGTGCGGTGACGGTAGATCTGGGCGCGGCCGCGAAGGTCCGGGACGAAGGCAAGAGCTTGCTGCCTATCGGCATGACCCAGGTGGATGGTGATTTCTCTCGTGGCGACGTGATTGCCATCCGCGGCCCGGACGGCACCGCCATCGCTCGCGGTTTAGCCAACTACGCCAGCACCGAAGCTCGGCTGATTTGTCGCAAACCGTCTAGTGAGTTTGAGAGCTTGCTGGGCTATGTGGCTGAACCTGAAATGGTGCACCGCGACAACCTGGTGCTGGCCCGCTAGGGCAGCCCAGATTCGTCTATTGCTTAGATGAGGTGGTTACCCGCAGGGTAACTGTGGTGCGGATCAGGCTCGAAGGTGGCGCCCGGCGGCAGTTCAAAGTGCAGCGGCCTGGAGGGCATCTCACAAGGCGCTTCGACCTGTTCACCTTCGCGGCCACGCATGCTGCTGCGCAGGTAGCGGTTGCGATGGTCTTGCTGCCGGGGTAGAAAACGCGCCAGTTCGGTCAGCGCCATTTCGTAAACGCCACGTTTGAACTCGACCACTACGTCCAGGGGCACCCAATAGTCGTTCCAACGCCAGGCATCGAACTCGGGATGGGTGGTAGCGCGCAGGTTCAAATCCCAGTCGTGACCAACCAACTGCAGCAGATACCAGATCTGTTTCTGGCCTTTGTAATGACCGCGTGCATCCCTGCGGATGAAGCGGTCTGGCACCTCGTAGCGCAACCAGTCACGGGTGCGGGCCACAACGCGTACATGCTCAGGATGTAAGCCTACTTCCTCGTGCAGCTCCCGGAACATGGCTTGCTCGGGCGTTTCACCACGGTCAATGCCACCTTGCGGAAACTGCCAGGAATGGGTACGAATGCGTTTGCCCCAAAATACCTGATTTCTCTGGTTGAGCAAGATGATGCCGACGTTAGGCCTAAAGCCTTCGCGGTCAAGCATAATCAAACCCCAATTTTTAAACTGAGTCCATTATGCACAGCGTGGCCTGTGTATCAAGCGAGTCAGCCCGTTTCCCGAACCTCAGAACCGAATTCACCCCATGAAAGCCTCCCAGTTCCTGATTTCCACGCTCAAAGAAGCGCCATCCGATGCCGAGGTGGTCAGCCACCAGCTCATGATGCGGGCGGGCATGATCAAAAAGTTGGGCGCTGGCATCTACAGCTATATGCCCATGGGTCTGCGCGTCATCCGCAAGGTAGAGGCCATCGTACGTGAGGAAATGAACCGTGCCGGCGCCATCGAAGTCGCGATGCCGGTAGTGCAGCCTGCTGAACTTTGGCAGGAGACAGGTCGCTTCGACAAGATGGGCCCCGAATTGCTCCGCATCAAGGACCGCCATGATCGTGACTACGTGGTGCAGCCTACCAGCGAGGAAGTGGTTACTGACATCGCTCGCCAGGAGTTCCGCAGCTACAAGCAGTTGCCGAAGAACCTGTACCAGATCCAGACCAAGTTCCGTGATGAGCGCCGTCCACGCTTCGGCCTGATGCGTGGCCGTGAATTCACCATGAAGGACGCGTACAGCTTTGACCGCGACCAGGCGGGCGCTAAGGCCAGCTACCAGGTCATGGCCCAGGCCTACCGCAAGATTTTCGACCGCTTTGGCCTGACCTACCGTGCGGTGGCGGCAGACAGCGGAGCCATCGGCGGCGACCTGAGCGAAGAGTTCCAGGTGATTGCTGCAACCGGCGAAGACGCCATCGTGTACTGTCCGAGCAGTGATTACGCGGCCAATATGGAAAAGGCCGAGGCCTTGCCACCCCAGGTCGAGCGTAAGGTTGCGAGCCAAGCCATGGTCAAGACGGCCACGCCCGGCAAGAGCACCTGCGCGGATGTGGCTGAGTATTTGAACCTGCCTCTGCAAAACTCGGTTAAGTCTCTGGTGTTGGCTACCGAAGTAACCAACGAAAAAGGGGACATCGTAAAGACCCAGGTCTGGCTGCTGTTATTGCGTGGCGACCACTCCATGAATGAAATCAAGGTCGGCAAGGTGCCGGGCCTGGACGCAGGTTTCCGCTTTGCGACCATCGAGGAAATAGACGCGCATTTCGCCAGCCTGCCGGGTTATCTGGGGCCTGTGGGTGTGAAGCTGCCCGTCAAACTGGTGGTGGATCGCGAGGTGGCGGTCATGTCGGACTGGGTGTGCGGCGCCAACGAGGCCGACTTCCACTACACCGGTGTGAACTGGGGTCGTGACTTGCCGGAGCCGGACGTGATCGCTGATTTGCGCAACATCGTCGAAGGCGATCTGTCGCCCGACGGCAAAGGGGTGTTGGCCATCGAGCGTGGCATTGAGATCGGCCACGTGTTCTACCTGGGCACCAAGTACAGCCAGGCCATGAATGCGACCTTTCTGGACGTGAACGGCAAGCCGCAATTCATGGAAATGGGCTGCTACGGCATCGGTATTACGCGTTTG
The DNA here is from genome assembly GCF_059415605.1 of Rhodoferax sp. GW821-FHT10B06. Classification (NCBI taxonomy): domain Bacteria; kingdom Pseudomonadati; phylum Pseudomonadota; class Betaproteobacteria; order Burkholderiales; family Comamonadaceae; genus Rhodoferax; species Rhodoferax sp. GW821-FHT10B06. The sequence goes on along the minus strand of NZ_JBWKNO010000003.1, from coordinate 355,838 downwards.
CCGGCCGCGGCGATTGAGCAAAATCACGACACGCGCGGCATCATCTGGCCGGATGCTTTGGCACCTTTCACCGTGGTGGTGTGCCCGATCAGCCCTGACCGCAGCCCCGACGTCAAGGCGGCTGCAGACAAGCTGTATGGCGAGCTGCTGGCAGCGGGTGTGGACGTGATCCTGGACGACCGGGGTGAACGCCCTGGCGCCATGTTTGCCGATTGGGAGTTGATTGGTGTGCCGCACCGCGTTACCGTGGGTGACAAGGCGCTGAAAGACGGACAGGTGGAATACCAGCACCGCCGTGATGCCGCTGCGACCAAGGTGGCTGCTGCGGACATATTCACTTTCATGCAAACAAAGCTGGGACTTGCAACAGGAGCTTGATACTGTGGAGATACCAGGTTTCACTAGAAGAAATGCGGTCTTGCGTACAGCTGCTATGCTGGGGCTGCTATCAAAAGTGGAGCTTTCGCATGCAGGGGGGCAGGTCGAGGAGCCTCTGGCCGACTCCGTGCGCACGGCCTTGAGCTCGGCGGTCCACAACGCGGCACCGCCGGTACCCGAGTTTTCCAACACCGAATCGCGCCTGGCCTACTTGCGCTGGCTTGCCGCGATGAGCGACAAGTTGCGGGCTAAAAAGCCCGAGTGGCAGGTGCGCAAGGAGTTCCTGGAAACCGTCTGGTACGAGAGCAAGCGTGCCGGGCTGGACACAGCCCTGGTCCTGGGCCTGATCCAGGTGGAAAGCAACTTCCGTAAATTTGCCATCAGCAGCGTGGGCGCCCGTGGCTATACCCAGGTGATGCCGTTCTGGACCCGCGTACTGGGCGACGGTGATGCCGACAAGCTATTCCACATGCAGACCAATTTGCGCTTTGGCTGCGTGATCCTGCGCCACTACCTGGACCGTGAAGGCGGCGACCTGTTCATGGGCCTGGGCCGCTATAACGGCTCGCGTGGCCGGGCGCCTTATCCAGACGCGGTGCTGGGTGCCAAGCGCAACTGGGAATTCAAAGCTTAGTCCAGGCTGGCGTGGTGCAGGCCAAACTGTCCCGAGCGTCGGTCCGCGAAATAGTGCTTCAACGTGTGGGCTACGGTGCGAAAGGCGATTTCGTCCCAGGGAATCTCAGACTCGGTAAATAACCGGGCCTCCTGGGTTTCGAAGCCCGGGTTGAATACCTCGCTCAACAGGCGTGCTCGGTAGTACATATGTACTTGCCCCACGTGGATAACGCTCATCACGGTGAACAACTCTTCCATCTCGAACTGGGCGCCAGCTTCTTCCTGGGTTTCGCGGGCGGCTCCGTCGGATGTGCTTTCACCCAGCTCCATGAAGCCAGCGGGCAGCGTCCACTTGCCAAATCGCGGTTCGATATTGCGCTTGCACAGCAGCACCTTGTCACCCCAGTGTGGCACGGTGCCGACCACGTTCAGCGGGTTTTCATAGTGGATGGTTTGGCAGGCAGGGCAGACCGCGCGTTCTTTGGTATCGCCGTCGTCAGGGATGCGGTAGACCACCGCAGTGCCGCAGTTTTTGCAGTGTTTGATGGGGCTGCGGTAAATCATGTCGCCAGTGTAGTGGCTAGCTTTTACACAATGCGTAGCGACAAGGGTGCCAGGCTGCCTACGCCGCCCACCAAGGTGTCACCGGCCACGACGGCCGCCACGCCTTCGGGCGTGCCGGAGTAGATCAGGTCACCGGGCTGCAGCTCCCACGCGGTAGACAGGGATTCGATGGTTTCCGCCAGGTTCCAGATGAGTTGGGTCAAGTTGCTGCGTTGGCGGTCTTGCCCATTCACCTGCAGATAGATCTCGGCATGTTCTACGTCACCCGCCTGGGCCAAGGGGGTGATGGGGCCAATAGGTGCCGATTGCTCAAAGGCCTTGCCTATGCACCAGGGGCGGCCCTGTTTCTTCATTTCGTTCTGCAGGTCACGACGGGTCATATCCAGACCGACCGCGTAGCCGTAGATGTGCTGGTGCGCATCGGCTGCGGCAATGTTCTTGCCACCCTTGCCGATCGCTACCACCAGCTCGATTTCATGGTGCAGGTTGTTGGTGAGGCTGGGATAGTGCATGGTGCCGGTGTGACCGGCTTCGACTGCCAGTACGGCGCTGGCGGGTTTGATGAAAAAGAACGGGGGCTCACGGCCGGTGAAGCCCATTTCCTTGGCGTGCTCTGCATAGTTGCGGCCCACGCAGTAAACGCGGTGTACGGGGAAGCGGGCGGTTTGGCCGACAACCGGCACAGACACAATGGCAGGGGGCGTGAAAACGTAGTCCATCTAGGTCCTTGCAGATCAGTCTTTGGGGCGTAAGGTGAGGATCATTGTTGACGGAACGGTTCCGTCGGTGTCGCGGGGCATGGTTTCTGTCTTGTCGATGGCCTTGAGCACGGCGTCGTCCCAGTTCTTGTTGCCACTGGACTTGGTCAGACGGCGGCTGAGGATGCTGCCGTCGGACGAGGAGCGCACTTCTACTTCCGCTACAGGGTTGTTGTCCACTCCGTCGGGAAAGACGATATTTGCTTTAACCTTGGCCGCCACCTTGCCACCATAGCCGGCGGATGGTGCGGTGGACCGCAGTGCCGAGCCGGTGGCATTGGCCGCGCCGGTGGCCCCTGCCATACCAGCGATGCGCTTCAGGTTTTCTGCGCGTTGTGCTGCAGCAGCTTTGGCATCCGCCTGCGCCTTGGCCTTTTGGGCCTCTTCCTTCTGTGCTTCCTGGGCTTCCTGGGCTTGTTTTTCCTGGGCGGCTTTTTTATCTTTGATGCGCTTGTCTTCGGCCTGCTTTTCTTCGGCGCGTTTCTTGTCCGCAGCCTCTTGGGCCTTTTGCTCTTTCTGGGCCTTCAGTGCATCTTGCTTTTCTTTTTCGAGCTTGGCTTTTTCGCGCAAGGCTTTTTCCTGCCGGTCTTGCTCTGCCTGGGCTTGTTTTTCAGCTTCGCGCTTTTTCTTGGCGCGTTCCAGCGCAATCTCGGCTTCGTGCAGATCCGGCGCGGGTGGCGGCACTACCTTGGCCACAGGAGGAGGGGGCGTAGGTTCTGGTGCGGGCGTCGGCGGCGGTGGGGGGGCGGGGGCTTCCTCGACCGCTTTGGGCGCGGCCTGCTGCACGCTGCTGGACCAGAGCTCGGCTTCCACCGAGGCCACTTCGGTCTGCTTCCAGTGCACATTCCAAACCAGTGCCAGCAGCAGCAGGGCATGTGCCAGCAGTGCCAGGCCAACCGCCCGCAGCATGCCCGGCGGTTCGGGCGGCGCGAAGCTGATGCTGTCCTGTGCTGCGTGCATGGGGCTTATTTGCCCAATTGGACGGACAGGCCGACGCGCTGGATGCCAGCCTTCTGCAGGGTGTCCATGATTTTCACGACCGACTCGTACTTGACGTTGCGGTCGGCACTGATGACCACGGGCGTGTTCGCCTCGCCATCCTGTGCAGTTTTGACGGCGCTGGCCACATCGCGACTGGTAAGGTGGCTGCTGTTGCCGCTGGCCTGCTTCAGCTCCAGAGATTCGTCCTTGTTGATGACGATCTGGATCACCCGGTCAGGTTGCTTATTGGCTTTGCCAATGCTGGGCAGGTTGATCAAGCTGGGCGTCACCATGGGGGCAGTGACCATGAAAATTATCAGCAGCACCAGCATCACGTCAATGAAGGGCACCATATTGATCTCATTGATGGTGCGCCGTCCGCGGCCGCGGGAAACCATGGAAGGCATGTGCGCGGCTCCTTTAGCGGGGTGCGGGCGTTTGCGCCGCTACATTGCGCTGCAAGATATTGGAGAACTCTTCAATAAATGTCTCCAGGCTGTTGGCGGTGCGATCGATGTCGCGTGCAAAGCGGTTGTAGGCCACCACTGCCGGTATGGCCGAGAACAGGCCAATGGCGGTGGCCACCAGGGCTTCGGCGATGCCGGGCGCCACCGTGGCCAAGGTGACCTGCTGCATGCTGGCCAAGCCGGTGAAGGCATGCATGATGCCCCATACTGTGCCGAACAGGCCTACATAGGGCGACACCGAACCGACGGATGCCAGAAACGACAGGCTGGACTCGATCACGTCCATCTCACGTTGGAAGCTGGCGCGCATGGCGCGGCGTGCGCCGTCCATCAGGGTCCCTGCATCGGCAATGCGGCGCTCGCGCAGCTTGTGGTACTCGCGCATGCCGCTGGCGAATATGCGCTCCATGGGGCCTCCATCCTGTGCCTTCTTGGCCGCGCCGGTGTACAGATCATTCAGGCTGGTGCCAGACCAGAAATCGCGTTCGAAGGACTCGTTCAGTGCCTTGACCTTGCCCAGGGCAAACAGCTTGCGGAAGATGGCTGCCCAGCTGGCGATCGATATGCTGACCAGCAGCAGCATGACCAGCTGCACCACGATGCTGGCGTTGAGAACCATGGTCCAGATGGACAAGTCTTGTGTCATTGCAGAACTTCTAAAAGATGGGCCGGGATGCGGCCGGATTTAAGCGTGTCAGCCTCCACCCAGCAGATGCGGATGCTGCCCTCACACAGCACCACGCCGTCACAAATGGCTTCTTGCTGCAATGTGATAGTGGATCGGCCAATTTGTTCCACACGGGCTGTTACCAAAAGTTGGTCGTCCAGCCGGGCCGAGCGCAGGTATTTGACGGTGGTTTCGGCCACCACAAACATGCCACCATGGGTCTCCCTCAGGTTGCGCTGCTCCAGGCCCAGAGCGCGCAACCACTCGGTGCGTGCGCGTTCAAAGAACTTCAGGTAGTTGGCAAAGAAGACTATGCCACCTGCGTCTGTGTCTTCCCAATAGACACGTATAGGAAAGGTAAAGATGTTCTTCTCCATCGTTAATTCAACATTTCGCGCAGCCGCGCGATGGCAGTGTGCAGGTTGTCCATGGAGCTGGCGGTGGAAAAACGCAGAAAGCGGTGCGTGTCTGCGCTACCGAAATCGCGCCCGGGTGTCACTGCCACATGGGCGCGGTGCATGATTTCAAATGCCAGGTCCCAGCTATCCTTGATGCCTAGCGTGCTACAAATTTGAGAGCAGTCTGCCCAAGCATAAAAAGCACCATCGGGCATTTCGGGTACTAAAAATCCGAGCTCGTTGAGTGCTGGAATAAAGTAGTCGCGCCGTGCCTTGAATTCAGCACGGCGGCGTTCAAACTCGGCAATGCTTGCGTCTTCAAAGCAGGCTAGTGCGGCGTGCTGGGCCACGGTGCTGGGGCAGATGAACAGGTTTTGTGCAATGCGCTCCACCACTGGCACCAGCGCTTCAGGTATCACCAGCCAGCCCAGGCGCCAGCCGGTCATGTTGAAGTATTTGCTGAAGCTGTTGATGCTGATGACCTGGTCGTCCAGCGCCAGCGCAGTCTGGCCAAAACGCGCGTCATGGCTGAGACCCAGATAGATTTCATCCACCAGGGTGATACCCCCGCGTTCTTGGACCACGCTGTGGATGCGGCGCAATTCCTCAGGGTCTATAGACGTACCCGTGGGGTTAGAGGGGGAGGCCAGCAGCACGCCACGGGTCTTGTCGGTCCAGGCGGCGGCCACCTGGTCGGCACTCAATTGGTAGCGGTCGGCTGCGGTAGTGGGCAGCAGCACGGCCTTGCCATCTGCCGCGGACACGAAATGCCGGTTGCAGGGGTAGCTGGGGTCCGGCATCAGGATTTCGTCACCTGCGTCTATCAGCGCCAGGCAGGCCAATTGCAAGGCGGCTGAGGCACCCGCCGTGACCACGATGCGGCTGGCCGGCACCTGCACACCAAAGCGGCTTGCGTACCAGGCGCTGATGCGCTCGCGCAGGGCTTGCAGGCCGGTGGCCTGGGTGTACTGGGTTGTGCCATTGCGCACGGCCTGGGCCGCCGCTTCCTGCACTAGCGGCGGTGCGGTGAAATCGGGCTCGCCGATATTCAAGAACACCATGGGCCGGTCGGTGTGGGCCACTTTTTGGGCCAGCTCAGAGGCGGCTTTGGCTACCTCCATGACATAAAACGGCTCTATGGCCAACGCCCGCCGGGAAATCCGCATGCCGGGCGCCTTAGTCGGTGTTGGTTTTGCCAACTTTGCCGGCCTTGTCGGCCTGCACTTCGGCGGCCCGCAGCTGGGGCGCCAGGCTGTTCAAAATGCCGTTCACGTACTTGTGGCCGTCGGTGCCGCCAAACTCCTTGGCCAGCTCGATGCACTCGTTTAGCACCACGCGCCACGGCACGTCTAGGCAATTACGCATCTCGTACACGCCAATCCACATCACGGAGCGTTCGACCGGCGAGATTTCTTCCAGCTTGCGGTCCAGCAAGGGCACGATCAGCGCGTCTAGCTCAGCGGATTGCGCTATGCAGCCATGCAGCAGTGCGTCGTAATGCACCGAGTCGGCTTTGTGAAAGCCGGCCAGGTCGCGGGTAAAGCTGTCGATGGCTTCGGGAGCGTTGCCACCAACAAGGTGCTGGTACAGCGCTTGCAAGGCAAACTCGCGGGCCCGGCTGCGGTCAGATTTGGCGGCCGCTTTGCGTACACCAGTATCGGTCAGGCCGCTACGGGACTGGCGGGGGCGCTTGGGGGTGGACGGGGTTTCAGGGATGTTCATGCCAATTGTTCCAACAGTTTGGCCATTTCCACGGCGACGCGGGCGGCATCGCGGCCTTTGTCGGTCTGGCGGGCCACGGCTTGCGCCAGGTTCTCGGTCGTGATGATTGCGTTGGCAATCGGGATTTGGTAGTCCAGCCCAATGCGGGTGACGGCGCTGCCGGATTCGTTGGCCACCAGTTCGAAGTGGTAGGTTTCACCACGGATGATGCAGCCCAGAGCGACCAGGGCGTCGTATTGCTCGGTTTCTGCCAGGGCCTGCAGTGCCAGTGCAACCTCCAGTGCGCCCGGAACCTGCACGTGGTCGATGTTGTCAGGCTGTACACCCAATGTCTGCAGCTCGCTCTTGCAGGCTTCAGTTAGCGCGTTGGTAATGCTTTCATTGAAGCGTGCCTGCACGATGGCAATACGCAGCTTGCTGCCATCCAAGCGGGTATCGTCGGAGCTCAGTGCTCCTTGGTCGGCGTTCAGCATGTTGATTCCTTGTTGTTATTTTTGGGCGAGAGGTAGCCGGTGGTTTCCAGGCCATAGCCCGCCATGCTGGGCATGCGACGGGGTGCGCCCATCAGTTCCATCTTGTGCACTCCGCAGGCCAGTAGTATCTGCGCGCCCACGCCGTAGGTGCGCAGGTCCATACGGCCACGCTCGGGCGCCTGGGCGGGGCGGGCCGTGCCTTCAAACTGTGCCAGCAGCTCGGTCGCACTCTCGCCGCAATTGAGCAAGACGGCTACGCCCTGGCCCTCGGCTTCGATATGGCGCAGGCTGGCGTCCAGGCTCCAGGAGTGCAGGCTACGGTTGATTTCCAGCGCATCCAGTACGGACAACGGCTCGTGGACCCGTACCGGGACGGTGGTGTCGGCTGTCCATGTGCCTTTGACTAAAGCTAGGTGCACGCCCTGGCTGGGTTTGTCGCGAAACGCATGGGCGGTAAAGCTGCCAAAAGCCGTCTCGATCGTGCGGCTGCCAATTTTTTCAATCAGCGATTCATTGCGGCTGCGGTATTCGATCAGGTCGGCAATCGTGCCAATCTTGAGACCGTGTACGGCGGCAAAGATTTGCAGATCGGGCAGGCGCGCCATGGTGCCGTCGTCGTTCATCACTTCGCAGATCACCGATGCCGGGCTGCAGCCCGCCATTACGGATAGGTCGCAGCCCGCTTCGGTATGGCCGGCGCGCATCAACACGCCGCCGTCTACCGCTTGCAGGGGGAATATATGGCCGGGCTGTACCAGGTCTTTTGCTGTGGCATTGCGGGCTACGGCAGCTTGAACGGTGCGGGCACGGTCGGCAGCAGAGATGCCGGTACTGACGCCTTCGGCGGCTTCAATCGACACGGTGAACGCTGTGCCTTGCTTGGTACCGTTGTGGGCCACCATGGGGGGCAGTTGCAGGCGTTCGCAGATCTCACGCGACAGGGTCAGGCAGATCAGTCCGCGTGCATGGCGGGCCATGAAGTTGATGGCGTCCGCCGTCACGTGGTCGGCTGCAATAATAATGTCGCCTTCGTTTTCGCGGTCTTCTTCGTCGACCAATATCACCATGCGGCCGGCACGGATGTCGGCGACGATGTCTTCCACCGGGGAAATAGCGACCGGCACGGGTGCTGTCATAGCTGGGCTTTCAAAGGTTGCTGTGGGTCAGCCTGGAGCATGCGCTCCACGTAACGCGCGATCAAATCTATTTCCAGATTCACGTGAGAACCTGCTTTCAACTGGCCCAGAGCCGTGTTGTCCACGGTGTGCGGTATCAGGTTTATATCCATCTCGCAGCCGTCGGCCGTGTCATTGATCTGGTTCACCGTCAGACTGACGCCATTGACCGTGATGGAGCCCTTGTAGGCCAAGTATTTGGCCAGGCTGCGCGGCGCCAGTATCTGCAGCAACCAGCTTTCACCTACCTGGGTGAATTGCCTAACGCTGCCAATTCCATCCACGTGACCGGACACAATATGCCCGCCCAGCCTGTCATGAGCCCGCAAAGCCTTTTCCAGGTTGACCGGGCCTGGCTGGTCCAAACCAGTGGTTTTGGTTAGCGACTCGGCCGAGATGTCGATGGTGAATTGGTTCTGGCCCGTGTCGAGCGTGGTGGCAGTCATGCATGCGCCATTGAGCGCGATGCTGTCGCCCAAGCCCACGTCGTCCAGATACCCGGCGGGCGTCTGCAGGGTCAGACGCTTGCCGTACGAAGAAGAGCTACCCAGGTCGTGCACGGCGACGATGCGCCCGACGCCGGTGATGATTCCGGTAAACATCTCGCTATTTTCGCAGGGTTTGGTCGCAAGCCCTGCGCGCCTTGAAATTCTTCAGAACTGGTCGCGGCCCTGAACGCGCGCGGCAATGCGGATATCCGGGCCGACCTGGCTGACGGATGTGAAGTCCAGGGTGAGCGCGTCCTGCAGATGTGCCAGCGGGCTGAGTTGTGCCATATCCATGCCCGGGCCGATCAGTTTAGGCGCCATGTAGACCAGGAACTCGTCCACCAAACCAGCCTGCACCAAGGCGCCGTTCAGCGTTTGGCCAGCTTCCACATGGACTTCGTTGATTTCCCGCCGCGCGAGTTCACGCAGCATGGCTGTTAAATCGACTTTGCCGTCTGCGCCGGGTAGATGGAGCACGGTGGCGCCCGCAGCTTCCAAGGCTGATTTTTTGGCTTCATTTTCGACGCTGGCGCAGATATATACTGCGCGACCAGCTATAAAAATACTAGCGTCTGGCGGTGTGTCCATTCGACTGTCCACCACCACCACATGGGGCTGGCGCGGCGTGTCTACCAGGCGCGCATCGAGACGTGGGTTGTCTTTCAACACAGTGCCAATGCCGGTCAAGACAGCGCAGGCGCGTGCCCGCGAGGCATGTCCGTCTGCACGTGCTGCGGCGGAGGTGATCCACTGGCTTTCACCATTCGATAGCGCGGTGCGGCCATCTAGCGATGTGGCCACTTTCATACGCACCCATGGTGTTTTTCGCACCATGCGGCTGAAAAATCCCAGATTCAATTCGCGCGCTTCCTCTGCCCCCGGACCCACTTCCACCTCAACCCCGGCAGCGCGCAGGCGTGCAAAACCATTGCCTGCTACCAGGGGGTTGGGGTCGGCTAGAGACGCAACTACCTTGCGGATGCCCGCCTTCACCAAGGCATCGCAACACGGGCCGGTGCGGCCCTGGTGAGAGCAAGGTTCCAGGGTGACGTAGGCCGTGGCGCCTTCTACGCTGTGACTTTGGGCCGCTGCGTCACGCAAGGCCATGACTTCGGCATGTGGGCCGCCCACGCGCTGGGTGTGGCCTTGACCCAGAACGCGCCCATCTGCACTGGTAATGACGCAGCCAACTGCGGGATTGGGAGGGGCCAGCAAGCGCGCTCGAGTAGCCTGGGCCATCGCTTCCCGCATGGGGGTATGAAGTGAGGTCAATGGAGTCGGTTTCTAAATATATGCACGATGCAGCTATTCGTGGGTAATCACCATTTCAAGGCGCCGATAGCTGGGGACCGCAATATTGTTGCGCATTGCGGGGTTTACCGATGTGCGATCAAGGTCTGTCAGTGCTTTGAGGGCATAGGCCTTGTTGCCACTGAGACTGTCCAGCTCCCACTTATCTATGTTTCCGCTGGCGGAAATCCACACCAATACTACTAATCGCAATGTGTATCCGTGGGGAAGGACTTCTGTGTCTACGAGCCAATCACCTAGCGGTGTAGCTGGTTCATCTACCTCATTGATAGGGAAATAGCCGCCTTGCTCTACCAATGGTACTGGCTCCGGCTCAACTGCTATTTCCGCCATATGAGGGGGCAGATGAGAGTCTCCTGCCGAGACTGGTGTCACTGGGTGTAGAGGTATTGGGGGGGACTTGCTAATAGGGGGTGTTTGGACTGCCGTGCCTATGTTCTCGTGTACGGGGAGTATTTGCGCATGCACCAACAAAGTGTTTGGGTGGGCTGGGCGCAGTGGTGTTTGAGGCCAGAGACTATAGGCAGTGAGGGCATGCAAGCCTATTGAGCCTGCCAGTGCCCAGAGAAAACTTGCCCGACCCACCGTGCCTAAAGTCTGTAGTGAGTTTATTTCCAGCAATAGGTAATAGCGTCGGAAAGGCTAGAAAATTTGGTCGTGCTGTAGTTCACCATACTGCGGCGCCCTAGGTTATCCACCGTAAAGTCGCCGCATACATCGCTTGCCATGGCCGTGCCAGTTTTGCGTGTGGCCGTTATGGTGTATGAGGGAACACTGTTCGTAAAACTAGCGACAACAGCGACGTTGTATACCGCAGTGCCTTGACCGGGGGCGGGTGAGGTACTAAATCGTGAAGGAAATTGACTGGCGTCAGTGACTGCTGTGCCCGCACTATTTTGGTCGTATCTGAAATTTTCCGAGTAAAAGCGTTCCATCCACTGCTGGCCTGCGAGCAAGATGGTTTGCGCTTCGGTGCGGCGTCCCCGGGCTATTTGCTCTTTGTAGGACGGAAAGGCGATCGAAGCCAGTATCGCCACCACTGCAACGGTAATCATCAATTCAATCAGGGTGAAGCCCCGGGAAGGGCGTGGGTATGTCATTGGTCGGTCCTCAATCCGGGAATTTCGCGCCATTGCACCCGACCCAACGGGTTGTAGCAGAGGTTAGCGCTGTTGTTTTGGGTAATCACGGTTTTGCAGATTTGGTCTGCATTGGCTGCATTGGTTTTGCCCGTGGTGGTGTTGCAGTTATATCCTGAGCTGCATGTCTGGCTTGTGTAGGGTCCGCTGGTTTTATTGACCACGGTAACCCATTTTTGGTCGGAAACTGCCACTCCGGCAACAAAGGTGCCATTCGAGGCAACACCCTGTGCTGAGCGGGTTGCGACACCTGCCAATGGGTCAATGATGTATCGCGTGACATTCGGCGTGTCAAAGCAAGAAGCCGTTGTTTTGGGCAGGATGGATTGAAATACCAAAAAGCCAGAATCTAGTTCAGGGTTGGTATTCAATGCCTCGGACGTGCCGGGGAAAAGGAAATACCAACCATCCTTGTTGGTCCAATCTACGCCGTTATAAGTTGATACACCTCCGGATGTAGTGTCAGGCGTGATGGTAACTGTGCCGCTGGAGTCCACGGTGTAAGTCCGCTGTACCAGTGTGCTGCGATCGGCCGCAATCATCGGGCCTGTGCCTGTGGTGGTACTTGCAAAAGAAGGACGATCCCAAACACCAAAGAAGCTGTGGCGTGTGGTCGATGGGGCGGGGTAATCGCCTGCCTCAAAGGCATTGCCGGTCCCAAAGTTGATGATGAGGCCATCAAACGCTGGATACACGTATTCAGGAGCCGTGGTAATCGGAAGTGGCGTGACGGTGGTCACGCTACCCGAGGTCGTCGATTGCTGTGCGGTAAACAATGGACGATTTACGCCGGCTGAAGTTTGGTAAGCAACCTTCCATTGCGCGCTGCTGGTGTTGCTGATATCAAATTTCCACAGGTTACCTTTGAGGTCTCCTGCATATACGACGTCAGCAGTGCCATTCCCGTCTCTATCTACCCAGGTCGGAGTCATTAGACCGTTTCCGCTGCCAGTGTCTGCCACGATTTTGGTGTACTGGCCGGTCCAACTTACGCTGTTCGTCGTGACTGTAGGTCCATCGACATACAGAATAAATAGAGCTGCCTTCCCGTTCGTGGACTTGTAGCCATTGCCGAGAATGATCGCGAATTTTCCGTTGTTCAGCTTCACAACGGGGCTGGCTTGCCCGGAGTCGCTGTGCTTGCTGATATCGCCTACGATGTAGCCCAAGTCGGTGTCGTCATCCGATGTAAATTGCCATTTGAAGATGGAGCTTGCGTTGCTTTCGCCAATATTCAAAGTGCTGATGCTGGTGCTGTCCAGCGCATAAACTGTCCGTCCGCCACGCCCCAGGGTGCCAAACACATAGGTTTTCCACGTACCTGTTTCGTTACCGCTGGAGTCGGTGCCAATGGCTGTCTTTACATCCGCTGTAAACGGATTTCCGTCCACATAGGCCCATACCGTGCCGGTGGGTTGGTTTTCTACGGAGTCCAGCGTGAAGTTTGCGTTGTTCAAGCGCGTTCTTCCAGTTGTTCCTCGCTGCAACGGAATTTCGGCTAGACGATTGGCCAAAACGCCTGGAATATACGCAAATATTTCCTTCCCTGACTGTGAGCAGCTAGAGGATCCAGATACGTCATCGGCACACAGCGCATGCAGCATTCCATCGTTGGCGGCAACCCAAAGCAGCTTGTCACGGTTTTTATTCGTGCTGACAAAGGTGCTATAGCCGGGAAACTGATCGTCAACATAAGTTGCCGCAGGTGTGGTTTGTACCCAGGGGGTTGCGTTCACTACCGGGCCTAGCATGTTGTCCCCTCGCTCCCGTAAGCCAGTCGACGCGTTCTCTAGGGTCTGATCGCCACGTATGTAGTTCAGCGCAATTTGTGCGTTTGCTGCACTCAACGTATTGGTGCTTGATGTGGTCATTTGCGTTTGATAGCCGCTGGGTAGAGAGGCCCATCGAAACGGAACGGCGGTGGACGAAGTTGAGCTGGTGTAGTTAGTGATGATTTGGCGCGAGTTGCCTTGGTCACCTGCATCGCCATTCGCACCACTGGTACGCAATCTCAAGAGTTGCCCTGCTTGCCAATTTGGGGTGCTAGGGTAAGAGCCATCAGACAAAGCTTTAGAGGCTTCAATATTGCCTGTAACCGTGGTGGAATCAAATTTGGCAACGAATTTGTAACTACCTTCTATGAGATTCCCGGAGGTGGTCGCAGGCGCGGAGTTGGAGTTCTTTGCTAAGCTATCTAGCGCTTTGCGGAGTTGTTGCTCCAATAGGTCGGGGCGACGCGCAAGGAAATAACCATCGGGAATACCATCGCTTCCCGTTGTTCCATCGGTTTTTAATTTATCCCAAGATGCGACATTGGGTGGCAAGGATAGGTCGGTATAAGTGCCGTCTACGTTTTTAGTACTAGAGTCAAAATCACCATATTTTGCGGCGTAATATAGTGGATCCTTAATGAGTGCATCGGATTCACCGACCATTTTGAAGGTTAATGAAACGGGATAATCTGCATTTTTAACGGTGCAGTAAGAGGGGAGGTTGGGAATTCCGGGGTCGCCGGTAGTCCCATCGCCAGTGATATTGCAGACGGTAGAAGCGTACGAAGCACCAAATGAAGGGCTTGTAAGTTTGATGCCGTTGTAGGTGATATTTTGAATGCCTGTCAATCCTCTATAGGTATTATCCCCGCATAGATATTCGGAGCTTGCCGGCATTCCTGCTAGTATTCCAGAATTGTAGTGTTGATGTGTTAAATAGCGACCATTCTTGCTATTGTTACCCGTGCTGTCGGTAACTCCAATAATACTGAAACCATGGGTGCCCGCACCACCACCGCAAACACCGGGAATGTCAGTGGTAATTTTGATGTAAGGGCCGCTTGCGTTGGCTACTCCGTTCGCATCTACAAGGTCATAGCGTAGAAAACCGGTAATGTCCATGTCATAGTCACCGCCCATCAAGATGTCGTTCCAAGTGACAAGGAATGATCCATAGGTGCTGCTTGAACTAATGGATACAAATGTCAGTGGCGCACTAATCCCGCCGTTTGATTGAACGCTTTCTGGTGTAATGTAAATATACTTCGTGGGACTGGTGCCTGGTACTGGAACGTCAATACGTGGTGCACCACCGGTTAGTGATGCTGCCAATGTCTTAACTTTTAGGGCATCTTTTATTTTGTTTAGATCACTTGGTGGGCTAGATATATTACGTATCTTGGATGTGTTTCCATATAAGGCGGCTCCTGCAACTTGGTATGTTCCGCCCATGGCTGGTGCCTCGGGGCAAATTCCTGACACATTTGATAGTGTGCCTACAGTTTTAGCTGCGCACGATGTTCCATACCCCCCTGTGACAGAGCCGACAGATCTAATGGTATTGTTTAGGCCTTCTGTGCTGCCAACAGTGTCGGTGTAACTATTGATATCACCTGTTCTATTGATCAGGGTGGAAAACGGTGTAGCCGCTTGGCCATCAAAACTCAGTGCACTATGAGAAAGCAATAATGTATTCAAAGGTCTGCAAACGGAGTTCCCGTACAAGGACGTGCGTGTGGCATTGCTATTCGATAATGGGTTGCTCCATGTAACAACTGGTTCGCCCACCGCTGTATCTTTGGTCGTGCTTGATGGATTGGTAGGCGTTGGCGTTGACCCATCGTATGAATAGTATTGGAGGGCCTGTACAAGCATTTCTCCAATTGGATTGCCCCAAGAAGATAAGCTACCCTCGGACACCGAGCTGGGTGTGCCGGACGTACCATAAGACGCACCGTTTCGGTCGTTCAATATAATTCCATCAAAAGTTTTGATGGCTCCATTGCCGGTGGTTCTACCATCTGGCGCGGGAAGTGTTGCTGGGCATCCAGATGAAGCGCTATGGCAAAAAACGCCTGTTGTGGAGTTTATTTCGTCAGAAAAATCACCCATATTTTTGCGCAATGCACCGGCTGTATAGTTTTTATCGTAGCTTCCGGTAATTACTCCAAATTCTGCGCGTGCTGCTCCACCGGTATACGGATATCCAAACTCCTGAAACAAGCCATAGGGTTTGAAGTTGGTGGTGGAATTAGCGGGGAATGCTTGGCAGCGCTCTTCACCAATTAAAGCAGGATCGCAAACTTTAACCCGTGCAGTAAGTTCGGGGCCAATGGTACTTCCGGAGCTGGTATATGTGGCTCCATCCGAAGTAATACTGGGAATGGTTATTTCATGTGCGATACCACCATTGCCTTTGTCCGTGTCTTGGTAATATCTGGCTAATTTAGGGCCAAAGGTCCCACTGCTATAAGTGTCTCTCCATTGGCAAACAGTAATTTCCACGGTTGCCCAAAATCGCACATTACCTCTAACCATGCGCATAATTGGAGGGTTGGGCGAGGTGGTTGAGCTATCGGATGTTCCCGTGTTGCAGATGCTGATGCCTGCATAAACATTGGCATTGCTGCCAGTTGTTTTTGTCAACGCCGCAGTTGTAAAAGGTGTGTAGTCTCTAATGTCTGTGCCGCGGTAATATTTTACAAATGAATGAGCATCATAGTTTAAAAGTGCACGCTCTAATACGGTGTTTCCATTGCTGTCAGTGCTTCGCTTCCCTCCATATAGCATTTTACGAACTACATCTAGTCGGGTCATGCTTGCCCAATTTAAGAAATTTCCACTCCAGTAACTTTGAGTGGATGGGCAGGTATATCGCGTTAATGTCTGGGTGCCTACAGTTGTGGGCGTAAGCGTAGCCAGTGCTACAGGGAAAAATTGCTTATTAGTTGTACTGTAGTCGTAACATTTTGTGGAATCGAAGTAGCCATAGTATTTAAATGTAGGAATAAACGTGGTATCAATGATTCCATCGCCATCTACATCTTCAAAATCTGTGTAAATGGGTCCAAATAAGCTGTGGTCTTTAGATGCAGCCAACATCAACATGGGGCGATTTGATGTGGTCGTGATATTTGGGGGGACCAGAGATCTGGGGGTAGACACATCAACGGCAGTTGCTTGTGCGAGAGATCCGCTAAATGCGGCAGTGGTTATCAGTAGATGGACTATGTATTGGAATATTTTTTTCATGGCATGCTCCAGGGTGCATTGGCAAGCGAAATAATTTAACGCTTAATGACTTTATTCGGGTAAATAAACGGTCTGCAGCACGACTTGGGTGCGCTGCGTATATCCAAAACCTCGGGCTGTTATGCGATAGACAGCCATTTCTTTGCGTGCCGGTACAGTTCTTTTGAAATACTCGATGATGTATTCGGGCTGGACGGCTACACCTAATATGGCGGGGGCTCCGGTGTATGTGCCCAGTGGTACACCACCGGTAAAGCTGCAGTTGGTGTTTGCAGTTGCAGGTGTACGTATTGGTTTACTGCTAAAGGTATTGTTCCAGAGCCCGCCTTTTCCTGTTGGCCACCAGGGCTCAGAATTTGCTGTACTGCCGCTGGTCGCGGTGCTCCATTGGGAGATGGCGTAGTTTGAATCCCTCATGTAGCACAAACCGCTGGTGCATGTGCTGTTAAAGCTCGACGGGAGTATGTAGCCACCGCGGCTGCAAGAGGTAGTACCTAGGTTTGTGACATTGTTGATATCACGCTCGGCATCGCGCAGGGCGGACTCTGCCGCTTGACGTGCAACTTCCAATTCCTGTTGGTTGCGTGACAAGCCTTCTCCCAGCATGGATTGGCGCGCGGCCCAAACTGTGAGGCCTGTAATAGCGACCAAAAACAACAAGACCATGATGAGCGCTACACCCTGCTCACGGATGCTGTTGGAGTGCAATCGTCGTACGTGCATGGTTGTCACCAGGGAGGGCAGTGAATTCGAGCGCATTAGAAGGACTGATTCATGCGGTTGCGCACAGCGAATATCTGGACAAAGCGTTTGCGCAAGCTGGTATCGGTTGTAGCTGGTGTGACCGTAGCGTCATTGCAGTCCACGTAGCTGCGCTGGCTACCTGAGGCATCACCGATTTTGGGACTGGCGCCCATGCTCTTGGTCATGATGCATACCCGTACCGCAACCACGCGCGACCAGGGCGATAGCAGGACAGGGCCGGTGCCCGTATCTACAGTGACGGAATTCAGGGCATTCACTTGGGTGGCGGTGTAAAAACTGTCTGGCGTCAGGCGAGTTGTATCTGCGGTCGAGGCGAAAACACCATAGGTGAACTGCATGTCCTCAATTCCAGCAACCAAGGGTTGGTAAGTGTTCGACTGGGCACCGTTTCCATTGCATGCCAGGCTCTGGGTGGTTATCGTCTGCTGATCGATTGAAGTTTTGGTTGTGTTTAAACCGAAGCGGTTGGACACAAATAATGGTTGCAAAGGAGGAGTCAGGGAATTGGCGGCGTTCACTCTATTTTGGTTGCTTGGATCGCCGTTGTAGGTGCCACTGCTGGAATAGCTGCCAATGCTGGCACCTGTGCAATCGAAGCTATCTCCCACTTTGGCAGAGCCCATATTGTCATTGGTGAAATAGTTGATGACGATAGAGTCAGGTGAGCCAGATACGGCAGTATCGCAAGTGCCAGTAACTGGCAGAAACTTGGCGCCATCACAACCAAACAGTCCAGACAAATACACGCCAGCAGGCGTTGTTGTAGGTGCAGTCCAGTCCGTAGCTGTTGCCGCGTTTTGTGCTAGCTTAATAGGAGGGTAGCTGGTTAGCTTGGGACGTATTTCGGTGGCTGAAAGTCGTGTCACGGTAGCTGGATAGAAGCCCGCTTTCATGATTTCCCGTCCAATCAGTTGAAGCGCAAATTCGCCTGTTTCGGTATTACTGCTGCTGCGTTCTATAGCTCTTTGGGTTTCTCGGGTGTTTAGGTAGACGTAGGCGGCGGCAGCAACCAGAAACAATGTGATGGCGATGGTGACCATCAACTCGATTAGCGTGACGCCACGCTGCCGCAATAGTTTATGGGGTGTTGTCATGGGACGAAGAAGAAGCGAGCACAACGAACACCTGCGGGAACTGCAGCTGCCTGGGGGCAGCAGGTTTGCAAGGACATGCCAGTGTCCGCAGTGATGTCTTCGCAATTTGTAGCGCTTACTTTGCTAACCGTGGTGTTGGACGTGCCGTCGTTGGTATTGACTTGTTTGTCGGTATTGTCTTTGTCGAACCACATCAAAGTTACCTTGATCCCAGTTTTTCGATTTCCTTGCACATACACAGAACCTTGTGGCAGTCCGTCACGCACACGCTTGCGCCATGCCAGCATGTCTGAAGTCGCTCGGTTCGACGGCGAGCAAGCAGCGCTGCTGCTTGTGTCGCAGGCGGTGCTTAGGGTGATGGAGGATTGTTGTGTCGCCCAAGTGGCTTGATAAGCATAAAGGGAGTTGTCGGTGGCACTGCTGAGTGCGGTATCGGTGGAGCCTGTAACAGCGTTTGGGCCAGACATGCTGGGGTTCAGTCGAACCCGATCTGTGTAATCTGAATAAAGGTTGGCAGTTGCCGCTCGAGCACTGCTGCCCATGCGGAATTTTGCGGTTGCTACCTGCAGACCGGCAATCCCGAGCAAACCAACGGACAGGATGATGACCGCGATGAGCACCTCGATGAGGGTGACTCCTTTTTCTTTTTTCCGAAATCCCAATGTGGCTTGAGTTGATGGGGTCTTTGGTGTGTATTGCATAAATGAGTACCCGCTGACTAAGAGTATTAGTAGGTGCTGCAATTTGATTGGCCCGGGACTGAGCGTGTGCGCCCTATAGCATCAAAGCATATGCTGATCCCATAGGTCGTGTTGAGGTTGTTGTCTGACGGATAGTTGATGTCAAAACGGTCTGCAGTCGAGAGACCCGCTCTGCCCCTAGCGTCAAAATCTATGCGCCGTGTATTGCTTTGCGCCATCACTGTGTAGTTGGTGTTCCCAACTCTGCGAACCAGGATCATGTCTTGGGCGGCCACAGCATTGGTGGTGGCATTTTTCCCGTAGTTGCTGTCGCAATTGGCATTCAGAAAAACTATCCAGCCTACTTGCCAGTCTTGGGTACTCTGTTTGCAAAACGGCGTTGCGTTGTCCACGGTGTCACTCATGCACATAGTGGTGCATAGGTTTTTACTCACCGCTTCATTGCGAGCCCTCAGGAGGCTGCCACTGAACTCGTTGCCGATGTTCGCGAAATTGTTGCGCACAAAAAATATGCGCAGAGATGGTACGGCGAGACTCGCCAAGATCGCAAGAATGGTTAGAGCAACCATCAATTCGATCATGGTGAAACCGCGCTTGTGCGAGATACGGGCGTAAAGATGGGGGGCCAACATGTATCTGATTGTGCAATCAATACACGCCGCGGGGATGGCCGCTAGTCCTGCCAAACTTACCGTTTGCCCTGCACGGAGGGCTATGGGAGGCTAGATATCCTGGATCAGCCTGCTGAACTCGTCCACGTCTTCAAAGCTGCGGTAGACCGAGGCAAAGCGAACATAGGCTACCTTGTCCAGGTTCTTCAGCTCGCGCATGACCAGCTCGCCCAGTTTGGCAGTAGGCATTTCCTTGACACCGCTGGATAGCAAGGTGCGTTCGATACGGTCCAGGGCCGCCTCTACTTGTTCAATGCCCACGGGCCGTTTGCGCAGCGCCAGGCGCATGGACGCCTGTAATTTGCTGCGGTCAAAGTCGGTGCGGCTGCCATCCTTTTTGACTACGCTGGGCATGGCGACTTCTGCCCGTTCGTAAGTGGTAAAGCGTTGCTCGCAGCCCCCGCAGCGGCGCCGGCGACGGACCAGGTCGCCGTCGTCAGATTCACGGGTTTCGACAACTTGGGTCTCACCGTGGCCGCAGAAGGGGCATTTCATGGCTAGCTAACGCTTAGCGGTAGACAGGGAAGCGGCTGGTCAGTGCTGCGACCTTGGCACGTACGGTGTCCAGGTTCGCCGCGTCACGCGGGTTGTCCAGCACGTCGGCCACCAGGTTCGCGGTAGCACGGGCTTCTTCGTCCTTGAAGCCACGGGTGGTCATGGCGGGGGTGCCGATACGCACGCCGCTGGTGACCATGGGCTTTTCCGGGTCGTTGGGGATGGCGTTTTTGTTGATCGTCATGTGGGCACTGCCCAGCACGGCCTCGGCTTCCTTGCCCGTGATGCCCTTGGCGCGCAGGTCCACCAGCATGACGTGGCTTTGCGTACCGCCGCTGACGATGCGCAGGCCACGTTGGGTCAGGGTTTCGGCCACGATCTGGGCGTTCTTCAATACCTGTTGTTGGTAGGTCTTGAATTCGGGCGTGAGTGCTTCCTTGAACGCCACAGCCTTGGCTGCGATGACGTGCATCAGCGGGCCGCCTTGCAGGCCTGGGAAGATGGCGCTGTTGATGGCCTTCTCAAACTCCGACTTCATCAAGATGATGCCGCCACGTGGGCCGCGCAGGCTCTTGTGGGTGGTGGAGGTGACGATGTCGGCGTGGGGCACGGGGTTGGGGTAAATGCCGGCGGCAATCAGGCCTGCGTAGTGCGCCATATCGACCATGAAGATGGCTCCTACGTCCTTGGCGACTTTGGCAAAGCGCTCAAAATCAATAGCAAGAGAGTAAGCGCTGGCGCCCGCAATAATCAGTTTTGGCTTGGTTTCATGGGCCTTGCGTTCCATCGCGTCGTAGTCGATGGCTTCGTTGGCATCCAGACCGTAGCTGACGACGTTGAACCATTTGCCGCTCATGTTCAGTGCCATGCCATGGGTCAGGTGGCCGCCTTCAGACAGGCTCATGCCCATGATGGTGTCGCCGGGCTTGAGGAAGGCCAGGAATACGGCTTCGTTGGCCGATGCGCCGCAATGTGGCTGCACGTTGGCGGCTTCAGCGCCAAAGAGTTGCTTGACGCGGTCGATGGCCAGTTGTTCGGCTATATCGACGTATTCGCAGCCGCCGTAGTAGCGGCGGCCGGGGTAGCCTTCGGCGTATTTGTTGGTGAGCTGCGAGCCTTGCGCGGCCATGACGGCGGGAGAGGCGTAGTTTTCGCTGGCGATCAGCTCGATGTGGTGTTCTTGGCGGGCGTTTTCGGCCTGGATGGCGGCGAACAGCTCGGGGTCGGTTTGTTCAATCAGAATGCGGCGGTCGTACATGGCAGTCCTATCAGACGAAGGTCTTGGGGTTGGAACAAGTGCTGCCCAGGCGAACGGCTGAACACCAGACCACAGCCTGGTGGCACGCTTCCCAGTGGTTGTCCGAAAAACCTTGTAATAAAGGTGCTGCGGTGGTCCACGTCAGCGTGAGCACCCGCTGCCGGGGTCACGCCTATCGCCAGTTGCGTACCTGCCTAGTGTAACGGAGCCAGTGAACGCAGATCAGTACTTGCCGAGTGCTGCCACTTTTTGTACGTCATCCGTTGCGGGCAGCTTTTGGGCGGGCGCAGTGACGGGGATCGTACGGAGCTGCGGGGCCGTGGGCGTTGCGCGACCGGCGGCCACTTGTTGTAGTCGGGCGTGTTCGGCCATGACTTTGCTGGCGTAGCCACCGTCATCTTCGATGTTGGCCGCACCTACGTAAAAACGTAGTCCGCCTTCGACTGAACCGGCGCGAGCAATGCACTCTTGCAATACTTTGACACCCACGCGCAGATTGGTCAGCGGATCAAACGCTGCCAGCTTGCCGCCAAAAACGTCGTACTTCTGGGTGTGAACCTGGGTCATGACTTGCATCAGGCCTTGGGCACCCACAGAGCTTTGGGCAAAGGGGTTGAAGCCGGATTCGATGGCCATGACGGCCAGGATCAAGGTCGGGTCAAGCTTGACCCGACTGCCGATGTCATAGGCTTCGGCCACCAGGGCGCTGACCGGTTCGGCCGCAACATGGTATTTTTTGCTCAACCAATAAGCCACGGCCGCTTGCTGTTTAGGCAGGTCCTTGGGGTTGCTTGCGGTTGCACGGTCCACCGCCTCGGTGTCTGCCTCGGCAATGTCTTCCATGCCGGTAGGTTCAACCTGGCGTTCTTGCAACCAGCCCATCAACTGGACTTCGGCCACCTGGCGCAGATCGGGCCGGGCGGTCATGGTCACGACGGTAAAAGCCACAACCAAGCCCAAGAGGGCAAATCCGTTGTGGGTAATCTCAAAAAAGCCTTGGGCAATATCGGATGCGAAGGTTCGCAGTCCATGTCCTAACTTTTGTAACGCTGTCATAGCACTTCCTCATCGAGCGAAGGCCGGGGGCGATCAATTTGCGTAAGAGCAATTCGCTTTGGCACTTCGATTGGGTGGGTACGCTATCAGTATCCTGCGGCGCCTTCCAGGCTTGTGCAGCGATCTGATGTAGCCGGGGGTCGGCAGCGGATTCGGGTTGTCCCTAGGCCATAGGGGGAGGGACGGGCGGATTCTAGGAGGACTTATCATATCAAGTCAAGAATATGAAAGTTAATCTTTATAATAAATTAGCAATTTCGAAGCCCGTTTTCACCTAATTTGCACAGCGAAACTGTCACTTGGGAAAGGTGTCAGGGATTTTTTTGTTTCATGATGTAAGTGCATGATGGTGGTGTATACACCTGTTGTGTTGCTACTACCTCGATTTCATGTGTCAAGAAAATTGACTCAATCGCAGACTGCATATGCATTGAAAAGCAGATTTGTAATCCGCACCACCATGGACTAAATTGACACCGCCTGTGCAAACAGGCGTTCACCGGTAGGAGCCTGCTAAGCCTGACACTTTGCGACGGCGGTGTGGAGCAGCCCCGGTACTATATGGAGGCAATCTCTTGCTTCCAATGCAATGGGGGACATCACTCTCTCCCTTGCAAACCCAGACGGCATGAACCGCAAGTTCGCCGTCAAGCCCGGCGGCCAGGCTCACTACCTACCGTCCGGGCTTTCTGCTTTTCAGGCGGTGCATTCCCTCACAGCGCCGCGCATGTCTGGCGGCAAAATGGGCACCATGACTTTTGCATCTTTTGTTTCCCGTCCATGGCTGCGCCGCGTGCTGTGGGCCCTCGCTGGTTTGTTGGTGTTATGGGCGCTGGCCTGGTTGGCGGTGCCACCGCTATTGAAAAGCCAGTTGGAGAAGGCGGGCAGCGAAAAGCTGGGTCGCCAGGTGCAGGTCGGCCACGTGGACTTCCACCCCTGGACGCTGGCACTGACGCTGGACCAGCTCTCGATCGCCGCTTCCGCGGGGGCCACGCCGCAGCTACGCATAGAGCATGTGCTGGTGGACGTGGCGCTCTGGCAATCCCTGCGCCGGCTGGCTCCCGTGGTCGATGCGATTGCGGTGCAACAGCCGCAGCTGAAGATCACCCACCTGGGCGAGGGGCGCTACGACTTTGACGATATCGTGGCCCGCCTGGCCACACCGCCTGATCCCCAGCCCAGCCCTACGCCCTCGTTTGCGCTGTACAACATCACTCTGACCGGCGGGTCGGTGGACTTTGTGGATCAGCCTGTGGGCAAAACCCATGCGGTGCGCGATCTGCACCTGAGCCTGCCTTTCATCAGTAACCTGGATTCGCAGCGCAGCATCCAGGCCGAGCCCAGGCTGGCCTTTACCCTGAATGGCAGCAGTTTTGACACCGCGGCCCAGACTACGCCCTTCGAGCCCACCCGCAAGACGGATGCGCATCTGGTCTTGAAAAACCTGGACTTTGCGCCCTATCTGCCTTATTTGCCCGCCAGCCTGCCGGTCAAGGTGCAGGGGGCGGTGCTGAATGCCGACCTGCAGCTGGCGTTTGAAGAGACTCCCAAGATGGCCGTGCGCCTGCGCGGCGTGCTGCAGGCCGACAAGCTGCGGGTGGCGAACCCCCAAGGCGCACCGTGGCTGGCGCTGGACAGCTTGAAGCTGACGCTGGACGATGTGCGGCCGTTGGAGCAGGTGGTAAAGCTGTCTTCGGTCGAATTGAACGCGCTAGCGCTGGATATGCGCCGCAATGCTGCCGGTCAGCTGGATTTTCTGGTGCCGCCGGTTGCTCCTAAAAACGTAGCTTCTCCCGCAGGTAAATCAAGCGCTAGCGGTCAAAAAGATGTTGAGGTTGCAGCGTCCTCGCCGTGGAAGCTCAACGTGGCCAAGCTGGCGCTGACACGGGGCAGTATGCGCTGGACCGACGCCACGACCCGCCCGGCAGCCCAGCTGGCTTTGAACGATGTGGCATTGGAGGCATCGGCCATCGCCTGGCCGTTCACCCAGCCGCTGAAGTTCAGCGGGCAGGCCCAGTTGGAAGGGGGGGGGAAGGCCCCGGTTGGCAAGGCTGCCGAGCTGCGCTTTAGCGGCTCCGCCACCGACCAGGAAGCGAATGTCGATGCCAGCCTGGGCGGCTTGCCGCTGGACCTGGCTGCGCCGTACTTGACCGCCGTGCTGGAGCCCCGGTTGAGTGGCCAACTGAATGCCGATCTACAGCTGCACTGGAAGGCGCCTGACGCGCTGCAGCTCACGGCCAAGCAACTCACCCTGGACGGCCTGGCGCTGGGTACGCCGTCCAACGGCGGCAAGCCGGCAGCGGCAGCCCTGGCCAGCCTGCGCCAGCTGCAGTTGCTGCAAGCCCAGGTCGATCTGGCCCAGCACAGCGTGCGCATCGGCAAGTTGGCCATGACCGAGCCGCGTGCCAAGGTGGAGCGGGGCGCCGACCAACGCTGGATGTTCGAGCGCTGGCTGAAAACGGCCGCCGGTACCACGCCAGCAGCCGCGTCCGCGGCGACTGCGCCGGCGACTTCCAGCGCAACGGCCAAGCCCTGGTCCATCAACGTGGCTGACTTTGCCTTGGAAGGCGGCGCCGTCTCCTATATAGATAAGGCGACGTCTCAGCCTGTCTCCTTGGATTTGACGGCTTTGCAGGTGCAGATGAAAGACCTGGACCCGAACAGTGCAAAGCCCTCGCCGCTGAATATTGCCGCCCGTATCGGCGCCGGCAATGTAGAGGCTGGACGCATGTCTTACAAAGGTACGCTGGCTCTGCAGCCGCTGGCAGCCCAGGGCCAAGTGGATTTGGTACATCTGCCCCTGCATGCCCTGGAGCCGTATTTCGGTGCCGGCCTGAATGTGGACATTGTGCGGGCCGACACCAGCTTCAAAGGCCAGGTCGCTTACAGCGCCAGCCCGGCCGGGCCGGTGCTCAAAGTGCGTGGCGACGGCACGCTGGAGGAGTTCCGCGCCAACCGTTCGCCCTACAGCAGCACCCCGGATGCGGGCGCCAACCAGAACCGTGAATTGCTGAGCTGGAAGCTGCTGAACCTGCGCGGGGTGGACGTGGCACTGGCTCCGGCCGCCGTGACCCGCATCGAGGTCAAGGAAACCGCGCTCAGCGACTTCTATGCCCGCGTGGTCTTGGACGAAACCGGCCGTATCAACTTGCAAGACCTGGTCAAATCCAGTCCGACGGAACCGGTTGGTGCTACTAATACTGTAGCTGCCAGCGCAGGTAAATCCAGCGCTGGCGGCCAAAATAATGCAAATGGCGCAGCGCCTGTGGTGCGCATAGGGGCCATCAGTCTGGTCAATGGCCGGGTGCAGTTTTCGGACCGTTTCATCAAGCCCAACTACAGCGCCAACCTCAGCGAGCTGACCGGTAAGCTGGGGGCGTTCTCCTCCGTGGCCGAGCAGGGCGTGGTACAGCAGGCCGACCTGGAGCTGCGCGGCCGGGCCGAGGGCACGGCCTCGCTGGAAATTCTGGGCAAGCTCAACCCGCTGGCCAAGCCCTTGGTGCTGGACATCAACGCCAAGGTCCGCGACCTGGAGCTGCCCGCGCTGTCACCCTACAGCATCAAATACGTCGGCCACGGCATCGAGCGCGGCAAGCTTAGCGTGGACGTGCACTACGTGGTCCAGCCCGATGGCCAACTGACCGCCACCAACAGCATCATCCTGAACCAGCTGATTTTTGGCGACGAGGTGGCGGGCGCGCCGACCAGCCTGCCGGTGAAGCTGGCCGTGGCCCTGCTGGCTGACCGCAATGGCGTGATCGACTTGAACTTGCCCTTGTCCGGTTCGCTGAACGACCCGCAGTTCCGTATTGGGCCGGTGATCTTCAAGATCATCGGCAACCTGATTGCCAAGGCCATTACCTCGCCTTTCAGCCTGCTGGCCAGTGCCTTTGGCGGCGGTGGGGACGAGTTGAGCGTGGTCCACTTCGCCCCCGGCAGCACGGTATTGACCCCCGAGGCCCGGCAAAACCTGGACAAGGTGGCCAAGGCGCTGGAGGCGCGCAATGGCCTGAAGTTGACCGTGGTGGGCAGCGCCAGTGCCGAAGCCGAGCGTGAGGCTCTGCAAAAAGCCCGCTTGCAACGCCGTGTGTTGGCCGAAAAGCGCCGCAACGCCGTGGTGGACGGCGCGGCCGCGCCCGATGCCGATACCAGTGAGCTGGCGTCCATGGCGGTAGACCCGGCCGAATACCCGGCCCTGCTTAAGTCCCTGTACAAGCGGGCCAACTTCCCCAAACCGCGCAACGCCCTGGGTCTGGTCAAGGACTTGCCGGATGCCGATATGGAGCAACTGTTGCTGGCCAATCTGCCCGCCAGCGACGACGCGCTACAGCGTCTGGCGGTACAGCGCGGCGTGGTGGTGCGTGACTACCTGGCGGGCCAAAAGATCCCGCTGGAACGCTTGTTCCTGGGGGCCGCCAAAACCTTGACAACCGAGGCTACCTGGCAGCCACAGGCCGAGCTGCAGTTGGCCATGCCTTGACACCGAACGGCTAAAACCGGGGCCGCCAGAGCGGGATTTATGCGGTGATTTGAAAAGCGGCGAAAATAGCACCTTTGCCCCGAACCGGACTTGTGTGCCGTGGGGCCTAGCGGCCCCGGTGGCCGCTTGTTCTATCCCCAAATAAATTCATCCATGTTCGGCTTCTCTTCTCCTAAAACAACGCCTGCCACTCCTTCTGAAAAGCCTGCCGTGAACGCCACAAAATCCCAAGAACCGCATCCGCTCGACACCCTGACGGGGGGCGCTTTTTCCGCCCACACCGCGGGAGAGCGTGCGCAGCGCATCCGCGACTGGCTGGTCACCAACCCCAGCTACGAGCAGATGCAGGAGGTGTTCCAGGAGCTGAACGGACGGGACCGCGGTGCAGCCAAGCCGTTGAAGGAAAAGCTGGACGAACTCAAGCGCAGCAAGGGCGCTGAAATCATCGCCGCCGAATGGGCCCGCAAGGCCACCGCGCTGCTGGCTCTGCCTAAGCTAAACATGGCCGATGCCATGGCCTGGCAGCGCGATGCCGCCAAGGCCGGCGCGCCGCTGAGCAAGGAGCCGCTGGCCGCCCTGAAGGTACAGCTGGCTGACCGCGTCAAAGGCATTGAAGACCTGCAGCACCGCGTGCAGGTGCAGCGTGAAGCCGCAGTGCTGCTGGCCCAGCGCATCGAAGTGCTGTCCACCAAGCCTTGGCGCGATGCCCAGGCCGCACTGGACGTGCTGCGCAACGACGTGCAACACTGGCAAGACCAGGCTGCAGCCCTGGCATCCGACAGCAACTGGACCAGCGTGGACGGCAAGTACCCCACCATGCTGGATGCCTCGCGCGGCCAACTGCTGGTGGTGTGGGACGCCTTCCAGGGCGCTTTGGCCCTGGTCGTCGCGGCCGACGCCGACGCCAATGCGCCGTTGCCCCCCGTGAACGTGTGGGCGGACGAAATCCGCGTGGCCCGTGGCATCCCGCTGGAGGCCGCCAAGCCCGCCAGACAGGCCAAGGAGGCCAAGGCCCCGGTGGACCCGGCCTTGCGCGAAGCCGCTAACAAGGCGGTGCAAGACGCACTCAGCAAGGTCGAGCAAGAAGTGGCCGAAGGCCATGGCAAGGCCAGCGCCGGCGCTGCAGCCGCATTGCGCAATGCCTTGAAAGAACACAACCGCCTGGTCGATGAGAAGCTGGGCAACGCCGCGCAAGCCGCGCTGGCTGCCGCCGGTGAACTGGAAGGCTGGCAGCGCTGGCGCGCCGACCAACTGCGTGAAGAACTGTTGATCAAGGCCGAAGGCCTGCTCAAGCGCCCCGAGGGCCATGCCCTGGGTGGCCGCAAGATGCAAGACACGCTGCGCCAGATGCGAGAGCAATGGAAGCAGACCGACCAAGGCGGCGTGCCCAACCATGCGCTTTGGAAGCGTTTTGACGAAGCCTGCAACGAAGCCTACAAGGTCGTCGAAGCCTGGCTGGACAAGGTCAAGACCGAAGCCGTGGCCAACAAGGCCCAGCGCCTGGCGCTGATCGAAGAAGTCAAGGCCTGGGCCGCCGAGAACGTGACGGCCAAGGACGGCGACTGGAAGGGCTTCTCCCGCATCCTGCACCAGTTCGGCGACCGCTGGCGCGATGCCGGCCACCTGGGCGAAAAGGCTTTCGCTGAAATGCAGCCGCTATGGAAAGAGGCCATCAGCCTGGCCGCTGCGCCACTGGAAAACCTGCAAAAGCAGAGCGTGGAACGCCGCCAGGCCATGATCGAAGAGGCCAAAGTGCTGGGTACTGCACCCGTGCTGCGCATCGACGCCGTCAAATCCCTGCAGCAACGCTGGCAGGCCGAGGCCCAGGGCGTGCCGTTGGATCGCAAGTTCGAACAAAAGCTGTGGGACGCCTTCCGCAAGCCACTGGACGAGGCCTTCAACCGTAAGACCGAAGAGCGCAGCAAGGCCGCCACGGCCCTGAGCGACCGCGACCGCATGGTGCTGGACGCCGCCAAGGCTCTAGATGCCGCGAACGCCTCCGGCGATGCGCAAAAGATCCGCTCCGCCATGGCCGACCTGGAAGCCGCCCTGCGTGGCCAGGCCCTGGCCCAGGCCGCCGTGAATGCCGACAAGGCCGACGCTGCCGCCCAGTCCGCTGTGCAGGCCGAGTCTGCGGCTGCCGCACCGGCGGCTGAGACTTCTGAAGAAAATACGCCTGCAGCGCAGGAAGAATCTGCGCAAGCAGCTATTGAAAATGTAGCAAACGCAGAACCCGCCGCAGAAGCAGCCCCGGTTGAAGCGCCCAAGCCGGTGCGCAAGCCTGTGGTGGCGATGCGCGGCGACGACCGTCCCGGCATGAAGAAGGCCGAGCCTGCGCCCGCTGCGGGCCGTGGCGGTAAGTTCGGTGACCGTAAGGACGGCCCGCGTGGCGCGGCCCGCCCTGGCGACAACAAGTTCGAGCCCCGCCGCGACGACCGTGGTGGCCGTGACGGTGGCCGTTTTGGCGAGCGCCCCGCGTTCGAAGACCGTGGCCCACGCCTGGGCGATGCGGCCTTCCGCGCCCAGCGCGATGCGCTGGAAAACGCCCAGCACGCGCTGAAGAAGCTGGCCGCGCAAGCCCATGGCGAGGTTTTGACCGACCTGCTCAGCGCTTGGGAAAAACGTGACGTGGCTCAGCTGCCCAGCGCCCAGGCCCTGGGTCATGGCGTGAACCCCGCGACCCGCACGGCCTGGGCACAAAGCCTGAGCGCCCCCGCAAAGACCGATGAAAAGACGGCCGCAGAAGCCCTGCTGCGTCTGGAAATCGCTGCTGAAGCACCCACGCCGGCCGAGTTGGTCAGCGCCCGTCGCATGCTGCAACTGCAGTTGCTGACCAAGCGCAACGACCCGTCGCCCGCACAAACCTGGGCGCAAGATGCGGCCAAGGTCTGGGCCAGCAACTTCGATGCCGGCCAGGCGCGACGCATGCAGACCGTGCTGAAAGTCTTGCTCAAGCGCTAAGCGAGAGGTGGTGTACGGTGTGGCCGGCGGCTTGTAACGGGCAGGCTCTCGGCTTGGGATGGCGTAAGCGTATTCCAGGGAGTGCTACTCTGGTGGGCGGGCTGTGCCCATGAGTACGGATGCCATGCCTGTAGAGGCCCGGAGCACCGGCACTGCATTGAAGGCCGTGCGCGAGCGCCCCGTGTGGCATACCGTGCTGCTGCTGTGCCTGGGTCAGGTGCTGTTATGGAGCCTGGCCTCAGGCCTGACCTACAAGGCACCTGAGATCGATTCGGCCGAGCAGTTCATCTGGTCGTTTTCGCTGGAAAACGGCTACTGGAAGCATCCGCCCGTGCCGTCTTGGTTGATGCACGGCTTGCTGCAGGTGTTTGGCCCTTCGGTGGTGCTGCCATTCGTGGCAGCGCAGGCTAGTACTGTGCTGGCCTTGTTCCTGACCTGGCGCCTGGGCTGCGAATTCATGTCGCAGCGGCGGGCGTTGGTGGCGGTCGCCCTGACCTCGCTGGTGACCTACCACAACCTGGGTGCCGACAACTTCAACCACAACACCGCGTTGCTGCCCTTCCAGGCGGCGATGGTGTTGACGTTCTATTTGGCGTCCCGCCGGAGATCGCTTTATCTGTGGGCTTTGGCGGGGCTGTATGCCGGCTTGTCCATGATGGTGAAGTATGTGGCGCTGATGCCCATCGCCGGTTTGCTGTTGTACCTGGCGCTGGACCGGGCCATGCACCACCGCATCACGCTGCAGGGCCTGGCCGTGGCGGCCCTGGTGTGTGTGGCCGTGCTGGTGCCGCACGCCATCTGGCTGCAAACCACGAATTTCCTGCCTTTTCGCTATGCCCATTCCGTGACACAGCCCTTGCAAGGCTGGGCCGCCCAGTTGGCTAGCCTGGGGGCTTTTGCGGGCATCCAGCTGGCCCGCGTCTGGCCGTTGGTGCTGGGCCTGCTCTATTTGCGCAGGCTGTGCCGTAGAAGTACGGAGGCGCTGCAACCCACGCCGGCCCTGAACCCATCGGACCGCTTATTCCTGTGGGTTGCCACCTTGGCGCCGCTGGTGCTGACGGTGGTGTACTGCGTTGCGACCCGGACGGAGTTGGTGTCCCGTTGGGGCGCGAATGCATTTTTACTGACGGGCTTGCTTGCGATGGCCGTGCTGCGTACACCTACGTCCAGTTTGATTGAGCGTTCTATCTTGCGTGCGGTGATCGCTGCGCATATTGTTCTATGCCTGATCTTGGTGTTGGGCAAGACGGTGGTGGCCGAGCATTTCCATTGGCGGACCCGGGCCAACTTCCCAGGCGGTTTGCTGGCGAGCAATGCCATGGAGGAGTGGCGCAAGAACACCAGCGTGCCCTTGCGCATCGTTGTCTCGGATATCTGGCTGGGCGGCAATATCGTGGCCCACAGCTCAAGTTCGCAGCGGGTGGCGGTGCTGATTGACGGTTACTACTTCAAATCGCCCTGGGTCAATGCCGAGGCCATCCGCACCTGCGGTGCCATGGTGCTGGACGATCAGACGCGGGGCGCTACCGGTTCGTCGACCAACAGCCCGGAGCTGAACCGTCTGATGGCGCAGGCTTCGGTCACCGGTGCCTGGAATATGCCTTGGGCCGTGTCGCAGGCCCAGGCCACCGAAAGCGGTACCGGCGTGGTGCGCTGGGGCATTATCCTGCCCAGTGCACCCGGTAGCTGCATGGTCCGCTGAGGCTTCAGTTCTTATCGCCCAGCAGGCTGCTGGGCCGTGTCTGGCTGGCCAGTAGCGTTAGCTGGCGTCGGGCGCGGGTGATGCCTACATAGAAGGTATTGGCTTCCTCGCCCGCGTCGGAATGCGGGTCGGGGAACTCGCCTTGTGCCAGATACGGTATTTGCACCATATCGAATTCCAGGCCCTTGACGCTGGTAATGCTGGCAAGCAGCAGGCTGTTACCTTTGTCGCGCTGGCTGTCGTGCTGCTTTTGCTCGATTGCGTTCAGGTGCTGGAAGAATAGCGCCGGGCTGGCAAAGCGCTCGGCCGCCTGGGCCAGCCAGGCCAGGTTGGTTTCGGCCTCCACACGGCGTAGGCGTGAGCTGAGCACCTGGTTCATCAGGGTGTGGATCTGCAAATCTTTCAGCACGGCGTCCAGCAGGCCGGGGTCGGTGTGGTTACGTATGCGCTGCACGGCAGCCTGCAGTCGCTTGCGGGTATTGATTGGCGCATTGCGCAGCACCTGGTTGTCGAAGAATGAGGTCAGGAACAGCGGGTTATCGGTGACGCTGCGCACGGCATCGTCCAACAGCTCCTGCTGCGACTCGTGCTCGCGCCCCTCCACCTGGATGTGTGAGCCGGCAAAAAACACCAGCGCGCGCATCACCAGGGCGCGGGTGCGCTCCACGGTAACGCTGCGCAGGTCGTCGGTAGCCACGGCCAGCAGGCCGCGCAGGAACAGCACCTCGGGCCGCAGCACATAGCTGTCGAAGCCGCGCGTGGTGTAGGGCAGGCCGGCCTCGATCAAGGCGTTTTCAATCTGCACCGACTGGTGGGCATGGCGCAGCAGCACCGCACATTCATGCATCTTGGCGCGCGGCTGGCTCTTCCATTGCAGGGCCTGCTGCACCACCTGTGCAGCGCAGGCGGCGTTGTCGGCATAGTCCAGGCGCGTGAGCTGGGTGGTGTGCGGGGCCATGGTGGCGTAAGCCTTGTTGGCGATCTGGCCAGCCAGCTTGGCCACGGCGGTGCCGAAGCGGAAGCTATGCGTCAGCGGGTAGCGCTGAACCTTGTGGCTGCTGTGTTCGGCCAGGCTGCTGCGCATGAATTTGGCGTCGGCGCCGGTGGCTTTGTGGATCACCTGGTCGATGTCTCCCACACCGCAAAAGAAGCAGCGGTTGCTGGCCAGCAGGGCCTGCAGCACGGTGAACATGGCCTGGTTCATGTCGTGCATTTCGTCGATGACCAGCACCTTCACCCGGGTCGGCCAGGCGGGGTAGTGCTCCATGGGCTCGGCCTCCTGCAGCATGCAGGCCAGATCGTAGGTGGCGTCATGCGGGCCGCGGAAGGCGGGCTTTTCGGGGTTGGCGCAACGCAGGCGTTCAAACGCCAGGTAGATCTTGAGCTGGGTGTATTCGATTTCCAGGGAGGCGGCGTAGTCGGGCGTGACGGACTGCTCCTGGCGCTCCAGCACATCGCGCAGCGTGCCTTTGAGGATTTCGCTGTATTGCAAAAAACTGTCGACCAGACCCTGGTCACCCAGGGTGGGCATGAGCAGTTCTTCTGGCCATTTTTCACCGGGGTGTTCAGCCACGCGTTCCACGGCCTCCCACAGCACGGGGCTGAATTGTTCGGCCTCGGTGTAGAGAGGTATGGGCCCGCCCTCCATGTCGCGTAGCACCTGGCTGCAAAAGGCCTCGAAGGTTTGTATGCGCAGTTGCTGGACGATGGCGGCTGGCACACCGATCTTTTTCAGCGCCGTCTTGAGTGCCAGCTGGGCGGCGTCGGTATAGGTCAACGCGAAGATGTGTTCGGGCCGGGTGCCGCGCGTCCAGGCTTCGGCCATACGCAGGGCCAGCACGGTGGTTTTGGAGGCGCCCGCGTTGGCCTCCACGATCGCCATGCGCGCTGGGCTGACCTGCACCGCCAGCTGTTCGGCCGTGGGCGTGATGGCCTTGGGCTGGAAATGCGCCACGGTTTTGGGATCGACTGCGGATATTGCTTGCATGGAGGCCTGAGAGGGTGGTTTGTCGGCCATAAAAAAAGCTCCCGAAGGAGCCTTTTTAGGGTTCGCCTGGGCGTGTATTAGACGCGCTTGCGGTATTCGCCGGTGCGGGTGTCGATTTCGACCTTGTCGCCCTGGGCCACGAAGATTGGCACGCCGAATTCAAAGCCGGTAGCAATCTTGGCGGGCTTCAGCACCTTGCCGGACGTGTCGCCCTTGACGGCGGGTTCGGTCCAGGTGATTTCGCGCTGCACGCTGGTGGGCAGCTCGACCGAGATGGCCTTGCCGTCGTAGAACACGACTTCCAGTTCCATGCCGTCTTCCAGGTAGTTCAGTGCGTCGCCCATGTTTTCGGCTTCGACTTCGTACTGGTTGTATTCGGTGTCCATGCAGATGTACATGGGTTCGGCGAAGTAGGAGTAGGTGCACTCTTTCTTGTCCAGCACGATCTGGTCGATCTTGTCGTCGGCCTTGAACACCACTTCGGTGTTGAAGTTGGCGATCAGGCTCTTGAGCTTCATGCGCACGGTAGCGGAGTTGCGGCCGCCGCGGCTGTATTCGGTTTTCAGGACGACCATCGGGTCCTTGCCGTTCATGATGACGTTGCCTGCGCGGATTTCTTGGGCGATTTTCATAGCATTCTCTGGAGTGAGGGCCGCGCAACGCTCCCGGGAACATCTTCGGGGGATATGTCTGCGGCGGGTGGGGCAAAACATCGCGTTTGCCGATAGCAGCCCGTTTGGGCAAAGCCCTGGATTTTAACGGTTTTTAGGCTGGAAGCTCAGAAGCTGCGTCGCCAGGTCAGCTTGCAGCAACAGTCGGGCCCGTAAAGCCTTGGCCCAGGTATTCCAGTCCGCTAGGTCGAGTACCGGCAACTGGCCGGCCTGTAGCCCGTTCCAGACGCGGTGGAATTGGCGCAGCGAGTCTGGCGCCTGGGCCATGTCCAGAAAGGCTTCCAGCTTGGCGTGGTGGGCCGCGTCGTCCTGCGGATAAATGTGCCAGACGAAGGGCTTGCCGGCCCAGATGGCCCGCACCAGGGAGTCTTCGCCGCGCACCAGATTCCAGTCGGCGGCCCACAGCAGGTGGTCGAATTCGCGTTGGGTCAATGCGGGTAGGTATGAAATCGATAGCTGCCCCTGCAGGTAGGATAAGCGCCGCAGGCAGTTTTCATCTGAAAGCAATGCCTGCACCGCGTGCGCCGCCCGGCCGGCGGTGACCAGCAGCCGGGTGGGGCGGGGTGCGCTGGCCAGCTGTTCCAGAAAGGCTTTCAGGGCTGGGGGCTCGTAGCAGAACAGGCTGACCAATGTCTCTTCGCTGCTGGCCTGTGGGGCGCCCAAGCCGTGCTGCAACCGGGGCCATAGGTCTTGTAGCCAGGCGCTGCGGTCGAAGTCGGCTTGCCTCTGGGCCAGATCGGTTTCGCGCAGCAGGCCGCCGGTCTTGTCGCTGAAGCCGGGGTAGAAGAACCATTTCAGTCGACCCGCGGCCGGGCCGTCGCGCACCTGCGAGGGCAGGGCGTGGCTGCGCTCCACATAGCCCTCGGCCGACAGGTATTCGAGGTTGATCCACAAGGGTTTTGAACCACTGGCGCAGGTATCGCCTGCGCGAGCTGCTATGAATTCAGGAGCAATCTCGCAACCGAAGGCTTCAACCCAGACATCGCTGGAGCTTAGTCCCGCCAGGTCCAGTGGCTGGGTCCAGTGCCTGACTTCCACGCCAGCGCAGCCATGCGGCGCCATCCAGGCCAGGGCCGACGGATCGTCCACCCACAGCCGCACCTGCATGCCGCGCGCGGCCAGGTCGGTGGACAGGCGCCAGCAGACGCCGATGTCGCCAAAGTTGTCTATCACCTGGCAGAAGATGTCCCAGGTTTTCATGCGGGCCAGTCCAGTTTGCCGGCCACGTCGATATGCGTCAGGTACAGGCGCACGTCGAATTCCAGCTGGTGGTAGTCGGGCTCCATATAGGTACACAGCTGGTAGAAGGCCTTGTCGTGGTTGCGCTCTTTCAGGTGGGCGAGTTCGTGCACCGCGATCATTTTCAGGAAGGCATCGGGCACGTCCTTGAACAGGGTGGCGATGCGGATTTCGTGCTTGGCCTTGAGCTTGTTGCCCTGCACCCGCGACACCGTGGTGTGGGTGCCCAGCGCATGGTGGTAGACGTGCAGCTTGGCGTCAAAGCCGACCTTGTTGATCTGCGCGGCATTGCGCAGGTGTTGGGTTTTCAGGTCCATCACATAGTCGTACAAGGCTTTGTCGGTGCGCACGCTGTGGGCGCTGGGGTATTTTTTCAGCAGCAGTGGGCCGAGCTTGTCGGTGGCCAGCAGCTGCTGCACCTGGGCGGTGACGTGGGCCGGATATGCCGACAGGTATTTCAGGGGGATCATGGGGCGGTGGAGGAGCGCAGCCTTGGATT
This sequence comes from Rhodoferax sp. GW821-FHT10B06, assembly GCF_059415605.1. Taxonomy (NCBI): domain Bacteria; kingdom Pseudomonadati; phylum Pseudomonadota; class Betaproteobacteria; order Burkholderiales; family Comamonadaceae; genus Rhodoferax; species Rhodoferax sp. GW821-FHT10B06. Next base: position 320,099 of record NZ_JBWKNO010000003.1, on the reverse strand, counting down.
GTCCACAATACGGCTTATGTCCGAGATTAATCCTGTTGAACCACCTGTCGTGCCCGCTGTCGAGCCCGTGCATTCCGAGCAGTTGCTGAGCGAAGTTGCCGCCTTGCCCGCCTTGCCCGGCGTGTACCGCTATTTCGATGCTGATGGCACGGTGCTGTATGTGGGCAAGGCCAAGAACCTGAAGAAGCGCGTTACGACCTACTTCCAGCGCGACCATGGCGGCACCCGCATCGGCCACATGGTCGGCAAGATTGCGCGCATGCAGACGACAGTGGTGCGCTCCGAGGCCGAGGCGCTGTTGCTGGAAAACAACCTGATCAAGACGTTGCACCCCAAGTACAACATCCTGTTCCGCGACGACAAAAGCTACCCCTATCTGAAGATCACCGCGCTGCCGACCATATCGAGTGTGACGGCCGAGCCGAGCGCCGCGACCTTTCCGCGCGTCGCCTATTACCGTGGCGCGGTCGAGAAGAAGCACCGTTACTTCGGCCCCTTCCCCAGCGCCTGGGCGGTGAAGGAATCCATCCAGCTGCTGCAAAAAGTGTTCCGCCTGCGCACCTGTGAGGACACGGTATTCAACAACCGCACGCGGCCCTGCCTGCTGTACCAGATCAAGCGCTGCTCCGGCCCGTGCGTGAACTTTGTCTCGCCGCAAGACTATGCGCAGGACGTACTGAACGCCGAGAAGTTTCTGGACGGCGAAACCCAGCAGGTGTTGAAGGCGCTGGAGGTCCGCATGATGGCCCACGCCGACAAGCTGGAGTTTGAGCAGGCGGCCGAGCTGCGGAACCAGATGAGCGCCCTGTCTACCGTGCTGCACCAGCAGTCGGTGGACAACGTGTCCGACAAGGACGTGGACATCCTGGCGGTGAAGGTGCAGGGAGGCAGGGCCTGTGTGAACCTGGCCATGGTGCGCGGCGGACGTCACCTTGGCGACAGGGCTTACTACCCCACGCATGTGGAAGACGCGGTGTTCATGAACGCGGTCGAGGTGGAAGGCGAGGATGCGGCCCAGGGCGTGGAGGTGCAGGTGCTGGAGGCCTTTATAGCCCAGCATTACATTGACATCCCCATTCCGCCGGCTCTGATCACCAGCGTGCCAGTTGGCAAGAGTTTGCTCGACGCCTTGTCGTCGCAAAGCGGCACCAAGGTCACGGCGGTGCACAGTCCGCGCGAGCAGCGCCGTGTCTGGCTGGAGATGGCGCAGAAGAATGCCGGCCTGCAGCTGGCTCGCCTGCTGGCCGAGGAGGGCTCGCAGCAAGCCCGCACGCGTGCCCTGGTGGACGCGCTGGATCTGGCGCCGGACGACCTCGATACCTTGCGCATCGAATGTTTTGATATTTCCCACACGGCCGGCGAGGCGACCCAGGCTTCCTGCGTGGTGTTCCAGCAGCACAAGATGCAAAACTCCGAGTACCGGCGTTACAAGATCGAAGGCATTACGCCGGGCGACGATTACGCGGCCATGCGCCAGGTGCTGACACGGCGCTACAGCAAATTTGGCGTGCAGGCTGAGCCCGGTGTTGAGCCACCGGCTGGGCGCATGCCTGACCTTGTGCTGGTCGACGGAGGCAAGGGCCAGGTGTCGATGGCGAAGTCGGTGTTCGAGGCTTTGGGGCTGGACCTGGGGTTGATCGTGGGGGTCGAAAAAGGCGAGGGTCGCAAGGTCGGGCTCGAAGAGTTGGTGTTCGCCGATGGCCGCACCAAGGCCACGCTAGCTCGCGATTCGGCGGCGCTGATGCTGGTTGCGCAGATCCGTGACGAGGCCCATCGCTTCGCCATCACTGGCATGCGCGCCCAGCGCGCCAAGGTCCGTGTGGGTGGTAGCAAGCTGGAGGATATTGCCGGTATCGGCCCGAAGAAACGCGCCAGCCTGTTGCAGCGTTTTGGTGGCATCCGTGGCGTGGCCGCTGCGGGTGTGGACGATATCGCCAAAGTTGACGGCATTTCGCGGGAATTGGCGGAAGAAATCTACCGCGCATTGCGTTGAGGCCCACACCCCAATCGCATGACACAATCAGGTATGTTCTGGACCATTCCCACCATCATGACCTGGACGCGTATCGTCGCGATACCGTTGATCGTCGGGGTCTTTTATTTGCCCCTGGCCGAGCCCAGCCGCAACCTGATTGCGACCGTGATGTTCGTGGTGTTTGCCGCCACCGACTGGCTGGATGGTTTCCTGGCTCGCCGGTTGAACCAGACCTCGTCCTTCGGGGCCTTTCTGGACCCGGTGGCGGATAAATTTCTGGTGTGTGCCTGTGTGTTGGTGCTGGTTTATTTGCGCCGTGCCGATGTCTTCGTGGCGCTTATCATCATTGGCCGCGAGATTGCGATTTCTGCTCTGCGCGAGTGGATGGCACAGATCGGCGCGTCCAAGAGTGTGGCTGTGCACATGATCGGTAAATTGAAGACCGTATCGCAGATGGTGGCTATTCCATTTTTGCTTTTTGACGGCCGCTTGTTCGGCGTGGTGGACACCCATGCGTGGGGTCAGTGGCTGATCTGGATTTCTGCAATCCTGACCATTTGGTCCATGGTTTATTATTTACAGAAGGCCTTGCCGGAGATACGCGCACGTACAAAATAAGTGTTTGCGGCGTCTGCGTTGAAGGCCCCAAAGTAGTGCAATTGCTGCGGGTCACGCGCACCGTTTGTGAGCTGTTGTTGCGGCGAGATAAAAAGTGTGAGTGCTGTTCAAGAGTGGCCCGATTTCAGTCTAGAATCCGCCTCCGCGCCGCTTGAATGCAGTTTGTCCGATTGACATGTTGGGAGTCCAAAGTTTTAATCGGTTGCGCAGTAGGTGCTGCAAAGTTATGTTTCCCCCAGGCCTGTTTTTTTGCGCGCCGCAGAGCAGCAAGTCGGGGGGAATTTGTTAGATACATTGGTCTGAATAAATTAGAGCGAGGGGCTCCTTGTGAACAAAACTGAATTGATTGAACACATCGCAAAGCATGCTGATATTTCCAAGGCTGCTGCTGCGCGTGCGCTGGAGTCCACCATCGGCGCGGTGAAAACCACGCTGAAAAAGGGGGGCACCGTTTCGCTGGTAGGATTCGGCACCTTTGCTGTTGGCAAGCGTGCTGCTCGTGCCGGACGTAATCCGCGTACCGGCGTTGCGATTAAAATCAAGGCAGCCAAGGTGCCAAAGTTTCGTCCAGGCAAGGCATTGAAAGATGCGTTGAACTGAGTTTTCTGTTTCAGGTGGGGTGCTTAGCTCAGTTGGTAGAGCAGCGCCCTTACACGGCGTAGGTCGGCGGTTCGAGCCCGTCAGCACCCACCAACCCCACCCAGTAAAGGCGAACAGATTGTTCGCCTTTTTTGTTTTTTCAAAAGAGTTCTTCCATGTTTGATTTCGTTCGCAAGCACAGCAAGATCATGATGGGCTTGATGTTCTTGTTGATCATTCCTGCGTTCGTGGTGGTCGGTGGTCGTGAGGGCTTCCGGCGTTACAACGAAGGCGGCGATACGGTCGCCAAGGTAGCCGGGCACGACATCAAGCAGGCCGATTGGGATGCTGCGCACCAACGCGAGGTGCAGCGCATGATGGCTTCGCGGCCCAACCTGGACCCCAAGCTGCTCGACTCTGCGGATGCGCGTTACGCCACCTTGGAAAGCTTGGTGCAAGAGCGCGTGCTGGCGGCAGCTGCCGAGAAATTCCGCCTCGTGACCAGCGATGGCAGACTGGCTCGCAGTCTGCAGGAGGACTCCACGATTGCGTCCTTGCGCAAGCCAGATGGATCGTTGGACATGGAGCGTTACCGCCAATTGCTGGCCGCCCAGGGTATGACGCCGGAAATGTTTGAATCCCGCGTGCGCACCGATTTGTCGCAGCGGCAGGTGGTGAATGGTGTGGCTGCCACGGCGTTCGCATCGGGGGTAGAGGCCGATGTGTCTTTGAACGCTTTCTTTGAAAAGCGCGAGGTGCAAGTGGCACTTTTCAAGACGGCGGATTTTGCTTCCAAGGTCAGTCCCAGTGATGCAGAGCTTGAGGCTTGGTACAAGGACCACGCCTCTCTGTACCAGGCTCCCGAACAAGCCCAGGTGGAATACTTGGTACTGGACCTGGATGCCGTGAAAAAAGGCATCGTACCTAACGAGCAGGATTTGCAGACTTACTACAAGGAAAATGCCGAACGTTTGGCAGGCAAAGAAGAGCGTCGTGCCAGCCATATCCTGATCAACGCGCCTAAGGATGCGTCGGTCGAAGATCGTAAAAAGGCCCGTGCCAAGGCCGAGGAATTGCTGGCCCTGGTGAAAAAATCGCCAGCCAGTTTTGCTGATGTCGCCAAGAAGAATTCCCAGGACACAGGCTCTGCTGCGAAGGGCGGTGACCTGGATTACTTTGCGCGTGGCGCTATGGTCAAGCCTTTCGAGGACGCTGCATTTGCCTTGAAGAAAGGTGATATTAGCGACATTGTGGAGTCGGACTTCGGTTTTCACATCATTCAGTTGACGGATATTCGAGCACCCAAGCAACGCAGTTTTGAAGAAATGCGCCCTGAGCTGGAAGCTGCACTGAAGAATCAGCAAGCCCAGAGCAAGTTTGCCGAGGTGGCCGATGTGTTTACAAACGGCGTCTATGAGCAGGCGGACAGCCTCAAGCCTATTGCGGATAAATTGAAGCTGGAGATCAAGACAGCCAGCCTGGGGCGTACCCCTGCAGCAGACGCCAAGGGTGTATTGGCCAATGCCAAATTCTTGAATGCCATTTTTTCGGCAGATTCGATTGAGAAAAAGCACAACACGGAGGCCATTGACGTTGGCTCCAACCAGTTGGTTGCGGGGCGCATCACCCAGTATGCGCCGGCACATACCTTGCCATTGTCTGAGGTCAAAGACCGAGTGCGTATGCAGTTGATTGCGTCGCGTGCAGCAGAGCTGGCCAAGAAGGACGGTATGGACAAGTTGGCGGCCTGGAAGGCCAGCCCTGGTGCGGCGAGTTTGTCTGCTCCTGTCTTGGTGTCGCGGGAAAACGCCCAGCAACAGCTTCCTCGCGTAGTGAATGCCGCCATGCGTGTCGATCTGGCCACTCTGCCTGCGTGGACGGGTGTGGATTTGGGGGAGCAAGGTTATGCCGTGGTCAAGGTCAACAAGCGCGTGCCCCGCGACGTGCCTGCCGCGGATGTGGCGCAGCAAGGGCGTGAGCAATACTCCCAAGGTTGGGCTGCAGCTGAGGGGCGTGCGTACTACCAAACCTTGAAAGAGATGTTCAAGGTCAAGATCAATGTGGCCAAACCGATGCTGAAAACACTATCTGCTGCGGAATAGTCGTTAACCCGCAAAACTCGGGTTATAATTTAAATCTACGGTGGCTGTAGCTCAGTTGGTAGAGTCCAGGATTGTGATTCCTGTTGTCGAGGGTTCGAGCCCCTTCAGCCACCCCAGTTTATAAAAAGCGCACTACTCTTTGGGTAGTGCGCTTTTTTATTTTCCACGTGTCGATGGTTCTTGGCCGTGGTCATGCAGTGGGCATGTGCCAGAAAGCCTGTCTACCATACATGGCGAGAGTGGTGCTAGCCGGCGGTACTCGGCGGTACTCTTTACCGCGAATCAAATATAGATACCCGCATGCGGCCCAGGATCGGGTTCTCGTATACAGTTTGAAAATATTATCTTGAACACCCAACCGCCTTATTTCTAGAAAGCTTGCGTGGAAACACAGCACCCTCAAGTTCTATTGGAACCTGCTTTGCCACAGCTTGCTCGGCAAAGCGGCATGGGTGCAGGAGACGTGACCCAGGCGGCGTTGGCGTCTCTGGTGACGGGTGTTGCGGTGTCGCCCCAAATACTGAGCGTGTTGGACAGTCTGCCTGTCCTGGTTTGCGCCAAGGACTTACACGGAAACCAAGGCATCACCTACTGGAACCGCGAATGCGAGGCTGTTACGGGCTATAGCCGTGACGAACTGGTTGGCCACCCTGAGGCCTTGCAGTGGCTGTATCCGAACTCCGCATACCTGGCACGCAAAATCGCCGACTTCATGGAGCAGGGACCGAGCTTTCGGGATCTGGAGGCCACGCTGACCACCAAGTCCGGTACCAAACGCCGCATTGCCTGGTCCAGCATCGACGGGCTGCAGAAAGGCGACGCCTCTGGCTCCATCTGGTGCATAGGCTTGGATGTGACGGCGCGTTCGGAATCTGATCGCCTGCTGCGCGACCGCGACAAGCTGCTGGGTTCGGTGTTTGGCCATCTACCAGACTTGGTGTATCTCAAGGACGGTGAGGGGCGTTGGCTGTTGACCAACCCTGCGGCACGTGCGGTGCTGGACATATCCGAGCAGCAGGCTTACGGCTATACCGACTTGGAGATTGCCGACCGAGACCATCCCCAGGGCGATAGCCTGCGCCACGGTGCATTGGCTGACGAGGCGACCTGGCAATCAGGGCTGCCGTCGCAGATGCAAGAGATGGTGGAAGATGGCCACGGCAACGCCCGTTGTTTCGACGTGATCCGCGTACCCACCTTTGGTCGACGGGGCGAGCGCATGCATCTGCTGGTGGTGCGCCGCGACATTACCGACCAGCAAATTGCGGCGACCAAGCTGGAGCTGGCGGGCCGCGTTCTGGAGCAGAGCACCGACGGCATCATGGTCACCGATGAGCGCAACCGCATCATCATGGTGAACGGTGCATTTTCTGAAATCACCGGCTACCAGTCCAGCGAAGTGCTTGGGCGCGACCCGCAATTCCTGGCGTCCGGGCAGCACACGCCCATGTTCTTTGAGAATATGTGGAAGGTCTTGACTGGCGAGGGGCGCTGGGCTGGCGAGATTTGGAACCGGCGCAAGAACGGTGAGGTGTATCCGCAGTGGCTGAGTCTGTCGGCACTTCACCAACGTGCCCACGGCGAAATCACCCACTACGTGGCGGCGTTTACCGATTTGAGCTCGCGCAAGGCAGCTGAGGAGCAGATTGCCTATCTGTCCAGCCAGGACGTGATTACCGGTTTGCCGAACCGCACCCACGTAGCGCTGCGCTCTACGCTGGTGCTCAAACATGCACAAAGCACCCACGAGCAGGTGGCGATGATCGTCATTGACGTGGATAACTTCAAGACGCTGAACGACTCCCTGGGCCATGGCGCAGGCGACCAGATGTTGCGTGAGGTCGGCTTGCGCTTGAGCCGGTTTGCCGACGAGCGCTCCGTCATCGGTCGGCTCAGTGGAGACGAGTTTCTGATCCTGCTGCGCAATGTGCAGAGTACGGCGGATGCGGCCCATGCCGTCACGGCTCTGATGGATGCCGTGGGCCAGCCTATGGTGCTAGCCGATATGCCGGTGAACGTGTCCATCTCGGCTGGCATCGCCATGTTTCCTGCCGATGGCGACAATTTCGATGCCCTGTTTGGCAGAGCAGATTCGGCCCTGTATGCCGCTAAACGCGGTGGCCGGGGCACCTACCAGTTTGCCGACGCCACCATGAACGAGGCGGCGCTGGAGCGCTTGCGCATCGAGTCGGCCCTGCGCCGGGCGATTGAAAATAACGCCCTGCGCCTGGAGTACCAGCCTTTGATCCATCTGCCCAGCGGGCGCGTGATCGGTGTCGAGGCCTTGTGCCGCTGGGACCACCCCGAGCGTGGCGCAATTCCCCCTGGCGTGTTTATCCCGATTGCCGAAGACTGCGGCGTGATTGAAGCTTTGGGAGGCTGGGTGCTGAAGACTGCAGCCTTGCAACTGCGCGCCTGGCACGATGCCGGCCGTCCTGATTTGATGATGGCGGTGAATCTGTCGGCCCGGCAGTTTCAGCGCGGTGTGGTGCTCAAGCAGGTGGAAGAGGCGCTGGATGTTTCCGGCATTCCCCCCGATTGTCTGGAGCTGGAGTTGACCGAAAGCGTACTGCTGCACGATGGAGAGGCGGTCACCGCCGTACTGCGCCGACTGCAGGCCTTGGGCGTGAAGCTGTCCATCGACGACTTTGGCACCGGTTATTCCAGTTTTGCGTATTTGCGGCGCATCAAGTTCGACAAGATCAAGATTGACCAGTCTTTTGTGCGCGACCTTATCGACGATCCGGACAATGCCGCCATCGTGCGCGGCATGATTTCGCTAGCCTTGAGCCTGGGTTTGCCGGTGCTGGCCGAGGGTGTGGAAACCGAGGCGGTGGCCCATCGCCTGCGCCATCTGCAGTGCACCTATGCCCAGGGCTACCACTTTGCGCGGCCTTTGCGCCCCGAGGTGTTTGCGCAGCAGCAGGGACTGTAAAGGTCTGGTCGGCGGCAGCCACACAGGTTGAGCGACAGAACTTCCCTACAATCCAAAATCACATTTTGAAACCGGTCTGCTGAACGGACGGGCATGTTCCTGTTGTTATGAAAATTCTTATCTCCAACGACGATGGTTACCAGGCCGCTGGCATTGTTGCGCTGTATGAAGCCCTGAAAGACGTGGCCGAGGTCGAGGTGGTTGCGCCCGAGCACAACAACAGCGCCAAGTCGAATGCACTGACCCTGTACTCCCCGCTGTACGTGCACCAGGCCAGCAACGGCTTTCGCTATGTGAACGGCACGCCAGCGGACTGCGTGCATATCGCGCTGACCGGCTTGCTGGGTTACCGGCCGGACATGGTGATCTCTGGCATCAACAATGGTGCCAATATGGGCGACGACACCATTTACTCTGGCACCGTGGGTGCAGCCATGGAAGGCTATTTGTTCGGCATTCCGTCTTTGGCTTTTTCGCAAACCCAGAAGGGCTGGCAGCATCTGGATGCCGCAGCCCAGACTGCGCGCAATTTGGTGGTGCGCATGACCCAGCAGCAGTTGGTGGGTGCCCAGCCGTTTCTGTTGAACATCAATATCCCCAACTTGCCGCTGGAAGAGCTCAAGCCACTCAAGGTGTGCCGATTGGGCCGCCGCCATGCGGCCGAAAAAGTCATCACCATGGACAGTCCGCGTGGCGACACCATGTACTGGATAGGCGAGGCCGGCCGCGCCAAGGACGATGCCGAAGGCACCGATTTCCATGCCAGCCTGCAGGGCCATGTGACCATGACTCCTCTCAAAGTGGATCTCACTGACCACGACCATCTGGGTTACTGGGCGCAGACTGCGGCCCATCTCGCGGGTGCATAACGGCAGTGGATTCCATGACCCAACGTCCCCGCTTTCCCGCGCGACTGGACCTCTCCTCCGGTGCTCCATTGGGCAAGACAGTTGCTATTAAAAAAGTAGCTGTTGCCGCAGCTAATTCCAGCGCCAGAGGCCCTAAAAGCTTTGAACATGCGCCGGCACCCGGCCACGGCATGGACTCGGCTGCGGTGCGTGCGCGCATGGTGCAGAAGCTGGCCGCCATGGGCATAGGCTCGGCCGCCGTGCTGCGCGCCATGGGCCAGGTGGAGCGCCACCGCTTTGTCGATACCGCCTTGGTGAATCAGGCCTATGAAGACACTAGCCTGCCCATCGGCCTGGGTCAGACCATCTCCAAGCCCAATGTGGTGGCCCGCATGGCCGAGCTATTGCTGGATTCGCCGTTGGGCCATGCCGGGCCGCTGGGCCGTGTGCTGGAGATTGGCACGGGCTGCGGCTACCAGGCTGCCGTGCTGGCCGTGCTGGCGCGCGAGGTCTACAGTATCGAGCGTCTGCGCGGCCTGCACGACAAGGCACGCGCCAATCTGCGACCCTTTCGCCTGCCGAATGTGCACCTGCTGTTTGGCGACGGTATGGTTGGCTATGCCAAGGGCGCGCCCTATGCGGGCATCATTGCCGCTGCGGGTGGCGATGCGATTCCCCAGGCCTGGCTGGACCAGCTCGCTGTGGGTGGGCGCCTGGTTGCACCCATGGTGACCCCCGGGGGGCAGCAGGCATTGGTGGTCGTGGATAAAACGGCCAAAGGTCTGCAGCAGCAATTGCTCGAGGCCGTTCACTTTGTCCCTCTAAAATCAGGGATTGCTTGAACAGGAATTACACATGCTCGCTTTGCGTCCTCAGGATTGGAAATACACGGCCGCCGTTTTGGCCGTACTGGCCGTGGTCGGCTGCTCCAGTACCAGTTTGCACAAAGCCCCGGTAGAAGACCGTGGTACGGGGGCAGTCCGCACCCAGTCGTCCGTTGCCGTTGCGCCGGCTGATGCCGCTCCCGCCAAACCCTTGCCCGGCGCCGAAAATGCAGGCAAGCCTGGTTATTACACAGTCCGCCCTGGCGACACCCTGATCCGCATCGGCCTGGACAACGGCCAGAGCTGGAAGGATATTGCGCGCTGGAACGGGTTGGATAACCCCAATCTGATTGAAGTTGGCCAGGTGCTGCGCGTGATCTCGCCGAACGCCACGGCCACCGAAGCTGGCGTGGTGACGCGCCCGGTCACCAGCTCTACCGTGACGGCGGCTGCGGTGCCTGCCGCCAGTGCCGCGGCCAGTGCGGCCAGCAGCCCGGCCAGCGCTGCCAGCAAGCCGATGGCACCCGTATCTGCAGCTCCTGCGGCTGCCGTGGCCACAGGTGGTGATGACGACGTGGCTTTCATCTGGCCCACCAGTGGCAGCCAGATCGCCGGTTTCGACGAAGCCAAGAACAAAGGCCTGGACCTGGGTGGCAAGGCCGGTGACCCCGTGCTGGCCGCCGCCGATGGCCGCGTGGTCTATGCCGGTGCCGGCTTGCGCGGCTACGGCAATCTGCTGATCCTGAAGCACAACAACACGTATCTGACAGCCTATGCGCACAACCAGACCTTGTTGGTCAAAGAAGACCAGTCTGTGCGCAAGGGCCAGAAGATCGCCGAGATGGGCAGCAGCGACACCGACCGTGTGAAGCTGCACTTCGAGATTCGGCGCCAGGGCAAGCCGGTTGATCCGACCAAATACCTCCCCAACCGGTAAACACCATGCAAAAGCCTGACGTATCCGCTAAGACCTTGGTCGTGGATGCGTTGGGCGAAGATGCCATACCCGAGGTCGATGCCGCGCCGTTGGCGGGCGACGGCCTGGCCTCCTGGCTCGCCACGGGCGGCGAAATCCACGACGCGCTCACGCTGTATCTGCGCGATGTGCGCCGCACCGAGCTGTTCACCGCCAGCGAAGAGTTCGACATGGCGGTGCGTGCCAGGGCCGGTGACTTTGCGGCCCGCCAGGCCATGATCGAACACAATCTGCGCCTGGTCGTGAGCATCGCAAAGGCCTATCTGGGACGCGGCGTGCCCATGGGCGATCTGATCGAAGAGGGCAACCTCGGCCTGATGCATTCCATCGACAAGTTCGAGCCCGACCGGGGCTTTCGCTTTTCCACCTATGCCACCTGGTGGATACGCCAGTCGGTCGAGCGTGCGGTGATGCAGCAGGGCAGGGTGATACGCCTGCCGGTGCATGTGGTGCGCGAGCTGCAGCAGGTGTTGCGGGCCCGGCGCACGCTGGAGCATGACCCGGTATTTGCCGCGTTGCGCCCGGACGGCGTGCGTGTGGACGACGTGGCAGCTCTGATGGGCCGCGACGAGCATGAGGTGGCCGACCTGCTGGCTCTGGCCGAAACACCGCGCTCGCTGGACTCGACCTTCGACCGCTCAGAAGACGGGCAGACCCTGGGTGACACCTTGACGGACGAGAGCGCACTGGACCCCGCTGCACACACCCAGATCCACGAGGTGGAGCGCCTGCTGGAGGCCTGGACTGCCACCTTGACCCGGCGCGAGCGCGAGGTGCTGGATGGCCGCTTTGGCCTGCACAACCGTGAACCCGAAACCCTGGATACTTTGAGTGTGCGTCTGGGCCTGACCCGTGAGCGGGTGCGTCAGGTGCAAAACGAGGCCCTGCGCAAGCTGCGCATCCAACTGGGCCGCAGTGGTGTAGACAAGGAGGCTTTGCTGTAATGCGTTTGTATGTTTATCTGTTGCGCTGGGTTCTGCTGCTGGGTGTGAGTGTGCTGGCTGCATGCGTTGGCACCGGGCCGCGTAGCACCACTATCAGTACCGAGAAGATTCAGTCGCTGCTGGCGCAGCGTTTCCCTTATACCGGCCGCATCGGCCCGTTGTTTGAAATCCAGGCCCAAACGCCCCAGGTGCGCATGCTGCCCGAGCGTAACCGCGTCGGCACGTCGCTGCAGATCCAGGTGTCCGAGCGCCTGGGCCGCAATGTATTCAATGGCACATTGGATGTGGACTATGGCCTGCGTTTCGAGCCCAGCGACCAGACCATCCGCCTGGTCGATCTGCACGTCAACAGCCTGGATTTTGCCGGCGTGCCGGAGCGCTACCAAAGCCTGGTGCAAGGCTTGGCACCTCAGCTGGCCGAACGTTTGCTGGACGACGCCAGCCTCTACCAGGTCAGCGCCAAGAACATGGCCACCGTGGAAGGCATGGGCTATGTACCCGGCAGCCTGGAGGTGACGCCGCAGGGTCTGCGCATCACCTTGCAGCCCAAGCCTGCGCAGTAGCTATTTACTATCAAAAAAAGAGCGGCCGGTGCAGGTGGTACCTGCGCCGGCCGCTCTTTTTGTATAAATTCAGGCCCGCCTGCGGGCTGGCGTTTAATGCGTGCCTTGTTCCAGGAAACGCTGTGCGTCCAGTGCCGCCATGCAACCCGTACCAGCGCTGGTGATGGCCTGGCGGTAGATGTGGTCTTGTACGTCGCCGGCGGCAAATACGCCGGGCACGCTGGTCATGGTGGCAAAGCCTTGCAAGCCGCTACGGGTAACGATGTAGCCGTCCTTCATTTCCAACTGACCAGCAAAGATCTCGGTATTGGGTTTGTGGCCGATGGCGATGAAGCAGCCCTTGAGGGTGACGTCGGTGGTCGCATCGCTCTGTGTGCTTTTCAGGCGCACGCCGGTCACGCCGGAGGCATCGCCCAGCACCTGCTGCAGCGTGTGGAAGAGCTTGAGCTCGATCTTGCCCTCTGCAACTTTTTCGTGCAGCTTGTCCACCAGAATGGCCTCGGCCTTAAAGCTGTCGCGGCGGTGCACCAGGGTGACCTTGCGGGCGATGTTGGACAGGTATAGCGCCTCTTCCACGGCGGTATTGCCACCGCCAACTACGCACACGTCCTCACCACGGTAGAAGAAACCGTCGCAGGTGGCGCAGCCGGATACGCCGCGGCCCATAAAGGCGGTTTCGGACTCCAGGCCCAGATACTGGGCGGATGCGCCGGTGGCCAAAATCAGGGCATCGCAGGTGTAGCTGCCGCTGTCGCCGGTCAGGGTGAAGGGGCGCTTGCTGAAGTCCACGGTGTTGATGTGGTCGAAGATGATTTCGGTCTTGAAGCGCTCGGCATGCTCCTGGAAGCGCTGCATCAGTTCCGGGCCTTGCACGCCCATCACGTCGGCGGGCCAGTTGTCTACTTCGGTGGTGGTCATCAGCTGGCCGCCCTGGGCGATGCCGGTGATGAGTACCGGGTTCAGGTTGGCGCGGGCAGCGTAGATGGCGGCGGTGTAGCCGGCGGGGCCCGAGCCCAAAACCAAAACTTTGGCGTGTTTAATCATGGACATGGATGAAAACCTGTGGTGAAAATAGGAGGGTGCCGTGTACAGTTCGCGGCTTGCTATGAAAATGCAAGTCAGCGTGGCTGCCGGGCGCTTTTAATGATGGCGTTTAATTGAAATTTTGCCCCAGATTGTAAGAACCTATGGCTTGCAGGGTTCCGTGCAGTTGCCCTTGCCGAGGGCTAGGCATGGGCCGGGCAAAGGCTGATGTGTCTTTTAAAGAGGAAATGCGAATGTCAATGTTGTCCAACATAGAGCTGCTGTTACGCGTTCCCCTGTTTTCCAGCATGACGTCCGAGCAGGCGGATGTCGTGGCCAAGGCGGTCACCAAGCGGCGCTTCAAACGGGGCGAGGTGATCGTCGAGCAAGGCCTCAAGTCTGACACGCTGTTCATCGTGCTCAGCGGCCGGGCCCGGGTGCTGACCACTGACGGTCGCGGTCGCGAGGTGATCCTGGCTACGCTGCAAATGGGTGACTATGTGGGGGAGATGAGTCTGATCGACCACGAGCCCCATTCGGCCACCGTGCAGGCGGATGCCCTTACCGACTGCCTGGTGCTGGGCCGTGCTGAATTCGAGCACTGCCTGGAGGGCAATACCGCCATGGCCCGGGCCGTGATGACTGGGCTGGTCAAGCGGTTGCGCCGTGCCGACCAGAAGATCGAGTCGTTGGCCCTGATGGATGTGTACGGTCGTGTGGCCCATGTGCTGCTGGAGTCTGCCGCCCATGACGTGAACGGCCAGATGGTCATTCGTGACAAGATTTCGCGCCAGGACGTGGCCAAGATGGTGGGGGCCTCGCGCGAGATGGTCAGCCGCGTCATGAAAGACCTGGAGGAGCGTGGCTACATCGTCAGCCAGGACAATGGCTCGACCCACATCCAGTCGGTGCTGGGTAGCCTGATTTAAACGATTGGCAGTACTGCACGGGCTGTTTGAACACGTTCTTACATCTTGCGGCGAGTGCGTGGCCGCCGTGCCCCATTCGGGGGCTGGGCTTGGGGTAAGCTCAGGGCAGTACTTCTTGCCCATGACTTATTCTCTCAATACCCTCAATTCATCTGGCCCGGTGGTGTCGCCCGTACGCACGGGCCTCAACCGTTTTGCGCGTGAAATCGGTTTGATCCTGGGGCTGCTGGCCCTGGTGTTCTGGCTCATGTCCATGTTGGGCTATACCTTGCAAGACCCCGCTTGGTCCACCTCTGGCCAGAGCGCCGTGGTGCGCAACTGGGGCGGGCGCCTGGGTGCCTGGATCGCAGACCTCAGCTATTTCAGCCTGGGTTTTTCTGTATGGTGGTGTTTTGCTGCCGGCGTGCGCGCCTGGCTGGCCGCCCTGGCCGGCTGGATGCGTGGCCATGCCCCGGATGAGCGTGCCCAGCAGCCTGCGCCACGTCTTAGTGGCAATGCCTGGACTTTCTGGATTGGCCTGGCCGTTCTGTTGTGCGCCAGCACCGGGCTGGAATGGTCGCGTCTGTACCGGCTTGAGCCGCAGCTGCCGGGCCATGTGGGCGGTGCGCTGGGTTATTTGATCGGTCCGTTTGGCGTCAAGTGGCTGGGTTTTACCGGCTCCGGCCTGGTGTGGATCACGCTGGGGGTGATTGGTGTGTCTGCGGTGTTCCGCTTTTCCTGGAGCCAGGTGGCTGAGCGCCTGGGCGCCTGGACCTATTCCCTGGTGGAAACGCGGCGCGAGAAGCGCGAAGTGGCGGTGGACCTGGCCGTGGGCAAAAAGGCTGCCAAGAAGCGTGAAGCCGTGGTGCGCGAGGAGCGCGTCGAGATCGAGGCCCACCACCCGCAGCCGGTCATGATTGAACCGACTTTGGTTGATCCACCCAAGAGCCAGCGTGTGGCGAAGGAGCGCCAGAAGCCGCTGTTTACCGAGATGCCTGACACCAAGCTGCCGCAGGTGGACCTGCTCGACGGCCCGCAGCTGCGCCAGGAAACCGTGGCCCCCGAGACGCTGGAAATGACCAGCCGCATGATCGAGAAAAAGCTGAAGGACTTTGGCGTCGAGGTGCGCGTGGTGCTGGCCTCGCCCGGCCCGGTGATCACCCGCTACGAGATCGAGCCGGCCACCGGAGTCAAGGGCTCGCAGATCGTCGGCCTGGCCAAGGACTTGGCGCGTAGCTTGAGCCTGGTGTCGATCCGGGTGGTGGAAACCATTCCCGGCAAAAACTATATGGCGCTGGAGTTGCCGAACGCCAAGCGCCAGTCGATCACGCTGTCGGAAATCCTGGGTTCGCAGGTCTACCACGAAGCCAAATCCATGCTGACCATGGGCCTGGGCAAGGACATCATCGGCAACCCGGTGGTGGTGGATCTGGCCAAGATGCCGCATGTGCTGGTGGCCGGTACCACCGGCTCGGGCAAGTCGGTGGGTATCAACGCGATGATCTTGAGCCTGCTGTACAAGGCCGAAGCGCGCGATGTGCGCCTGCTGATGATCGACCCGAAGATGCTGGAAATGTCGGTCTACGAAGGCATTCCGCACCTGCTGGCCCCGGTAGTCACCGACATGCGCCAGGCCGCGCACGGCCTGACCTGGTGCGTGGCCGAGATGGAGCGCCGCTACAAGCTGCTGAGCAAGCTGGGCGTGCGCAATCTGGCCGGCTACAACGCCAAGATCGACGAAGCCGCGTCGCGCGAAGAGTTCATCTACAACCCGTTCAGCCTGACGCCTGATAGCCCCGAGCCCTTGAAGCGCGAACCGCACATCGTGGTGGTGATCGACGAGCTGGCCGACCTGATGATGGTGGTCGGCAAGAAGATCGAAGAGCTGATTGCCCGCTTGGCGCAAAAGGCCCGGGCGGCCGGCATCCACTTGATTCTGGCGACGCAGCGGCCCAGCGTGGACGTGATCACCGGCCTGATCAAGGCGAATATCCCGACCCGGATTTCCTTCAAGGTCAGCAGCAAGATCGACAGCCGCACCATTCTGGACCAGATGGGCGCCGAAGCCCTGCTGGGCCTGGGCGACATGCTGTACATGCCCGGCAGCGGCATGCCGACCCGGGTACACGGCGCCTTTGTCAGCGACGAAGAGGTGCACCGCGTTGTAAGTTACTTGAAGACCCAGGGCGAGCCCGACTACATCGAAGGCGTGCTGGAAGGCGGCACGGTCGATGGTGAGGACGGCGAGGGTGCTGACGGTCTGGGTGGCGGCAGCGGGGGCGAGAAGGACCCGATGTACGACATGGCAGTGGAGGTAGTGTTGAAGAACCGCAAGGCCAGCATCTCCCTGGTGCAGCGCCATTTGAAGATCGGCTACAACCGCGCCGCGCGCCTGGTGGAAGACATGGAAAAAGCCGGCCTGGTCAGCGCGATGAGCGGTGCGGGCCAACGTGAAATTCTGGTGCCGGCGCGCGCGGAGTAAATACATGAAAAAACTGATTGCTACGGTATTCATAGCTGCTAGCGCAGGTATTGCCTGCGCCGGAGGCCTTGAAAGCTTGGAAGACTTCGTGAAGACAGCGAAGACCGGCCGCGCCGAATTCACCCAGGTGGTGACTTCGCCACCCAAGGACGGGCAGGCTGCGCGCAGCAAGACCTCCAGCGGCACGTTTGAGTTTCAACGCCCCAGCCGCTTCAAGTTCATCTACAAAAAACCGTTTGCGCAGAGCATCGTGGCCGATGGCCAGACCCTGTGGCTGTATGACGTAGACCTGAACCAGGTGACGGCGCGCAAGCAGTCGCAGGTGCTGGGCTCCACGCCTGCAGCGCTGATCGCGGCTGCACCCGATCTGAAAGCCCTGCAGGCCGATTTCACTCTGCAGGCCGCACCTGACCAGGATGGCCTGCAGTGGGTAGTGGCCACCCCCAAGGCCAAGGACGGTCAGCTGCAAAGCGTGCGCGTGGGCTTCAAGCAGGTGGACAAAGCGACCGAACTCGGCGCGCTGGAGATTCTGGACAGCTTTGGCCAGCGCTCGGTGATGAGCTTCGCCAAGATGGAGCTCAACCCCAGCTTGGCGGCGGACAGCTTTCAGTTCAAGCCGCCGGCAGGTGCCGACGTGGTACGGCAGTAGCCGTTGGCTGAGGCACTTTCAGTTGTTCATCGGCTGCTTGCCCAGGGCGCGGTGCACCCGCTCGTGGTGGATGCGCATGCTGTCGGATGCCACGGGTGACTGGATGGCATAGTTTTTCTCCCGCGTGTCGCGCATCACATAAATGCCCAGCGGTAGGCCTTGCGGGTTGACCACGCTGACGACCAGCGGGGTGTTTACTGAGGCACCTTTCTTGGCACTCACGGCTTTCTCTCCGTTGGCCAGCAGCACATAGGTGCCGGGTGGGTAAAAGCCTACAGCGGTTGCCATGGCTTTGGCGACTTCGGCATCTTCTTCCACCGCGCCCACGATGCCGTCCTTGGCAGCGCCCAGGGCGGAGAAGGCGGGCCGGGTGGAGCGGGCCGCCATTTTGCCAATGAAGGCATCGGCTGTGTACAGAATGCGCCGGCACAGCAGATTGCGCTCCAGTCCTTTTTTCGGGTCACGGTCGTGGTGTAGCAGCACGATGTCCAGCAGGTCGTCATTGACCTCGCCGAAGCCGCGCAGCATGCCCACGCTACGCTGCGGGTGGTCTTGCACCATCTGCTTTTGTGTCGCGTCCAGCGGCGTGGTTTGTGTGGCCAAAGCGTCCTGCAGCTTGACCATGCCGATGTTCATCGTCAGGGCTGCCTGCATCAGTACCGGGCGCACGGCTTCTTCCACCTCCATCTTGCGCGCGGTCAGCTCACACACTGCCGCGCACAGCAAGGCGTGGGTGGCACAGTAGCCCAGCGACTTGTCGGCCAGGGCCTGAAAGAGCTTGAACAGGCTGTCGTCCGCGTCGTGGTTCAGCAGTTCCATTACGCGCTTTTGTACGCCCTGCAGCCGTCCCAGCGGATTTTTGGCCGCGGTGCCTGCGTGCAAAATGGTGCCGAGTACGGCTTGTACATCGGTCCAGTCGCCGGTGATGTCTTCGCCCACGGTGTAGTCCAGCTCCAGGACTTCTTCCGGCATTTTGGCTTTGGCGATTTCATCGATGCTCGCACCAGCGCGCAGCATGGAGTAGACCAGGCGGTCGTAACTGTGGGCCCAGGCCTTGAAGTCACTCTGTATGGCACAGGCGCCATGTGCAAACAGGTGGTCGCGGTGGTGTTCAGAGGTGATGGCCTGGCCTCTGCGCAGCAGCAGATTGCCTTTGGAGTCCCAGATATTGATGGGCAGGGGCCGGTCGATCTCGATGTGCCAGACGGGCACGGGAACATAAATCATTTGGGAACAGCGCGCGCAAAAGGTTGCTCGGAAAGTGCCCGAGGATACGGTATCTGGCGGGCTCGGTGCCTGCGGGCTGTTGCGGATGGACCGCATGGCAGAATCAGTGCAGCGCTTGCTGCGCAAAAAAATCCTCCCCATTTCCGCCCGCGCGACACCATGACCTCCACCCCTCCATCCAAGGACGCCCACCGGGCCGATCACCTGCGTCCGAGCAGGCTGGCAGGGGGGCTGGTATGGATTGCGCTGTATGGAGAACTTGCCCGTGGTTTTGCAGGGGTTCGCCATGCTTGATCTGTTCGCACAAGAGCCTTCTGCGCCGTTGGCGGAGGCGCTGCGCCCCAAGACCCTGGACGAGGTGGTTGGGCAGTCCCATCTTCTGGGTGAAGGCAAGCCCTTGAGGCTGGCTTTCCAGTCGGGAACGCCGCATTCCATGATTTTCTGGGGCCCCCCGGGCGTGGGCAAAACCACCTTGGCGCGACTGACGGCCACTGCTTTCAAGTGCGAGTTCATTGCCCTGTCGGCGGTATTTTCGGGTGTCAAAGACATCCGTGCGGCGATGGAGCAGGCGCAGCAGAACCTGGCTATGGGCAAGCACACCATCTTGTTCGTGGACGAGATCCACCGATTCAACAAGTCCCAACAAGACGCGCTGCTTCCATATGCGGAAAGTGGCCTGGTGACCTTCATAGGCGCGACCACCGAGAACCCTTCGTTTGAAGTGAATTCGGCCTTGCTGTCGCGGGCGCAGGTCTATGTGCTGAAGTCGCTGACTGACGAAGAATTGAAGCTGCTGCTGAAGCGTGCGCAGGCAATGGCCTTGGGCCATCTGGAGTTTGATGACCTGGCACGAGACACCATCATTGGTTACGCCGACGGCGACGCCAGACGATTCTTGAACCTGCTGGAGCAAACCAGCACGGCCGCCAAGGCGACAGGTCTGAGTGTGATCACGGCCGATTTCCTGCAGAACGCCCTGAGCTTGAACAGCCGGCGTTTCGACAAGGGGGGCGACAATTTTTATGACCAGATTTCGGCCCTGCACAAATCGGTCCGTGGTTCACATCCCGACGCCGCGCTCTACTGGCTCACAAGAATGCTGGACGGTGGGGCCGATGCACGTTATTTGTCGCGGCGGATCGTGCGCATGGCCTGGGAAGACATTGGGCTTGCGGACCCTCGCGCCATGCAAATTGCCAATGATGCCGCCCTGACGTACGAGCGCTTGGGCAGCCCCGAGGGCGAGTTGGCACTGGGCCAGGCGGTGATCTATCTGGCGGTGGCGGCCAAGAGCAATGCGGGCTACAACGCCTACAACCAGGCCAAAGCCTTCGTCAAGCAA
Organism: Rhodoferax sp. GW821-FHT10B06; assembly: GCF_059415605.1. NCBI lineage: Bacteria > Pseudomonadati > Pseudomonadota > Betaproteobacteria > Burkholderiales > Comamonadaceae > Rhodoferax > Rhodoferax sp. GW821-FHT10B06. Next base: position 300,104 of record NZ_JBWKNO010000003.1, on the reverse strand, counting down.
GACAAGAGCCGTGAAGTACCAGTGCACTTGCGCAACGCCCCCACCAAGCTGATGAAGGAGCGGGGTTATGGGCATGAATACCGCTACGCCCATGATGAACCCAATGCCTATGCGGCGGGTGAAACCTATCTTCCGGATGGCATGCAGGAGCCGACTTGGTACCGGCCCACACCCCGTGGCTTGGAAGCCAAGATTGGCGAGAAGCTGGCCTTGCTGAGGAAGTGGGATGACGAGGCGGGTACATCGGACAAATAGCTGCAGTTGCGCAAGCGGCTGCCTGTGCGCGGGCCTGCGCATACCGGTGGATATGCACCCACCACTGGCTGGCGCTGCGCTGCATTGGTGCTGACCCGCCGTATTTCTCTGCCGTCCGGTTGCGCTGGCCATGGAAACGCTTCGCTGAAAGCAGGACTTTTGAAGCGGGGACTTGTATCAAGGTATTTCCAGTCCGAAAAGCCAGAACGCTTTGCAAGGCCTATGTCCTATAAGTTGTGCTCGTTAATGTATTTGCATAATGAGTCAGACTAATACTTGTGAAAAACCGCTTATCCGTCTGTTTCCGAGGGTAAACACGGCATAAAACCCTGGTTTTGGCCCGATTCATGCTCGCTACAATCCCGGCAGAACCCGACCAGGGATGGACCTGGCGGGTTTTTTGCTAGATGGGTGCTTGTGTATGAACGCCGGCCCCGGATCGCGGGCTATGCACTGACGCTGGCTGTGGTGCATTACAAAATGGAGAATAATTTTTATGGATATCTTGCTTCAGCAGATCATCAACGGTCTGGTACTGGGCAGCATGTATGCCTTGGTCGCCTTGGGTTACACCATGGTGTACGGCATCATCAACTTGATCAACTTCGCGCACGGCGAGGTACTGATGGTCGGCGCGCTGACCAGCTGGACCATCATCGGCTTGATGCAGGACGCCATGCCGGGAACACCCGGCTGGATCATGCTATTCATCTCGATGATCATTGCCTGCGTGGTTGCAGCGACACTCAATTTCGTCATTGAAAAAGTAGCCTATCGGCCGCTGCGCAGCAGCCCGAAACTGGCCCCCTTGATCACCGCTATCGGCATGTCCATCCTGCTGCAGACGCTGGCCATGATCATCTGGAAGCCCAATTACAAACCCTATCCCACCTTGTTGCCCAGCACGCCCTTCAACGTGGGCGGCGCGGTGATCACGCCCACCCAGATCCTGATCCTGGGCCTGACAGCGGTGTCCCTGGCGGTGCTGGTGTGGCTGGTGAACTACACCAAGCTGGGCCGCGCGATGCGCGCTACGGCCGAGAACCCCCGTGTGGCGGCACTGATGGGCGTTAAGCCTGACATGGTGATCTCCGCCACCTTCATCATTGGCGCCGTGCTGGCGGCCATCGCCGGCATCATGTATGCGTCCAACTACGGCACGGTGCAGCACAGCATGGGCTTCCTGCCCGGTCTGAAGGCCTTTACGGCAGCCGTGTTCGGCGGCATCGGCAACCTGGCTGGTGCGGTGGTCGGCGGTATCTTGCTGGGCCTGATTGAATCCATTGGCGCAGGCTACATCGGCCAGGTGACTGGTGGCATCCTGGGTAGTAACTACTCGGACATTTTTGCCTTCATCGTCTTGATCATCGTGCTGACGCTGCGTCCCTCGGGTCTGCTGGGTGAGCGCGTGGCCGACCGCGCCTGACCGGAGCACTTTCATGAAACAGAACAAAACAATTACTTTCATCATCGCGGCACTGGCTGCGGTGATTCTGCCGCTGGTCCTGCAAGGCTTCGGCAACGCCTGGGTGCGTATCGCCGACATGGCGCTGATCTATGTGATGCTGGCCCTGGGCCTGAATATCGTGGTCGGCTTTGCTGGTCTGCTGGACTTGGGTTATGTGGCCTTCTTTGCCGTGGGTGCCTACACCTACGGCCTGTTGGCTTCGCCCCAGCTGACGGATGCCTTCCCGGCCATCGCCGCCATGTTCCCCGAAGGTCTGCACATGCCCCTGTGGCTGATCTTGCCGGTCGGGGCGGTGATCGCGGGCTTGTTCGGCATGCTGCTGGGGGCTCCAACCCTCAAGCTGCGTGGCGACTACCTGGCCATCGTGACCCTGGGTTTCGGTGAAATCATCCGCGTGTTCCTGAACAACCTGGACCACCCCATCAACATCACCAATGGCCCCAAGGGCTTGGGCCAGATCGACTCGCTGAAGTTCTTCGGTATCGACCTGGGCAAGCCGCTGACAGTGTTTGGCTTCGAGGTGGCATCCGTCAGCTTGTACTACTACCTGTTCCTGGCACTGGTGGTGATCAGCGTTGTGCTGTGCTCCCGCCTGGAGCTGTCGCGTATCGGCCGCGCCTGGATGGCCATCCGTGAAGATGAAATCGCCGCCAAGGCCATGGGTATCAACACCCGCAACATGAAGCTGCTGGCCTTCGGCATGGGCGCTACTTTTGGTGGCGTGTCGGGCACCTTGTTCGGCGCGTTCCAGGGCTTTGTGTCGCCCGAGTCCTTCAGCCTGATGGAGTCGGTGATGATCGTCGCCATGGTGGTGCTCGGCGGTATCGGCCATTTGCCTGGCGTGATTCTGGGCGCGATCTTGCTGTCGGCCCTGCCCGAAGTACTGCGCTATCTGGCCGGTCCGCTGCAGGCCATGACCGGTGGCCGTCTGGATTCGGCCATCCTGCGCCAACTGCTGATTGCCGTGGCCATGATCATCATCATGCTGTTGCGCCCCCGTGGTCTGTGGCCTGCGCCCGACCATGGCAAGTCGCTGCAAGGTAAGTAAGGAACACACATGACTGATACAAATAACACCGATGTGGTCCTGCGCGTCGCGGGCATTTCCAAGCGTTTCGGCGGCCTGCAGGCCCTGAGCGATGTAGGCATCACCATCAAGCGCGGTCAGGTGTATGGCCTGATCGGCCCGAACGGCGCCGGCAAGACCACGTTCTTCAACGTGATCACCGGCCTGTACACGCCTGACAGCGGCAGCTTCGAGCTGGCCGGCAAGCCGTACTCCCCCACGGCGGTGCATGAAGTCGCCAAGGCCGGTATCGCACGCACGTTCCAGAACATTCGCCTGTTCGCTGAAATGACGGCGCTGGAAAACGTGATGGTCGGCCGCCATATCCGCACCCATTCGGGTCTGCTGGGCGCCTTGTTCCGCACCCCTTCGTTCAAGAAGGAAGAGCTGGAAATCGCCCAGCGCGCCCAGGAGCTGCTGGACTATGTCGGCATCGGCAAGCTGGCCGACTACAAGGCCCGCACCCTGAGCTACGGCGACCAGCGCCGCCTGGAAATCGCCCGTGCCCTGGCGACCGACCCGCAGCTGATTGCGCTGGACGAGCCCGCTGCCGGCATGAACGCGACCGAAAAGGTCATGCTGCGCGAACTCATCAGCAAGATCCGCAAGGACAACCGCACCATCCTGCTGATTGAGCACGATGTGAAGCTGGTGATGGGCCTGTGCGACCGTCTGACCGTGCTCGACTACGGCAAGCAGATTGCCGAAGGCACACCTGCCGAAGTGCAGAAGAATGAAAAAGTGATCGAAGCTTATCTCGGAACCGGAGGACATTGATAATGGCTGCAACACCCAACAAAAAAGCGGGCGAAGTGCTGCTGAAGGTCAGTGGGCTGAAGGTTTCCTACGGCGGCATCCAGGCCGTTAAAGGCGTGGACTTTGAAGTGCGCGAAGGCGAGCTGGTCTCCCTGATCGGCTCCAATGGTGCTGGCAAAACCACCACCATGAAGGCCATTACCGGCACCCTGCCATTCGTGGCCGGCGACATCCAGTACCTGGGCCAAAGCATCAGGGGCCAGGGCGCATGGGACCTGGTCAAGAAGGGTCTGGCCATGGTGCCGGAAGGCCGTGGCGTGTTCACCCGCATGACCATCACGGAAAACCTGCTGATGGGCGCCTACATCCGCAACGACAAGGCCGCGATCCTGGAAGACATCGAGAAGATGTTCACCATCTTCCCACGCCTGCGCGAGCGCAAGGACCAACTGGCCGGCACCATGTCCGGTGGCGAACAGCAAATGCTGGCCATGGGCCGCGCGCTGATGTGCCGTCCCAAGGTGCTGCTGCTGGACGAACCCTCCATGGGTCTGTCGCCCATCATGGTCGACAAGATCTTTGAAGTGGTGAAAGACGTGTACGCCCAGGGTGTGACCGTGCTGCTGGTGGAGCAAAACGCCAGCCGCGCTCTCGGCATTGCCGACCGTGGCTATGTGATGGAGTCCGGCATCGTCACCATGAGCGGCGACGCCAAGGAAATGCTCAGCGATCCCAAGGTCCGCGCCGCGTACCTGGGCGAGTAGGCATCAGGGCGGGCAAGCCCGCTCTGCAAAAACAATAGCACCTGGCGCAGATTCCATCTGCGCCAGGTGCTTTTTTTATGTCCAAGTGCAACGCCAGTGGCAGGCTGATTTCTGTCGCTTGATAAAAGCCCTTCGCCGCATATTCCACCTACACTGTCCGCTATGAATACTGTAGTGGAAACCTCCGGCAGCTTCCGTTTCATCCACGCCGCTGACCTGCACATCGACAGCCCCTTGCGCGGCCTGAGCCGCTATGCGGGCGCGCCGGTGGAGCGCCTGCGTAACGCCACGCGGCGTGCTTTGGAAAACCTGGTCGATCTGGCGCTGGCCGAGCAGGTGCAGTTCGTGCTGCTGGCCGGCGATCTGTACGACCGCGACTGGCCCGACTTCCACACCGGCCTGTTCTTCCGCGAGCAAATGGTGCGGCTGGGCCGGGCGCAGATTGGCGTCTACATCGTCCAGGGCAATCACGACGCCCAGGGCACTATCACCCGCGAACTGCCTTTGCCCGAGCACGTGAAAGTGTTCTCCAGCCGCAGTGCGGAAACCGTGCGCATCGACGCGCTCGGCGTCGCCATCCACGGCCGCAGCTTTCCGCAGCGCGCGGTGGACGAAGACTTTGTGCCCGACTACCCGGATGCCGTGCCCGGCCAGTTCAATATCGGCATGCTGCATACCAGCCTGACGGTCGGCGGCGGCATCCACGATACCTACGCGCCCACGACCTTGCCGATGCTCAAGACCAAGGGCTACGACTACTGGGCGCTGGGCCATGTGCATACCCGCGACGTCGTTTGCGAGTCGCCGCGTGTCGTCTTCCCCGGCAACCTGCAGGGCCGGCATGCGAACGAAACCGGGCCCAAGGGCTGCGAACTGGTGACGGTGGTAGGCGGGCAGATGGAGGCGCGCTTCGTGCCGCTGGATGTTGTGCGCTGGCACCAGCTGCAGCTGGCGCTGGACGGCATGGACAGCCTGGCGCAAGCCACCCAGCTGATCGCCGCCACGCTGGCCGACGCCACCCGTGGCGCCGGCGACCGCCTGCACGCGCTGCGCGTGGCGCTCACCGGCCGCAGCGCCTTGCACGGCACCGAGGCCCAGCAACCCGGCACGCTGGAGGCAGCGGTCCATGCTGCCGCCCAGGACGTGGCCGGCGCCGAACTCTGGATAGAGCAGGTCCAGCTGCGCCTGGCCAGCCCCATAGACCGCACCCAGCTGGCCCAGGGCGAGGACGCGGTGGCCGAGCTGCTGCGCCTGGTCGACGAACTGGCTGCCGACCCCGCAGCGCTGGCCGCCTGGACGGCCAAGGCCTGTGGCGACGTGCTGCACAAACTCCCCGCCGAAGCTAAGAACGAGGCGGACTGGAGCAACCCTGCTTTTATGGAAGCCTTGCTGCTGGACGCCGAAGCCACGCTATTGGCCCGGCTGGGGAGCGCCGCATGAAGCTGCAAAAACTTTTCTTGAGCGCCTTCGGCCCATTCACCGGCAAAGAGCTGGACTTCAGCGCTACCTCGGCCAATGTGCACCTGCTGTACGGCCCGAACGAGGCTGGCAAGTCCTCGGCCCTGCGCGCCATGGCCGACTTGCGTTTTGGCATTCCGCTGCGCAGCGCCGACAACTTTGTGCACGACAGCGCCAAGCTGCTGCTGGCCGGGGTGTTCGCCGATACCGATGGCCAGCCGGTGGCCGTGGCCCGGCGCAAGAAGAACAAGGATGCGCTGACCACTGCCGACCCCGCCACCGGCCTGCCGCTGGCCACACCCGTGTCGGCCGCCATTGCCCAGGCGCTGACCGGCGGCCTGGACCGCGCCGGCTTCGAGCGCAGCTTTGGCCTGGACCATACGCGCCTGCGCCAGGGCGGCGAAGATTTGCTGAAAGGCGAGGGCGAGCTGGGGGCTGCGCTGTTCGAAGCCAGTGCCGGCCTGCAAGGCGTGAAGGCGCTGCTGGCCAGCCTGCAGGACGACGCCAAAAGCTATTACAGCCCGCGCGCCACCCAGGCCACCATCCCCGAGGCGTTGCGCCAAATCGAAGAACACAAAGCCGCCTTCAAGGCCGCGCTGGTGCGACCCGCCGAATGGAAGGACCGGCAGCGCGCACTGGAGTCGGCCAATGCACAGCTGGCCGACCTGAAGCAGCAGTTGGCCAGCCATACCAAGCGCATCCACGCGCTAACCGAGCTGCGTGCCGTGCTACCTTTATTGCAGCAGCATGCGCAGGTAGATTCAGCGCTAGAGGCACAAAACACTATAAAGCTGTTGGCACTGGACGCACGCGAGCAGCGCCTGGCCACGCAGCACAGCCTGCACACCGCGCACAGCCAGTGGGATACCGCCCAGGCCGAGATCGACCAGTGCGCCCAGGCCCAGTCCGGCCTGCGGCTGGAGCCGGCCTTGCTGGCCCACGCGCCGGCGATCGAACGCCTGCTGCGCGACTGCGCGGCCGTGCGCCAGCAACGCAGCGAGCGCCTGCAGACCCAGGCCCAGGTGGAGCAGGGCGCGGCCGTGTTGGCCGCCATGGCCCAGCGCATCGCCCCGCAGCAAGATCTGGCCACGGTGCTGGCAGCCGTACCGGGCACGGCAGACCGGGTCGCGCTGGACGACTTGCTCGACAACTTGGCGCGCCAGACCCAGGCGCTGGCGCAGCAGCAGGCGCGGCTGGCGCAGATCGACGCGCAACTGGCCGACACCACCGATGGCGAGGTACACAGCGTGGCCCCGCCGCTGCAAGCCGCCGTGGACACGGCTGTGCAGCAGGCCCAGGCGCTCGGCGATACGCCCAAACGCCTGGCCGAGGCCCAGCGCGGGCTGGACGCAGTGGCGCCCCGCCTGCAACAGGCCCTGGCCGGGCTGCGTCTGCCCGACACCGCTGCTCTGTACGCGGTGCGCCCGCTGCTGCCGGCCGAGATCGCCGAGGCCGAAAAAGCCCAGACCGCGCTGGCCGCGCTGAGCGATGCCTTGCAGCAGGAGGACGCCGCCCTGCAACGCGCGCTGCAGGCCTACCAGCTGCGCCAGCAGCAGCTCGCGGCCGTCGGCGAGCTGGTCACCGCGCAGAGCCTGCAGGCCGCACGCCAGCAGCGCGACAGCCATTGGCTGCAGCTCAAGCATGCCTATGCCAACCCGGCTGCCGACCCGGCGTTGCTGGCGGCTTTCGAACAGGCCCAGGCCGAGGCCGACCGCCAGGCCGATCTGCTGCGCGCCGGCGCCGAGCGGGCCGCCCAGGCGGCCGAATGCGCGCTGCAGACCAGCGAGGCCCAGAGCCGGCGCGCCGCGATTGCCGAGCAGCGCAGCGCCTGCGCCGCCCAGGGCGCGCAGCAGCAGAGCGACTGGCAGGCCGCCCTGGCCCAGGCCGGCCTGCCGCCGTACCCGCCAGCGGCGCTGCGCGAGTGGCAAGGCCAGCGCCAGAACGCGCTGGCCCTGTGCGAGCAGCACGACACATTGCAGCGTGAGCTGGCCGATCTGCAAGGCCGTGCGCAGGCAGCAACCCAGGCTTTGGTCGCGGCGCTGCAAGCGGTCGGGCAGGGCGCGTCCGCCGACCTGGCGGCGCTGCTGCCACAGGCCGTGACCTGGCTGCGCGGTGCGCTGGAAGCCGACACCCGCATCCGCGAGCGCAGCCGGCAACGCGGCCTGCTGCAGGCCGAGCGCAGTACGCTGCAGGCCAGCCTGGCCGCGCAACAGCAGGCGCTGGACGCGCATGCGACCGCCCAAGCAGGTTGGACCGCGCGCCTGTTCCTGCCGGCGGCCAGCAGCGCGGCGACCATCAAGGCCCGCCTGGCCGAACTGGCGGCGCTGGACCAGGCCCAGGCAGAGCAGAACCGGCGCGTCCAGGCGATTGCCCAGCTGCAGGCCCGCGAGGACGCGCTGCAGACCCAGGCCCAGGCCCTGGCCGCGCTGCTGCAGGAGCCGTCGGTGCAGCACGTGGACGATTTTGTCGACGGGCTCGGCACCCGCGTGGCCCTGGCCCAGGCGCATGCCACGCAAGCGACCGAGCTGCAGCGGCGTCTCGATGTGGCCCTGCGCCAGCAGGCGGTAGCGGGCCAACAGAAGTCGGCCAGCCAGAGCGTGCTGCAAGCCCTGTGCGCGGAGGCATCGGTAAACGATGCAGCCGAATTGCCGGAAGCCGAGGAGCGCTCCCATGCCAAGCGCGCGCTGCAAGAGCAGCTACGCACCCTGGAAGGCCAGCTGCTGCAGGCGGCGACACGGCCCCTGGCCGAACTGCGGGCGGCGGTGGCCGGCGTGGATGTGGTGGATATCGACGCCGAACGCAGCGCTTGCGAGGCCCGCGTCGCGCAGCTGGACCTGGACATCGCCCAGGCCAGCGAGGCCGCGCAGAATGCCCGCCGCGCGCTGCAGGCCATCGACACCTCGGCAGCGGCCGCCGAGGCGCGCGAGCAGATGGAATCAGCCGTCGCCCGCCTGCGCGGCGCGGTCCGGCCCTGGGCCCAGCTGCGGCTGGCCGAGACCCTGCTGCAAGAGGCTTTGAAGCGCTTTCGCGAACGCGCCCAGGCGCCCATGCTGCGGTTGGCGTCGGAGTACTTTGGGCTGATCACCGGTGGGCGTTACCCCAAGCTGCTGGTTGACGCCTCGGCTGACAAGCCGGTGCTGCAGGCCGAAGGCGCCGACGGCCGGGTGATCGGTGTCGAAGCCATGAGCGAGGGCACGGCTGACCAGCTGTACCTGGCGCTGCGCCTGGCCGCGCTGGAGTTGCAGCGCGAGGCCGGCAAAGCCATGCCGCTGGTGCTGGACGATGTGCTGATGACTTCCGACGACAGCCGCGCCGCCCAGGTGTTCAAGGCCCTGGCCCGCTTCGCTAAAGGAGGCCAGGTGCTGCTGTTCACCCACCACCAGCATCTGGTGCAGGTGGCCCAGGCAGCTTTGCCAGCAGAGGCGCTCACCATCCACTATTTATAGAAATAAGGGCTGTAGCGCAGGTGATTCCTGCGCAAGCAGCTACTAAAAAAAATAGCGGACCGGTTTGCACCGGCCCGCTATGGACCTGGGGTTGGCGGGGGTTAGCCCAGCTCGCCCATCTGGCTTTGCAGGTAATTTTGGATGCCGACCTTGCCCAGCAGGTCGATCTGGGTTTCCAGGAAGTCGATGTGCTCTTCGGTGTCGTCCAGGATGCCTTGCAGCAGGTCGCGGGACACGTAGTCGCGCACGCTTTCGCAATAGGCAATGCCGTCCTTGATGGTGGCTTGCGCGCCTTGCTCGGCCTTCAGGTCGCAGGCCAAGCATTCGGGCACGTCTTCACCGACCAGGATTTTGGCCATGTCTTGCAGATTGGGCAGGCCGTCCAGCATGAAGATGCGGTCCATCAGCTTGTCGGCGTGCTTCATTTCGCCGATGGATTCTTCGTATTCTTTCTTGGCCAGCTTGTCCAGGCCCCAGTGCTTGTACATGCGGTAGTGCAGGAAGTACTGGTTGATGGCGGTGAGCTCGTTCTTGAGTTGCGCTTGCAGATGCGCGATGACTTGTGGGTCGCCCTTCATGGTGTTCGTCCTCTAGCGTAGGGGTGAAAAGATGGGCCATTGTCGCTGCAGTCTGCGGGACTATCAAAAGAAATGTGCCTGCTTTGCCTCCCTGCTACACCGGGCAGCGTGGTTCAGCGGTCAATGCTTTGGGTAGGTATCTGGTAGGCCCGTTCGTCAAACAGGTCGATACCGCACGCGAGTGACTCGGCCCATTCGAAAAACGCCGCTATCGCTGGGGCTCCGACAATCGGTGCGCCGTGTTGTGGCACCAGCATGGAAATGTCCAACTGGCGTGCCATGCGGACCCACAGGCGCAGCACTTTGTTGGCCACCATGTAGCGACGGTGAAAGCCTTCCATGTGCGGGATATGCTTGCGCAAATCGGTAATGGCCTGCTTGGACTCTTCACCCGTGAGCACGGAGGCGCCCAGGTCGCCCGTGAACAAGATGCGGCTGATCGGGTCGTAGAAGTGGAAGTTGCCTTCGGAGTGCAGAAAGTGCGCGGGCAGCAACCAGAGCTCGCTTTTGCCCAGCGGCAGGCGGCCGCCTGCATCGGCTACACCGATGATGCGGTCCTCGGTTTTGCCGACCTTGGTGAAGTGCGGCACAAAGCGTTCCCACACTTTGGAGATGACGAGCTGGGCCTTGGTGGAAGTGAGCCAGCGGTCGAGCGAGGCAATGATGTCCGGGTCGGCGTGCGAGGCCATGACGTAGGACAGCTTGTGTGGGCTGAAGTAACGCGTCATGCCCAGGAATAGCTCGTTGAAGGCCAGGTTGCCGCCCGGGTCGATGATGGCGCCCGTGCCGCTGTCTACGATCAGGAATTGGTTGGCCTGCACGGCTTGTCCGCCTTCTTCGATCAGGTCGGCAAACATGAGGCAAGTGTGTTGAGGGTCGCGGTAGAGCTCGATGGGCATGTGGGGTCCGGGTTGGGCCGTCCACTCTATGCCGATACAGGTTGTGGCGACTTGATAAAAATCAGAGATGAATCAATTGACGCAGTCACAATTGCCATATGCATGCACACCCCGCTCCCGCCGTCCTGGATATCGAAGCCTCTGGTTTGGGGCGTAACAGCTATCCGATTGAAGTGGGGTGTGTGTTGTCTGACGGTCGCAGCTTTTGTTCCTTGATCAAGCCCGAACCGGAGTGGACCCATTGGGACCCGGCGGCTGAACAACTGCATCATATTTCCCGTGATCTGGTTGTGCACAAGGGGCGCTCCGCACTGGAAGTGGCTCAGTTGCTCAACACCCAGTTGCGTGGGCAAACCGTGTACTCCGACGGTTGGGCGAATGATTACAGCTGGATCAACGCGCTGTTTGAAGTGGCCGACCTCAGCCCCTATTTCAAGCTCGAAAACCTGCGCTCTTTGTTGCGGGAAGATGAACTGTCACAGTGGCATGGCATGAAGCAGCAAGTGTGTATGGAGCTGGGGGAGCAGCGGCACAGGGCCAGCAACGATGCCCGTTTGCTGCAGCGCACATTGCAGCGTCTGATCGACCTGCGCGTTTAGAGCTCAGACGGGTTGGTCGTGTAGTTAAGCGGCTTATACGATGCGCCGCTCTATGGGGGCGGCAGCGTAGAAGCGGTTTTTCTCGGCAAACATGCGCTGGTCGGCCAGATGCAGGCTTTCGTCGATGTCTCCCGCGGCGCTGCAGGTGGCCATGCCTATGGATAGGCTAATGAGGTACTCGGGGTCATGCAGATTGCTTTCGCTCACCAGCTTGGTGATGCAGTCGATCAGAGCTTGCGCCAGCAATTCGTTGCAGCCAGGCATCAAGGCGGCGAATTCGTCTCCGCCAATACGGACCATGGAGCAGGCAGGGTGGGACATGGCATGCGCCCGGCGCAACAGGTCTCCCACGCGCCTCAGTACTGCGTCACCGGCCGCATGGCCTTGCGCATCATTGATGCGCTTGAGCCCGTTGAGGTCCATGACCACTACGCACAGCGGCCACGTGCCTTGGCGCGCAATGCGCTCCAACTCCGAGGTATAAAAAGCGCGGTTATACAGACCTGTCAAAGAGTCGTGGGTGCTGACATATTCCAGGTTGGCGGCGATTTTCTTGCGGATCGTGATGTCCTCCAGTGTCACCATCACCCGGCTCCAGCTTTCTTCGTGGCCGGGCAGCACGCGAACATGGATCTGCGCTTCAATACGCCTGCCGTCCAGCGCGTAGTTCACGGTCTCCTTGGTGAAATGGAAGACTCCGCTCCACAGGTTTTCCAGCTCGGTGACAAACGACTCCAGCATGTCGTCGCGAAAAATATCGGATAGGCGGGCCACCAGTTCTTCTTGGCTCTGTGCTGCGCACAGGATCAAGGTTTGGCGATTGACCCGAACCAGGCGGATCTTGCGCGAACACTCCAGCAGCCGCTCAGGCGCAGCTTGCAGGTGAGCACGTATGTCCACTACGCCTTGCTTACGCCAGGCATCGAACAGATTCTTGAGTTCGCTGTAGTCTTCCAGCCACAATGAAATGGGCGCCCATTCGAACATGCTTTCGCAATCGGCTGACGCGACATAAGACTCCATGTGCTGAACCTCCGCAGATTTTGGGGGGCCTTCAATAGCGGCACCACGCCGAAAAATAATTTCTATTCGCCTATTTCATGCCATAGACAAGAATGATACAAGGTGTTACACCGGCGGCCTGCTTTGTGCCTCGTGCGGTGAGCCATTTGTGCAGGCCGGCCAGCACTAGCAATAAGGAAGGATCTGACTTGAAAAGCCTGTTTACCTTATCACGACGAACATTTATCCAGACCGCTGGAGCGGCTAGTTTATGCGTTGTGTTCAATCGTTTGGCCATAGGTGCCACTGATCCCACCGCAGTGCCGCCACCGACGGGCCAACCCGCGTGGGGCGATACTCCTGGCAAGGCCCGGTTTCGTATCGATGGCATTGCCAAGGTGACCGGGCAGAAGATTTATGCGCGAGATTTCCGTGCCCGCGATATGCCCGGCTGGCCAGCCCAGGAGCAGGTGGGCATGGTCCTGCGTGCAACGGTGGTGGATCGATTGTTTGAGCGCATAGACCTGTCGATGCTGCCGGATGCGCTCAAGCCCACCAAGGTTGTGACGCAGGAAGATTTGCTGCACGACCACATCGACGTTCCCTGGTTTGCCCAGCCTCCGGCTACATGGCCCAGTGGTTTGCTGGTGGGCAAGGGGCAACGCCCTGTCTTCTTTGGGCAGCCTGTGGCACTGCTGCTGTTTCGCAATTTTGAAACCTGGCGCCAAGCCAAGCGCTTGCTGCAATTCAACCCCGATGTGCTGCGTTACGGCGATGTCGCCCGCGTCCCGGAGGTCCACCAGGGATATGCACCTACCACCCAGCTAACGCGCTACGCAGATGCAGCGGGCGTTGGCTTCTCGCAGGTGGAGAGCGGCAAAAGCAATCCATTTGCCCATCCTCCTACCGCCGTCGATTGGGTAGCGCGCACCTTGCGGGGCGATATAGACCAGACTTTTCGCAAGCCCGGTATTCGCAGCTTTGAGGGTACATATTCCACGCAGGTGTTGGACCCGATGTTCATGGAGCCGGAAGCAGGCCTGGCATGGCGAAATGGCGATACGCTGCATTTGGTAATGGGTACGCAGGCGACTAATGGTGACTTGTCATCCACCTTCGGCCTGTTTCAGAACAAGGACTGTCCCATCAAGGTGAAGATGGTGGTGCTCAATTCTTGCTACCCCGGCGGCGGCTTTGGCGGGCGAGATACATCTACATTCCCTCCTTTGCTGGCCCTGGCTGCGGCTTATGCTGACGGGCCGGTGCGTATTGCACAAGACCGGTACGAGCAATTCCAGTCTGGTTTGAAGCAGTTGGACTCCACCATGCGGCAGCGTATTGCGGTGGACCGCGACGGTCGCTTCGTGGCTTTTCAGAGCCACCAAGACCTGCGCTCGGGCGGCAATAACAACTACAGCCAATATGTGGCCGAGCTGGCCGCCTACTGTGGCACCGGAGGCTACAACATTACTCAGGCGGCTGTGGATGCCCGAGCCGTGCCGACCGATGGTGTGGTGGCCGGCTCCATGCGGGGGTTTGGTGGCCCACAGGCCAGCTTTGCGGTGGAGAGCCTGGTGGACGAAGTGGCAGTGCGCCTGAAGCTGGACCCCATTGCCTTGCGTGAACGCAATGTACTGCGCAAGGGTGACCGTACGGTAACCGGCACACCGTTGACCCAGCCTATGCAACTGGCTGAGATTTGCCGTCTGGCGCGCGAGCATCCTTTGTGGGCACAGCGCCACACACACAGGCATACGGCCGAGCATTTGTATGGAGTGGGCTTTGCGCTAGCCAATCAGGCCTTCGGCACGGGTACGGATGGCGTGATGGCCGAAGTCTCGATTGCGCAAGACGGGCAGCTCACGGTGCGCACCAATTGCGTGGACATGGGCAATGGTTCTGCCACCACCTTGGCCATCAGCACGGCCAAATACGCCGGTGCCAATGCCACGTTGGCCAATATGGGGGAGGCCGCGTATTTCACGCAGCCATTGGGTTTCACCGATACGTCGGACACCAATGCCTGGAACAACCCGCGTTGGACTGCGAGCTGGGCCATGTCGTCCAGTGCCTGTTTGACGGCGTTTCACCAGGTCCATGTGGCGGAGCAGGCCAGCCTGGTTCTGTTTGAAACTGGTTTGCTGCCGGCTGCTGCGCAGCTGTGGGGGGTATCGACTGACACCTTGCGTGGGCACACCCAGTGGCGCGACAGCCAACTGGAGGCGCCCGGTTTGCCGCCGCTGGATCTGGTAAAGATTGCTGGCCAGTTGTATGCCGGTGGTCTGCCTGCTGCGGCCATGGTGCATGCGGTTTACCAAGGGCAGTGGGTGTCAGCCGACTACAAAGTCGGGGACTGGAGCGGCAGCTTGCCTTTGGATGGCTTGTCCACCAAGCTGGCCAATCAACATGATTGGCGGCGCCACGACCGGACCCATACCGCCGCCCCCCCTGCGAACGCCAGTTTGTATGGGCGTAGTCTGTTTTCGCCTTCGGGTGCACTGGCTGCTGTGCAGATCGAGCGCCGAACCGGCATTGTCAAGGTTCTGCAGATTGAGCTGTTTTTGGATGCTGGCAAGGTTATCCAGCCTGATCTGCTGCAAGGCCAGGCCCAAGGTGGTGTGGCCATGGGTATTGGCTACGCATTGCTGGAAAACATCCCCTTGCGAGGAGAGGGCGGTGGCAACGGTCGCTGGAATCTGGATAACTACCACGTAGCTTTGGCTGGCGATGTGCCATTGAAAAGGCTGGGGCTGACCGTCCTGCCCACTACCGAGTCCACTGCCAAGGGTATTGCTGAGGCCGTGCTGTGCCCGATTGCTCCGGCGATTGCGAACGCGGTGGCGTTTGCCACTGGCCATCGGTTTTATGAACTCCCTATGACCCCTGAAAAAGTGCGCAAGGTATTGAGAAAATGAACCAGTCCATCACTATCCATATCAATGGTCAAAAGGTGCAGCGTGAGGTGCCAGACGATCAGGCGCTGATCGACTTTCTCCAGGAAGACTTGGGGATGACCGGAACCAAGCTGTGCTGCGGCATCGGTGTTTGTCGGGCTTGTACCGTGGCGGTGCAACGCATCCCACAGAGCCTACCCCAGCCATTGCTGGCGTGCTCGACCCCTGCGGTGCTGTTGGACGGCGAAAGCATCACCACCATCGAAGGCATAGGCCAGCCTGAGCAGCTGGACAGCATCCAGCAGGCCTTTTTGGACCACTTTGCCTTTCAGTGCGGGTACTGCACTCCAGGCTTTGTTATGGCCACCCATATGCTGCTGGAGCGTCTGCGTTTGGCCCCGATTCCTGCCTCGGATCTGGACGCGGCCATTGCCAACGCATGTGGTGCCCATATCTGCCGCTGCACCGGCTATGTGCGGTATTACGAAGCGATCCGTGCGCTGGTTACAGCTGAGAAAGGGCTGCTTGTATGAAGCGTTATTTACTCAGCATGGTGCTGCTTATGGCGGGGGCTGTGCATGCGCAAGGCATTATCGAATACGGCCGGGAGTGTGCAGACAAGGTGGCTCCCATACCCGCATTCAGTTGTGAAACCGGCGTGGCTGTACCCATCACCGTGGATGGGCGTACACCCGATAAGTACACCAAGAACATGCTCTGCGACCGGCCCTCTCTGCTGCCGCCAGACAAAGGGCAGAAGACCGATGGTCAATGCGTGCCGTACTCGCGAGCGCTGGTGTTGCGTGACGATGACCAGGCACAGATCAGCGCCTTTTGCCGGCAGAAGATGATTCGCCCCGCTGACACCCATTTGTATGATGAGGTGGATATCGTGGCCCACAACGTGCGCACCGGCAGCACCTGCTGGTTCCAGGCCAGCACACGTAAGCCACTGAAACAAAACGAGGGCGTCGATGGCCGCAAGGTACCGCCGCCCAACCAGGCGCAGCCTTTGCCCGGCTATCCTCCTGCGCAGACCTTCTGGAACAAGCCGAGTCTGACCGCCGCGAAGAACTGCGTGCAGTGCCACGACAGCGGCCCTTTCATGTACAGCCCCTTTATCGCCCAGACACGTATGGTGCCTGGTGATCCCTTTGGTTTGTACAAAAATGATATTGGTAAAGATTTTCAGCGCTGGGCTGTACCTTTTTCCATCAGCACCCGCGGCAACGCATGTACCACCTGCCATCGCATAGGCAACATGAATAGCTGTAACGTGGCCATGTGGCAGTCCATTGGCCAGGGACATACGGAAGGGCTGGATGCTTGGGGTAAGAAGTTCCCCCAGTCACATTGGATGCCGCCTGGCAATCTGCACAGCGAGGCGCAGTGGAATGAACAGTTCGTCCGCAGCGTGCGCATGCTGGCCGCATGCTGCCAGGATCCCAAGGGGGCAGAGTGCCTGACCGGCGGCTACACGCAGTCGGGCAAGCCCTGAGTTGTTTCAGCCACGGGTGCTGGGCATCCGTGGCTGGACGTCTACTGGCTTGGTCTTCAGGCTACGGCGGGGGATGAACTGCGGATCAGGTGGTCAAATGCACCCAGCGCGGCCTTGGCGCCATCGCCTGCGGCGATGATGATTTGCTTGAAGGGTACGGTCGTCGCGTCACCCGCCGCGAACACTCCGGGCACCGAAGTCTGACCCCGGTTGTCCACGATGATCTCGCCGTGCTTGCTGAGTTCCAGTGTGCCCTTGAGCCATTCGGTGTTGGGCACCAGGCCGATCTGTACGAAGCAGCCTTCCAGCGCGATATGGTGGCTTTGGCCGCTGGTGCGGTCGGTATAGGTCAGGCCGTTCAGCTTGTTGCCGTCACCGGTCAGCTCGGTGGTCTGCGCTGACATGTGGATGGTCACGTTGGGCAGGCTTTGCAGCTTTTTGACCAGCACCGCATCGGCACGCAGGGCATCGCCGTATTCGATCAGGGTCACATGCGCCACCAGTCCGGCCAGGTCGATGGCCGCCTCGACACCCGAGTTGCCGCCGCCAATCACCGCCACGCGCTTGCCCTTGAACAGCGGGCCGTCGCAGTGCGGGCAATAGGCTACGCCCTTGTTTTTGTATTCCTGTTCGCCGGGCACGTTGACGTTGCGCCAGCGCGCGCCGGTGGTGACGATCACGGTCTTGGATTTGAGGGAGCCGCCATTGGCCAGCTGCACCTCGACCAGGCCGCCGGGTGTGGTGGCGGGGATCAATTTGTCGCCACGTTGCAGGTTCATTACATCTACGCCGTAGGCCTTCACATGCGCGTCCAGGCCCATGGCGAATTTCGGGCCGTCGGTTTCCAGTACGGAGATGAAGTTCTCGATCGCCAGTGTGTCATTCACCTGCCCGCCAAAGCGTTCGGCGGCAATGCCGGTGCGGATGCCTTTGCGGGCTGCGTATACGGCTGCTGCGGCGCCGGCAGGGCCACCGCCGACTACCAGTACGTCAAAGGCTTCTTTGGCAGAGAGCCGAGCGGCATCTTTGTCGGCTGCGCCAGTGTCGAGCTTGGTCACAATCTCTTCTACCGTCATGCGGCCCGAGCCGAAATGGCTGCCGTTCAGGTAGATGCTGGGCACTGCCATGATTTCGCGGGCGTTGACCTCGTCCTGGTACAGCGCGCCGTCGATGATGACCGTTTTGATTTTTGGGTTGAACACCGACATCAGCGTCAGCGCCTGCACCACGTCCGGGCAGTTGTGGCAGCTAAGGGACATGTAGACCTCGAAATTGAAGTCACCATCCAATGCCTGGATGCTCTCGATCACACCGGGTTCGACCTTGGGTGGGTGGCCACCGGTCCACAGCAGGGCCAGCACCAGCGAGGTGAATTCATGACCCATGGGGATAGCAGCAAAGCGCAGGCTCATAGCGCTGCCGATGCGGTTCAGGCTGAAGGAGGGCTTGCGGGTGTCCGTTCCATCCGTCTTCAGCGTGATCTTGTCGGATAGGGCTATGATGTCTTCCAGCAAGCCACGCATTTCACCAGCGGCCTTGCTGTCATCCAGGGAGGCCACAATTTCAAACGGTTGTGTCACCCGTTCTAGGTAGCTTTTGAGTTGTGATTTGAGGCTATCGTCCAACATGGTGTTCTCTTCCTATCTCGACTGTGCTGCCCATATTTTGGGCGTGGTTATCCAACACCCGCTACCCACCTCGTGGGTGCGTAGCGGGCTGTAGCGGCCTTTGGATGCCGCTTACGTCATGCAGATTTAGATCTTGCCGACCAGGTCCAGCGAAGGGGTCAGGGTTGCAGCGCCTTCGTTCCATTTGGCGGGGCAGACTTGACCTGGGTGGGCGGCGGTGTACTGAGCTGCCTTCAGCTTGCGTACGGTTTCCTTGACGTCGCGGGCAATTTCGTTGGAGTGGATTTCGGCGGTCTTGATCACCAACTCGGGGTTGATGATGAAGGTGCCGCGCAGTGCCAGACCTTCTTCAGGGATGTGCACGCCGAAAGCGTTGGTCAGGGTGTGGGTAGGATCACCCACCAGAGGGAACTTGGCCTTGCCCACGGCAGGCGAGGTTTCGTGCCACACCTTGTGCGAGAAGTGCGTGTCGGTGGTAACGATATAGACCTCGGCACCTGCCTTTTGGAACTCGGCATAGTTTTCAGCCGCGTCTTCGATTTCGGTAGGGCAGTTGAAGGTGAAGGCGGCCGGCATGAAGATCAGCACAGACCACTTGCCTTTCAGTGTCTCATCGCTCACGGTAACGAACTTGCCGTTATGGAAGGCTTCGGTCTTGAAAGGCTGGACTTGGGTATTGATCAGAGACATGTGGTATTCCTGTAAAAGCTTAGGCTGCACGCGGTATGCGTCGCTTGCCAATGTCAATAATAGGCTATTAAACGGATGTCGCTGATTAATAATTTGTATTATGCCAATAGCACTCGATATGTATTTTCTTAGCTCGTACGCCGAGGCGGCTTCGCGATAGAGACGGTGGCAGGTTCCAATACAAATTTTCTAGGAATGAATCCAAAATCACGCGTTGCTTCTGAATGGTCAAAAACCATATCTCTGTTCATGCGCTCCGCCATGGCCGAAGACCAAGTTCGATAGCGTGGGACTTGACGCATGAGCACCACGGCCATGCTAAACGCCCACAAAGGAACAGTTAAGAGGCGTGGAGAGGCTCCAAGCATGGCAAAAATGCGGCTAATCATGTCCCGGTAGGAAAGTGTCTCACCACCGGAAATGTTGTACGTGCGGTTTGCAGCCTCAGGCGACTGTAGTGCCGCCAAACATGCGGCTGCTACGTCCTCTGCGTGTATCGGTTGGCGTTTGCCTTGCGCGGCTCCGAACAAAGGGAAAAAACCGAAGCGACGTATGAATCCTGCAATTTCTGAGATATTTTTGTCCCGGCCTTGGTCATAAATAAGTGTAGGCCGTAGTACCACCCATTCCACGCCACGACCTTCTGCCCAGACTTGCAAGCTATCTTCTGCGTCGGCGAGTTGTCGGGCAATGGCTTGCTCATGTATGTCGGTGGACGTGTCTTTGGTGAACCGGCTGGTGGAGGAAAGGGCAACGATGCGGCGCACCCCGCAGCTTTCCAGCATGGCGAAATATCCGGGCAATACCCAAATGGGGGCTACGCAAATCCAATAAGGTATGGGCTCGACGTCTGTAGCACTGGACTGTAGTTCAGCGGGCAACTGTCGCCACTCAATATCTGAATCTGCAGGGGCGGTGGTACTTCGGCTGAAGGCAATTGCCTTTTCCGTGATTTTTGAAATACCCGACAGGACGTGTGCGCCAACCATGCTCCTGGCTCCCAGTATCCCCAGCGAGGTTGCATGTTTCGATGCACTGTCAGTCATGGGATTTTTCCAACGACTGCCTACTGCGTTTGGCAAGATGATAAGCGGCTAACAGTGAGAATCTGAGCCATACACCGATTGAGACCAAGTTCATGAATATGCCTGGATACTGGTGTTGGAAGAATTTGCGATAGAAGCGCATCATGCCTTTGTGCTTGTGCCACTCAACGAAAATAGGCCGGCTGCGGCTACTGACTCCTAAGGCATGGGTGATTCGGGCCGAGGGAACGAACAAGATCTTCCAGCCCTTTTGTGTAAAACGTAGGCACCAGTCTAGGTCTTCGCAATGCAAAAAATATCCTTCGTCCCATAGGCCAACATCTTGAATCGCTTGGCGTTTTACCAGCATGCAGGCACCAGAAATTGCCTCTACACCTATAGGGTGACGTGGCAAGGGTTGCTTATGCAAGTGAAAGTCGAAAAACAGCTTGGGCCAGCGTTTTTCGTACCGGCTCAAACCAAAGGCCCGCACGAAAGACCTCCAAGGGGTGGGTATTGCGCGTCGGCCACCGCCTTGCTCTGAGCCATCGAGGTTCATAAGCAGTCCACCCACCATACCCACGGATGCATCGCTTTCTATATATTTCAATAGTTCTGATGCTGCAAAAGTATCCAAGCGGCAGTCAGGGTTTAGAAAAAGCACATGCTCCCCCGTGGTTCTTGAGAAACCAATGTTGCATGCAGCTGCAAATCCTAAATTGCTGGTATTGCGCACAATCTGAACGCGCGAATCATTGGCAAAAAGGCGTGCGCAACTGTCGGTGCTAGTGTCCATGGACGCGTTGTCGACGACTACAATTTCCCCCACCTGGGGCAAGGCAGTCTCCACACACTCCGCCAGCAGCTCACCGGCGTTGTAATTAACTATCACCACGGAAATCAAAATACGCCCTTTGTTCTTTGGCTATCACACAATATAGTGTCTGATCTCAACCCGACTCCAACAAATCACGTGCAACGCAATGCAAGCCTCGACCAAATTGGTTGTATCGGCCCGTAAGCAGTTCGCGAAGGACGGGCACCAACCGAGCTAAGCGACGCTTAGGGAGGTTTGCTCTAAAGCGCTGGTGCACCAATTTGGCATGTAGCTTTGCAATAGTTGTCGCAGGTATGTATTTATCTAGTCGCTCCAATCTTTCAAGAAGAACTTCCACCTTTGTAGCGCGTGCACTCAGCGTGTCGTCGCGTGTCGCAAAAGCCTTCTGAATTTTCCATAAAAGCGTTTCGCGTCGTGCTCCAATCTGGTTTGTCGCATGTTGGCGGTAATCAATCAACCTATCTTCCATCACATCTACAAGCCCTATGCAAGCTGCTACGATGGCCAGCCATTCGTCGTGCAACCACTCCTTGGGAAATGGCAGCGCATATTGCAATAAAGAACGGTGAAATAGGGTAGTTGCACCAGTTACAAGATTGCGCCGTAAAAAAGCATCTAGCGCACGCCCTGTGTGGATCCAGTCTAGTTCGAAACCTTGGACTTCAATTGCATCAAAGAGTGACTGAGATAAATCGCCCCCCGTGGAGTCGATAAGTTTTGCGTTGCTATGCAGCAACAATAAATCGGGTCGTTGTACAAACTCCTGGGCCATGCGAACGAGTCGGTCCGTATGCCAGACATCGTCTTGGTCGCATAAAGCTATTAGATCACCCGTACACGCCTTGATTGCCTGTTCAAAGTTTTTAACGACTTTGAGCGGCTGACTATTACGCAATATGTGCAGGGTCGGGAGCGAGCGCGACTGCTTTAAGACCTGGCCCGCGACGATTGTTTGCGCCAAATCCACACAGTTATCACTGGATGCATCGTCAGATAAAACAATCTCGGACGGCAGCAGGCTTTGCTGGCAAATGCTTTCAATTTGCTCTTGGATAAATCTTCCGCCGTTGTGCGTGCACAAAGCGACAGAGATCGAGTGCCCGCAACGCTGTCGCGTTGATCGGTTGTCGCCTAGATGCACAAATAATTTTCGTAAGCTCGTTTGATACCTGTGGGCAAATCAACCGTTGGGGACCATCCCAAATTACGGATCTTGGATGTATCCATGACCTTGCGCATTGTGCCGTCGGGCTTACTGGTGTCCTGTACAAACTTGCCCGTGTAACCGACTACATCCGCAATAGTTTCCGCCAGCGCACGGATGCTCAGGTCCTCTCCTGAACCCACGTTGATTAAAGGGCACAAAGATGGATGCGTCAGTGTGTCGTAGCCTTCAGCGTCTAGCGCCGCTAAAAATACCAGCGCTTTGGCCAAATCATCCACATACAGAAACTCACGTTTTGGGGTGCCGCTACCCCAGAGAACGACCTCTTGAGCGCCGGACAACTTGGCTTCATGCGTCTTACGAATCAACGCAGGTAACACATGAGAATTATTCAAATCGTAGTTATCACCGGGTCCATATAGGTTGGTAGGCATGGCCGCCAACCATTTGGTGCCGTATTGACGGTTGTACGACCAGCACATCTCGATGCCCGCAATCTTGGCTAGCGCGTAGGGGCGGTTGGTTGGCTCAAGCAGGCCAGTCAGCAAATATTCTTCTTTGATTGGTTGAGGACAATCACGAGGGTAGATGCAGGAACTACCCAGGAAAATCAATCGACTCACCTGATTAGCATGCGCTGCGCGGAAGATATTCGTTTCGATAAGTAGGTTACTCATCAAGAAATCGACTGGATAGGTGTTATTGGCGTGAATGCCGCCGACCTTGGCCGCTGCCAGGAAAACTATCGCTGGGCGCTCTTGTTCGAAGAAATGCTGCGTGGCGGCTGAGTCTTCCAGATCAAGCTCGGTGCGGGTGCGGGTTACAAGGTTGGTATAGCCTTGTTCCTGTAAGGCGCGCAATATTGCACCACCGGCTAAACCGCGATGGCCTGCTACATAGATTTTGCTTGTCTTGTCCATGGCTACTTTGTGTTACTCGTGGTAATCGTACGTTGTGAAGCCGTGCTTTTTGACTAGCTCGTCGCGTTGTGCGCTCCTGAGGTCGGAGCGCACCATTTCCGAAACCAACTCTTGGAAGCTGATTTTTGGTGTCCAGCCGAGTTTTTGCTTGGCCTTGGTTGCATCTCCCAATAATGTTTCCACTTCGGTAGGGCGGAAGTAGCGAGGGTCCACTTGAACAATGCATTTTCCAGTCGAAACATCGTATCCCTTTTCGTCTACCCCTTGACCTTCCCAGCGCATATGGATGCCGAGTTCCAGAGCAGCTGCATTGACAAAGTCGCGTACGCTGTACTGTATGCCTGTGGCGATGACGAAATCTTCAGGCTTTTCTTGTTGAAGCATCAGCCATTGCATTTCGACGTAGTCCTTGGCATGGCCCCAGTCACGCAGCGAATCCATATTACCCAAGTAGAGACAGTCTTGCAGGTCGAGTTTGATGCGCGCCAACGCGCGGGTGATCTTGCGCGTAACGAAAGTTTCGCCACGGATCGGACTTTCATGGTTGAAAAGAATTCCGTTGCAGGCATAAATACCATAGGCCTCGCGGTAATTCACCGTAATCCAGAATGCATACATTTTGGCAACTGCATACGGGCTGCGGGGATAGAACGGCGTAGTTTCCTTCTGAGGAATTTCCTGCACTAGGCCATACAGTTCGGAAGTGGAGGCTTGGTAAAAGCGGGTCTTCTTTTCCAGGCCCAGGATACGGATGGCTTCCAGAATACGCAGGGTGCCGATACCATCTGCATTGGCCGTGTATTCCGGGGTTTCGAACGAAACTGCAACATGGCTCATCGCCGCCAGGTTATATATCTCGTCAGGTTGCACCTGCTGGATGATGCGGATTAAGTTGGTGGAGTCCGTCAGGTCACCGTAGTGCAACTTGAACTTTGCATTGTCAACATGTGGATCCTGGTAGAGGTTGTCAATACGATCAGTATTGAACAGCGAGGAACGACGTTTTACGCCGTGCACGATGTACCCTTTTTTCAATAACAATTCGGCCAAATAAGCGCCATCTTGGCCTGTGACGCCGGTAATCAGTGCAACTTTTGGGTGGTTCAATTTAATTTCCTGGTAATCAATTTTTAAAGTGCGGTAACAGCCGGGAGGTCGACTAAATTTAGTCTCAAATTTTAACCGCTAGATGCTTCGGGCGCTATCAAGTCAATGGTTTGAAAATAAAGGGACTACTTTTTCACAGAGTTGGTGTGCAGCTGGTGTGGGGTATGGTAGTTTTTTAAAAAATAGGGTAGACCAAATAATCGGGAAAGCGCTCCGATGATTTGAAAAAGCAAGCCGATAACGGCCCCGTTTTGAATGAGTAATAAATGTGATAGTAAAAAATCAAATGCTGCGGTCCCCAAGCCAAAACCCCCGGCAACACCAAAAATTCCACCAAATATGGCGAGTGGGAAAACTATAAATCCTTTTAATGGATTTATTGTGTCTCCGACTGCATAAGCAATAAAAAGCAATGCGGTGCACCAAAAAATATGATTTAAAATGGAAAGCGCTAAGCTTGCAACAAGTGCCCTAGGGTTCTCGCGTAACGCATTGAAAGAGCCAATCATTTGCTTTAAACGAAGCCCCCACGAATGGTTCATCAACCAACGGTTAATGCGGCTGCTATTGTAGAGACGGCGTGCTCCGGCAATTCGGAGAAAAATCAAGGGACCAATCCCAGCTAGAAATGACAGGCCTACCACTAAAAGACGGGACGGCAGATCTACCAATAAATTCCATCCGATAACACTAACTATCGCAGCGAGCAGAAAAAGCCCCAATAAACCGATAACGCGATCTATTGCTACAGCCATGACTGCACGGGTTCGCAAGCCTGCGCCAACATGTTCGGCCACATAACCAGCCTTCACAAAATCGCCCCCATTGGAGCTTGGCATGGCAAGATCAAAAAAAGAACCGATCATTGTCCAGCGCAATGCTTGAGGGTGAGGAACATCAATGCCCTGGCTCGAAAGTATGATTTTGAAGCGATACGAGACAATCCAAAATGGTGGCAAGGT
The DNA here is from genome assembly GCF_059415605.1 of Rhodoferax sp. GW821-FHT10B06. Classification (NCBI taxonomy): domain Bacteria; kingdom Pseudomonadati; phylum Pseudomonadota; class Betaproteobacteria; order Burkholderiales; family Comamonadaceae; genus Rhodoferax; species Rhodoferax sp. GW821-FHT10B06. The sequence goes on along the minus strand of NZ_JBWKNO010000003.1, from coordinate 275,086 downwards.
CAATAACAGTGCGCCCATGAGCCATGGCCAAGTTTTGGTTAATGCAATGATTACAGATATATCAATGCGATTGAAATGGATTAACAATCCTATGATAAAAAATGCGATTGCTAACTTAAACCATATGGAGTTTACAATTCTACGAAGCATACTAGGGTGAGTATTCACATGCTTCCTTAATCGTGTCGTCGCAATTCAAACCACAGATAAGCCAGCAAGCGCTTACCCGTCGGCCAAATCTTGAAGTGTGTCTCGCCGTAACCCCGTGAGATTTCTTGCGTTGGGAATTCAACTCGCGATATTTTGAGTTTGTAGGAGCGAACCACCATTTCGATGTCGATTGACAGCCCCACGTCGAGGATTTTCATCCGCTTAAAGGCTTCACGTTTCCAGCCTTTGAAACCATGTAATACGTCTCGCACCCACGGGCCTTCGCGACGCCAAACCAACGCGGCGGCAGCTGCAAGACCCATAACTGCCCATTTTCGTGGACGGAAAAAGTGCGCATCCTCTTCGTTCACAGATCCCGGTAGTTGCCTACTGGCGATTACGAGATCATTGCCTTTATCAAAAAGCGGCCTGAATTTGAGGAGGTCGCCCGTTGGCAATGTGCCCTTTGCGAAAAAGACGACTACCGCATCCCCTGTTGCCACTTCATTTGCATGAACATACGCGGCATTTAATCCACGCTTGGGTTGACGATGAACCTTGATGCCCTGGCTTTCTAGGTATTCAACGGTGCCATCGGTGCTGCCACCATCAACTGCAAATACTTCATCGAACTCACTGATCGGCAGATTAGGTACGTCCGCTTGACAACCTTGTAACTCATTCCAAACTATCAAACACAAAGAAATTTTCACACTACGATCCTGTTTTCAATTGGTTCGCCATCTGCAGCGCTTCAGCTACAGCGACGTCGGAATTCATGTGTTCCCAGCGGCCCCAGCGACCCAGTCCGATCACACCATTGGCTTTCGCCCACGTCAGAATCCTCTCAACCGCTTCGGGCTTGCCGAGCGTATTGATGGGATACGCGAACTCGTTGTGGAAGCGAGGCCCTTGGGCTGGCGTTGAGCGTGAGGCGTTGGCCTCCGTCCAGTAGCCGCGAGCACCCGTCGAGAAGTTGGATCGGAGCAGCAAACGATGATGCGGAACCGATTCGTCTGGCTCGTAAGTCCAATGCGCCTTGCTATCCAACGTCTCCTGATGATAATCGACATCGATAGGTGCATTCTTCAGAGAAGAGATTGCGGCATTGACGTCCTCTGGAATAGCGCAGTACTTCGTCCACAAAGTCCACGGAATGGAAGACACGATTGTTTCAGCCTGCCAGCGTCCATTGACAGTACGGTTCGCCAGATCGATGCTCGCTACCGAGCAATTAGTGACAAGAGAATCTCCAAGCGCTTCGCCCATACGGCGCCAAACTTCGCCATAGCCGAATTTCTTGGGGTACAAAAATGTACCGTGCGCAGGCAATGCCCCCATGGGCTTGCCTTCAAGACAACTCAGCAAGGTTTCGCGGAAAGAAACATTTGGAAGCTTGTACAACCAATAAGTACCCAGCGCATCTGGATCCATCGACCAGATCTTGCGGTTGTAGGGCAGCATGTATTCCTGCGCAATACGATCGCCCAACTTCCAGTTGATCCATGCTGCGAAAGACTCTGGCATCGCTTCCCCACGAATGCAGCCGGCCTGCGCAATGGACTCTAGGTAGTCAGCCTGCACCTCGATGGGAAGTTGCCAGAGATTTGCTTCCAGCGGATGGTCCACCTCTACACCCCGAATGCGGATTTTCGACACGCGGTCGTAGAGGTCCCACTCCTCACGCGGCATGAAGCGGAACACGAAGTCCAGCACCTCCTTGCGCTTTAGGTCCAGAAAATGCCCGCCGCCGATGTCCAGGGGGGCGCCGTCCACCATTTCGGATCGGCATAGACCGCCGGAGATGGCTTCCTTTTCGACCACGAGGATCTGATCAAGTGGACAACCCGCATCGACCAAGGAATGGGCGAGCGTTAGCCCGCTCGGACCGGCGCCCAGAATGAGATATTTGATTTTTTTCATTTTTAGTTTCCAGAGTAAATTAATTACTAGTGAATTTCTTCCATTTCGAGCCATTACTCCAGTGCAGTTCTTTCAAATCTTTGGTGATTTGGGCTGAAACATTCCATGCCGGAACGGTAATGCCCCCACCCTGCACAGAGGCAGTACTCTGCACTCCAGTTTCAGTTGTGATCAGGATCCTTCCTTGATCTTCGATCGCGATTTTTGCCATGCCATTATCTACAACCCAGGCACCAGAAAAAAACTCGCCGGATTTGGCATAAAAATATTCCGGCAACTTTCTAACAAAGTAAGTGAATCTACTTCCGTCTGGCTGAATCGTCTTCAGCTCATACTTGACATAGTTTGAATTGCCATTTAATTTCTCAATGATGGCAGCATCTAGTCGGGAGGAAAATTCAGGCCAGTTCTGCCCACTTTTCGAAATAATGCCATCTGGTGCTTGGTCATCAATAAATTTCAATGCTTCTTCAAGTGTCATCTTGGGATTTGTATAATAAGGCAGTGCAAAATACCTTAGACTCAGTCCCTGGATCAATCCATAATAATCCAATAACCTCATATGATAATATCGATTGCCCCCAAGAAAGAGAATTGAATTACTCTTTATGCCTGCAGGAATTTTTGCCGCAATTTCATGCACAAGAGAATCAATTTTCCACTCTCGTTCATCGATCAGCGAATCTGTCGTTAAACCATTGCTAATTCTAAAAAAATCAAATTTTTCACTGCTCAAAAAATCGTTGACACGCAAATAAGCTGGCAGTGCCATGGCATAAAACGTCAACATTAACCCCAGACCAACAAACCGAAAATTCACACGACATGCGCTTGCGCCAGCCAATACAAAGATTGGAATCAATGCAGGATAAACATAACGCGGCTCTTTGATTTCACCCAATGTCGCAAGCAGCAACGGAATCAAGAACCAAATGGCCATTACTATTAGCCAAGTATTTTTCCCATTCACATCGAGGAATTCAATTTTTTTTGAATTTTTACGACTAAAAAATGCGAACAAAAGCGACAAGCCAATGCATAAAAATGAAATTACCATCACGGGATTGGTGAAGACAATCCACAGATATTCCATGATGGCAACTGGATCCAACGCTGATCGAAATCCATACATCTGCGATAAACCATGCGACGAAAGCAACGTGGTCAGCTGCAATATTTCCCTTATGTTGTAGATGTAATAAGGTCCTGCGATGATCAATGGCAATATGGTAGCCAGCCAGAAAACACGCACCGTTGACTTGATACCCAGTTTCTTTGTATGGCTGAAAAGAATGAAGAGGAAAGAAGGAAAAACGAACGCTGGAAAAGTCACCTTGGTCAGCAACCCGCAGCCGATCCAAAAGCCAGCAGATAGGGACCAGATCTGCCGCTGCGTTTGATGCGCCATGATAAGCGAATAAAGTGATGCAGAGACTAAGGCCACCAGCATCAATTCCACGAGATAGTTGTGCGCCAATAACACCGTTAAAGGGTAAAACGAAAAGAGAGTGAAGCTGAAAAACCCTGCTTTGTTCTGAACGGCTGCAACTGACATTTGCCGTGAAATCCCGACAATCGACCAAAGCAGGAGAAACCAAAAGACATTCAAAGAAATGACGGCAGCGTCAAGGCTAGGGCCAAAAACGAAAAACGCAGGCTGCACTATCAGCAGTAACAGCGGAACACGCCCTTTATCGATATTAAAAACAGACACAACAAAATTGTAAAAGCCATTCGTTTTAAAGCTTTCAAATAGCGTACTGGCCTGAAAAAGATACATGCCCTGATCCCAGGCTGGTGGACTTTTATCCAGCAGTGACCAGCGTACGGAAATTAGGAAAAAAATCACACCCAGTAGATAGGTCGCCCATTTCCATATTGAAGTGTTCGATATCTGACCGAGTGAAACTGAATTTTTATTAATCATCATTAAAAATAGCTAAATCAACAATGCAAAAAGAATATTTACTTGGATGCCATGCTAAGACTCTTCCATACAAAACCTCGCGTGGCAGGAGTCGCAGAGGGAACCAGAATTGAGAGCCGGGTACTATCAAGATGCGAAAGTCGAATTCCCACCTCGCCTGTCAAATATTTCTCACTTAGTTGATCGTCGCCAAGGGATACCCATGCACCATCGTTCCATGAGACATACGTATTACGGAGATATTCCTTGAGAGCAGATGGTTGGGAAACCTCAAAAACCAGAAGAATATCTAAATCCTTCTTTTTAATACTTACTCCAGCCTCAATGCTGGCTGTATCCAATACGAGTTCTGATCCACCCTTGCCGACATTGACTCCGGGCTCGTGTGAGTACATGGCATAACCAAGTACGTCGTTGGGTAACTCAAGCTCCGTTGGATTATTTGCGCTGGCTATCGATTGGGTTTCATCGGATTTGTTGTACTTCAGAAAATCGATCATGGGTAGATCAAAAAACATTTTTGACTTAATCTGTGAGAAATCATTCTCCTTAATTATTCTCCGAGAAAAATAATTTGGCATAAAGGCATTCAAATTCGGAAAGACGTGCACGCCACGGCCGAAGGTATCCTTTTCTTCATAGCCAAGATTCGCAACCACTATCACTTCTAACGGGTTGGCATATTTTTTTACATCCCCATAAGGGCAAGCTATTTCCACTTGTCCATTGGGCAATACATGACCTATATCGCAGGCAAATTTTGCCTTTAGAAAACGGCTTGCTTCCATTTCTGCTGGCCAGTAGGTGCCATAGGTGGCCTGCGTGTACTCCGTTCCTTCATTGCTTTGCATTGCCGGCCCAAACGAATCGGGCCAAATAGTCCGTCTTGGCAGGTCTTTGTTCGATGCATTGAAAAAAAGAATGCCTGCACCGGGAGATTTTTCCAGCGCATCGGTAATTTTTTGGTTCAGGGTCATATCCAGCGTCCGAATCGTGGGAAGTACCCAGATCTGGTGCACGAGGAATGCCGCAGCTGTGGCCCCGACAGCCAAACTTGCCAGAATTGCCTTGGGCCCTGGCCATGGCAATAGGGAGAGCAGAATACCGAAACCCGCTACAAGAATCATGGTTAGCGGCATGTACCCATAGCGTCTCGGCATCGTATGAGGAATGCTGTCCGACAGGATCACCACGGCCATGTAAATCGCGACATAGGACAGCGCGACCACAATCAGCATGAGGAAAAACAGAGCATCTCTTTTGAATTGATTGTTGTCTTTTCTAGGAGACTGTCCCTTGTTGACCCACCACAGTGTGGCAAATGCGAGCAGGCTGAAACCTAGCATTGCCGTAAGAAAGGGACGGACGAATTGGGAGTCCATTTCATTGACCGGAACGGCAAATGCAAAATAAATTGATTGCACCGCCGCCCAGATTCGAAATGACCAATAGGGCCAATCATGGGAAAGGCTTAACGCAAATCTTGGCCGGAGTTCCGGATTCGATTCAAATATTTTCCACAACAGATGGTGCACGGTGATGGCACAAACCATCGTTACCACGGTTACCATGGCCGCCCGCGCAAATGACTTGTCACGCGCAACGCCTGCCGCCGCCCCAAGGACGAGGCATACCGCCACGAGATGTAGTTCTCCCGTTAGTCCGCAAACTACGCCCAGAATCGCAGCGAAAAAATTCTTCTGCCATCCCTTCTCTATGATCAACAGCAGAAAGGATCCGATGATCAAAATTTGCGTTGGAAGAGCCAAATAAGAATAGTGATGAAAACAAGACGTCCACACATAAGGGGACAATAGCCAGATGATGCAAAAAATCAGAGCATCGTTGACGGAACGCCCGATTCTTAGCAATAGAAAATAAAGTACGAGAACAGACGCCACATGGGTGCCCGAAATGATGAGCGAATAACTCTTGGCACTACTGACACCCACACTCCACAAGATGAATTGCAGTGACCGGGATAATCCATAAGTTCTGTATTGGTCCGGCAGATCTAGATACAAAAAATGCAGCAGCGTTGTGAACCACCCATCTCGACCGACAAGAAAGTTGAATCCATAAGGACTGGAATCCTTCAGGGTCAGAATTACATCGTCGTAGACCAGCGTGGCATTCCACCACCATAGCGTTGTCAAGAACAGACCAAGGAGCAACAGTACCGCGGCCGGACGGTTATGGGCTCTCGTCCCAGCCAAGCCAATTTGTTTTTTCATATGCGTCATCTGGTCACAGTTTCAATTTAGTTCCAACCACCGCCAGAAGTCGGGATATGTAGATCAGGCCCAATGCACTCGCTACACCAAAAAAAGGAAAAATTGGCAGCATGTAGCGCGCTTGGCTGCCACTCCACGAGCTAGCGTCCAGGATGGCAAACAAGCCTATGCGCGCAAAAATTGCCGCCGCCAGTAGCATGAACAGCATGGACTCGGCCGACCTTGTGCGCCGAACCAACCAGATGGCGCCAAACATTACGAATACGCCCCAAAGCAAATAATGCAACCCTACATATAGGCGACCGAGGCGGCTGAGAAATCTATCGGCCCGTTGCCGCGGTTCGGCGATCTCCAGGCGGTCCACCCCCACCCGCAGTTCGGTGGATAGTCCAGCGTGGGCCAATTCGGTCACATGCCCCTCCTGCAAGGCGGATAGCGCCACAGATTGAACACGTCCCCCAGGCGTTTGCAATTGCAAGGCTGCCGGGGCCTTGAAACCCTGCGCTGAGACCTGGAAACTATAGGCGCCGGGTACGTCGGTTCGGACCGGCCCCAAGCTCTGCCAGACGATTTGCCCGTTCTCGCCGTCCAGCCCGACTCTGCTTCCCACTGGAGCCGTCAACCAGCCGCTCACTGTGGCCGTCAGCGCTGGCGCCCTGCGGCCAGTCACGGCCACGTACTGGGAAAATTGCGCCGGACTTGCGTTTTCCGCTGGAGTTTCTAGATTTTCGGCGGCAGGACGAATGACCAGCAGCAGAATCCGGCGTAGCGAAGCTGGCAAGTCCGGCGCCCATTTCCTGACGTCCGGGTCGACAAATGATGAGAGCACGTATCGCTTCTTCAGGCGCCCATCGGCAAATGCCTGCTGCAACTCTGCGGCCACTGCCGCGTACTTGCGCTCGGCCAACGCCGCTGAGGCATGCCAGCCACTGCGCGCCGCCACATCCCGCAAGGCCCAGTAGAACCATCCGTTCGCAATCTCCCCCTTCACTGACACATAAGGGCTGGCGATCGCAACCCATTGTTGGCCCGTGGCACCCTTCATTGCAGGTTGCAGCTCCTGAAGGGTAGAACTTGTCTGGAAGCCGAGACTTAGCATTTCCTGCGTGACGGTGATCTGCTTCGGCGTGGGGCCCGTGTCGATGCTGTTCAATGCTGTCATGGCACTCTTATAGCCCGGAGCATCTAGCTCTTGACTGGCCCAGATGCCCCATTTCGCATAGTTCGCTGCCGAAAAGCCAAGACCTAGCAGCACGATTGCCAGCAGTGGTAGCCCAAGTAGCGGGATCAGCAAGGTGTGACGAGAGGCTGGCGACCACCAGTTCCAGCGGTCGACCAAGGACCAGAGGGCCAGCAGTCCCAGCGGTACTAGCAGGACTACACCTTCTGAACGTGTGTGATATGCCGCACCAAAACCGACCCCGTAGACCACCATTGCACAGCGGCGCGCCGCCGACGGCCCCTCCTGGCGGCGATTCCACAGTTCCATGCCCGCCGCCAGCACCGCTGTCGACAACACCGTCAAGAGCGTCTCCGCCAGGGCGCGGTCGAAGATGCGAATGATGTAAGGGTGGAAGGCCAGAAAGATGAATAGCACCACGGCCGCCCAGGTTACTTGCGTCAGCCGACGCAATGCATACGCGAGATACCCGCAGGCTACGAGCCAGGCGAGGTCGATTGCCAGCCGGGCAGGAATACCCAAGAGATCAACCCCCACTAGCCAAACTGCGTAGGTGGGCAGATGGATCAGTGTCATCTCACTATACGAACCCCGCCAGATGCGGTTGAACGCCGTCCCTACGTACCAAAATTCGTCATGCGGGGCGTTCAACGCCAGGATGTCGCGGTTGCCCGTCAGATAGAGCCGAAAGGCCATCAGGAGCAGCAACATGACCCAGAGCATTCTTTTTCGCGTCATGGCTGTTCACCCGCCAGTTCGGCCAGCCCTTCGGCCATTCGGGCGGCTTCACGCTCCCACGATGTGGCCGCCGCAAACGCTGCGCCGGCCTGCCGTATACGCTGCGCAACAGTCGGTGTTTCTAGCACCTCCACCACGGCGTCTACCAGGCTTTGGATGTCGGGGTCGGCTAGTTTGGCATTTTCATCGTTGAGCAACCATTGTGTATAGGGGGCACGATTGCTAATGACAGGCACACCACACGCCATCAATTCGAGCGGCAGCAGAGAAAGATTAGAGCAGGAGAGAACCAAAGCCGCGTCGCAGCGCGCGTATAGCTCGGGTAGTTTGTCGATTTCCACCAACCCGGCGTACTCGCAAGGAAAAGGGATGTCGTAACCCCTCACGTCCCATCCTGCCAATACAACCCGCATTTGTGGCACTCGCTTTGCTACATCTCTTAGTACAAGAATGCCCAACTCAAATGCACGACGAGGTGTCGGTGGACGAGCATAGAACATGACGCGGTGAAAGCCATCGCCACCGCGTAGCTCTGGCATAGGGCGATATAAATCACGATCGTATGAGAACCCAATAGAGCGTGTACGAGCGCCATGCTCTTTGTGCAACTTCTGCGCGAGCCAGTCGCCTGCAGTGAAGGCAGCAAAGCCAAAGCGGTACGTAGCTTCCGCGAGCATCGCGTTACTGCCAGCGGGGTAGAACCACGGTTCGTAATCCTGCACGAAATAACATCTCTGCTTACAAGATTGAAAACGTCTGACGTAGTAAGCCGTCTGCCAGGATGTGGCCATTGCAAAATATGCGGCTGGCGTAGCGTCATCGGCCCCAAGATGTACCGAGGCCTTAAGTGGGAAGAACCATTTTTCGATATCCCGCTTCGCGGCTGCGGCCGAAGGTGGTGATGGTTGGCCTACGATGACAATCCGATTCGTATAGCCTAAATCCTCTAAATTCTTGATGAATCGAAGAATATTTAGGTGCCCACCGGATCCCTTGCCAACGGGAGGAATAAACCAGTTGATGGTCATCGGAGGCACACATTGTGCTAACGACTCCAATCCAAAAACCGCCCCCAACAACTCGTCGTAAGGACGGGTCACAGAAGCTTTACCTAAGAACATGCCGCCCTCACTAAGGCGCCTGCGAAGAAGACGGGTTAACGCGCCCCATCCATTCTGTTGACCGTACCGTACGGCTTGCACTAATTTTCTCGACATACTGGCGGCGGCGCTCATTTTCTTAAAAGCTGCTTCATGTAAGCAGCGGTCCGGGTGATCCCGTTTTCGAGTGCCACCTCTGGTGCCCACTCCAACTGGTTAGTCGCTAAATTGTTGTTCAGCAGACTCATTGGTATATCGAATCGGCGTCCCGGCAGGTAGCGCCGTTGCAGCTGTAGCGCCATCTCCTGCATACTGATGAACGTACGCCATTTGGTCACTGGTTCTGAGCTGATGTTGAATGCGCAGCGCTGCCTCAAGTAGTGCAACATCACCTTAAGCAACGGCAACATCGTCACCAAGTTACTCCGCACGTCGCAGATTGGGTCATCGCACGTCGTGAATGCTTCGGATGGCGCCATATGGGGTCGCTCAACGACGCGCAACGCATGCCCATTGCGAAGTAGCCGGTCCGCGATCGGGGATCCAGTGAAGCCTCCATCGTCAAAGATCTTGATCTTGATCTTCATCGAGTCAGGCCCGTCACGTGGCTACTTGCACTGCGTAACCGCAGCGGAGCCAGTCCCAAAGCAAACAACCGTTCCACTGCATGCAGCCTCGTGCCGTCGTAGGGCAATGGTTCTTCCGGATAGTCTGCGTAACTCCATCCCAATCGCATTAGCGGCTCTAACGCCGCTGTTTGAGCCCAAAACATTGACCCTACTGGAAAGTTGAAGTGTTCCGGCAGCGCCTGAACACCTAACCTCGGTGCGAGTGATTCAGTCTCCTGCCGGTTACCCGTCAGCCCCAGAATGTGCGGATCGTCTGGGAACACCATGCCAATAGAGGTGTCTGCTTGCATCGCCGCCAAAATAGCATCTGCCATCGATCCTGCCGCCGCGCTGCCGAGCAGGTTCTCTAGCAAGAACTGATACCACGACTGCCCCATGCGCACATCCTTCACGTCTGCACTTTTCTTCGTGTGCAAGTGACCGATGATGTCGTACTGCCCCAGCAATTTCGATGCAAATGTGGTCAATAGCGGTCCGATGTCTCGCCCACGGTTAGGCACTAACTCCACCGCTACCACCTTCCCTGCATAAGCCTTTAACTCTTGAATGGCCGCATTACGTACCCCCTCAGAGTTGACGCTCACAAACAAGTCCGGCCGGACGTGGTTGTGCTCCAACCTTTCGAGAATCTGGACGAGGAGCTCCGGATAATGTACGTGCAGATGCAAAGCCACACGTGATTGCCCCATCACTACTGGTCGCAGCTCTACGCCCGATTCGATCACCTGGTAGTGCCACGGCCCCTCAGGTCGACCAGCTCTTAAATAGTCAGCAAATGGGTCGGACGTCTTCGCGGTCAACCCGTGCTGCTCCAGGTAGATGCCGGGGTGAAATCCGGGCTGTGGTTTACGCCGGCCAATCCCACTCGCCCACGCCCGTACGTAAGCGCGTACCTCTGCTTCGACCGTTCGCTCTTGTGCGTGCGGTGGGCAGCAGAAGTCACGCTGGAATAGCCCGGAATCCAAAATGGTCTGCGTGTCCGCTTGTTCTTGACGGTTACGCTCGCACACGTTTTGAGCCAATGACTCCAAGCGTGCTACGTAGTCTTCCATTTGAAAGAAGGCACTGGACGCTATATGCGTGAGATCAGCCACGGCCGCCCGCTCTTGGGGCGATCGTGCTAAAGCTCGAATTTTTTCGGCCATCTCCCCGCAATCTAGGTATCGTGCCACGCAAGCGTCCTTCAACCCACTTTCGATGAGGAAGTCTGCAATCCCGGTCGTCTTGTCAAAACACAGAACTGGCACTGCATGTACCATGGCATCAATCGCGACGTTAGGCAGTGGGTCGAGTCTTGACGACAGCAGCAGTAAGTCTGCTTCTTCGTACGCCGCTTCGATGGCCGTTGTCTCGTCGATGAAGACCACGTGATCTTGCAGATTGGCGCGCCGAACCTGATCAGCCAGATACACCGAATAGTTCACATCGTGCTCCGGGTCGTAACCCTTGCCGACCCAGACAAATCGGTATTGCACCCCGTCTGGTGACCCCAGCACTCGCGCGGCGCATTCGATGAATAGATCCACCCCTTTGCGTAATTGCACAAACCCCGCGCCCAGCACAACAACAGTGTCCTTGGCTAGATGTGCTGGCCTGATTAGCTGCCGAATACGAATACTCTCGACTTGTTGTTGCTCTGCGTCAAATTCACCGACCGGTACTAGACATCGCCCCTGTGGCAAGATCTGCGCCGAACGCTTGCCAAAATCCGGGCATTCGGCCAATGCGTTCTCCATGGTGACACTAGCGGAGAACACTACATCGGTCGACCACAACAACGTATCCCTGAACGCAGATCTCGGCCGCGTGTACGACGCAAACTCATGGACCAGGCTGATTGTTGGTACGAAATGCTGGGCCAGCGCTGGCAACACCTCACGTGACTCTATGCTGTTAATCAGCGCATATTTGAATTTAAACCGACCACATAGATCCTCTAGAACCTGCTGGACCAGCACCGAATGTCGTCGTATCTCCGACGAGATAATGGTGATGGCTCCCGCCTGACGAAAGGACTCCGATAGTATTCCTGGCTCTAGGCACAGCGCGACCACGTTGTAGCGTTTAACGCAATGCTGAACGATGTTCAAGCTCAGTATCGGAGCGCCAGTTCTTGAGGCCTCATGGCTGACAACCAAAATAGTCGCGCGCTCTTTTTTAAAATTACCCTCGGTAACTTCAATCTTTGGAGGGTTAAAAACCCTACCGAACAATCTGCTCTCGTGCAGTAAGCGCATGTGGATAAGACGCGCCAACGCACTCCAACCGTTTTGTCTAAGGTATCGAACGGCTACCAAAAATTTACGCAACACAACGTTCATTCCGCGTGTTTCAGAGACGATATGGCCAGAAGTCGCTGGTCTCTTGACAGCCAACGCTGTATCGGTCTTGGTATGCGAGAACCTTGATTCCCCAAGAAGTATCCCATCACGCGCATGAAATTACTCATAGGCATGGCAGCAACTTGTCTCCAATGGCTCTTGTAGAGTTTTGTTCTGTAGGCAAAACGAACGTCTCGCAGAGTGAGGCCGACAAAGGCACGCAACGCATGCCGTAGGCCCGTGCCGTGCTGATAGTCGAACAGTCGACGCAGCGCGTATGACTCGTCAAAGCTGCGTTGAAAGCGCTCGACAAAGCCGTAGTCGTGGGAGTGGGCTACGATGGCGTCGGGCGCATAAGCCTTTCGGTAGCCGGCCTCGATGATCAATCGTGCCCAAGCTTGGTCTTCTGCAAAATCGACCTCGGGGTAGGGGATTTCCTGCCAGACTGTCCTCCGCAGCAAGGCATTGTTATCCGAGAAGAAATAAAGATACTGCCGGTAGCCCTCTTCGTTTGCATAACGCACCGGGTCATCGAGTTCTACCACGGGCCGCGCCAAAAAAACCTGAAAGTGCGCCACCAGCTCCTGCTGAGTGAAGATCGTAGCCTCAGGATAGGCAACATGACGGCCAAAAACCCCGGCAATCCGTGCGTCGGCTTCAGCTGTCTTTAATAGCTCTGCGAGCCAACGGGAATGCAAGGGCAGTGCGTCGTGGGTGATCATGGCGATGAACTCACCCGTGGTGTTACTGATCGCGAAATTACGCGTCTTGCCATGACCAAATTCGCGCGATTCGATTTCGATCAACCGAATCTGCGGATATTGCCGAACCAATTCGACAGTGCCGTCGGAAGAACCGGAGTCGACGACAAGTACCTCGAATGCACCGTCAATCTCCTGGCGCACCACGGCGTCCAAAACAGACTTTAAGAGGAGACCCGCATTCTTGGTCGGGATGACAACGGAGGCCTTAAAAGGCATGGAATCACTCATTTCTCAATCAAACGCCGCATGTACGATGCCGTTTGCACGATACCTTCTTTTAGACTGATCTTGGGTGACCAGCCCAACTCATCACGGGCCAGTGTGTTGTCCAGAATGCTGACGGGGACATCAAACGCTCGCCCCGGGCGGTAGTTCCTCACTATCGGCGTCCCTAATACTTGCTCAATCAATCCAATGACGTCGTTGAGACTAGTGCCTTGACCCGAGCTGATGTTGAATACGGACTTCGGACCGTCGTAGGTCACCGCTTTGGCAAAGGCGTCCGCCACATCGCTGACGTATAGGTAATCCCGCGACACGTTGCCATCGCCCCAGATCTCAATCGGTTGACCCTGGATGGCCCTACTCAGAAACACTGCCACCGCACCTTGCGCGGTTTCTACGCGCTGCCGATTGCCGAAGGGATTGGACACTCGCATGATGTTGGCCTTGATGCCGTGTAGGCCCTGGTACATCAGGAGGTATTTCTCGATCGCCAATTTGGTAATGCCGTAAGACACCAGTGGTTCTGTGGGGTGCTTTTCATCGATCGGCAGGTAGCTCGGATTGCCATAGACCGTGCCGCCCGATGAAATGAAAACGATCTTCTTGATCTTCTGCGCCACCATTGCATTCAATAACTGGAGGGTGGCCACCAGGTTGCTCTGCACGTCGTAGATCGGATCGTCGTTTGAACTCTTGGGCAACGTGGTCGACACCAGGTGCAAAACTACATCCACGCCGCTGATAGCGGTGCTGACGTCATGCACACTCATCAAGTCGCCCGTGAGCCACTCAACCTTTTCATCGGCAGCGAACGCGCGATACGGCGCTACGCGAGGGCGTTCGAACACACGCAGTTCGTGATGATCCTGCAGCAGGCGGTCTGCAATGGCTGAGCCGATGAATCCACCGCCGCCAAAAATAGCAATCTTCATCGTGATACACCGTGGATGTTCGTGGCTGCGATTTTCCAGCCACCAGACGGCAACGCCAGCGCGATCAAGCGCTCCAGGGCGTGCAACAAACTTCCGTCGTAAGGAAGCGGCTCTTCAGGATAGTCTTCCCAACTCAATTGCAGATCAGCCATTGGCTTCAAAGCGGCCGTTCTGGACCAGAACATGGTTCCGACAGGGTAGACAAAATGCATGGGAATGCTGGTGATGCCCATGTTCTTGCAGATGGCGACCGCGATGTCTCCATTCTTTTCGATGCCGGTGATATAGGGGTCGTCCGGAAAGACCATGCCAATGGACGCATCCTTCTGCAAACGGCCGATGATGATGTCCATCATTGGCCCGGAGGCGCCGCCAATCAGGTTTTCCATCAAAAAATGGAACCAGGTCTTCCCCATGTTTTCGTCTTTGACATCCTTGCTCCTTTTTGTGTGGATGTGGCCCACCAAGTCGTAGGAAGTCAGTATTTCCGGCAGGAAGGCCGTCAAAAATGGGCCGATATCCCGGCCACGGTTTGGCACCACCCGCATCGCAGCGACACGGCCGGGATAGGTCGCCAGATAGGTCTTTGCCAGCTCGAGCGCTGCCTCATCTTTGACGCTGATGAACAAATCCGCCCGTCGCTGGTTCAGGCTCAGACGCTGGATGATCTCCGGCAGCAGGTCAACATAGTAGGCATGGACATGCAGCGCCAGCCGCAGGCCATCGTGGACCAAGGTGACCGGCCCATCGAGAGGTGTGATCACGGGGTAACGCCAGGCCCCATCAGGCTGGCCAGACTGCAAATAGTCGGCCAATGGATCCGCGCCGGACGCGGCCAGACCATGCAGTTCCTGGTAGATGCCCGGGTGGAACCCGGGGAACGGCTTGCGCCGCCCAATGCCGCTGGCCCAGGCGCGTACATAACGACGCGCTAACTGTGATGAGGGGCGCGTATCCGGGAAGCAGGCCACATCGGAGCGCAACACCCCTGCGGCAAGCACAGCTTGGTAGTCTTTTTTTTCGCGTAGAGTGCGTTGGCCAACCGAATGGGCAAGCGCCTCAAGATTCTGAACGTAGCGCTCCATGTCGAAATACTGCAGTGCCGCTTCGCGGCATTTAGCACCAACCTCTTCGAGCAAACCGGGCACGGAAGAGAAACGAAGAATTTTCTCGGCCGCATCGGCGGTATCCAGGTATGCGGCGACGCAGGTTTCCGTTAGCCCGCTGGCCTGCAGAAAGTCGGCAATGCCGGTGGTTTTGTCGAAGCAGACCACAGGCACACCGACTGACATGGCATCAATTGCCACATTGGGCAGAGGATCCAGCCGCGAGGAAAGTAGTAGCACGTCCGCCTCGTCGTAGGCCACCTCGATGGCAGAGGTCTCACCGAGAAAGGCGACGTGGTTTTCTAGCCCGGCTCGTCGGATCTGGTCATGCAAGTAGACGGAATAGGCAACGTCATGATCCGGGTCATAACCGCTGCCGATCCAGACAAAGCGAACTTTGCGCACTCCGGCTAGGCGCTGGATACGTGCTGCACATTCGAGAAACAAGTCCACACCCTTGCGCAACTGCACAAAACCGGCGCCCAACACTACCAGAGTGCCCTCATCGAGCCCCGCAGGCCGTATCAGCCGGCGTAGTTTTGTCGCTTCCTGCTGCTCCGCTGCGGCGTCCTGCGTTGAAGCCGGCAACAAGCACTTACCCTGCGGCATGACATGGACCGCCACCGCATCTAGATCGGGGAAGGTTGAGAACGCATTTTCCTTAGTTACGTTGGCAGAAAACACCACCTCGCTCGACCAGAACAAGGCGTCTCCGAAAGCACTTTTTGGCCGGGTGTATGACGCAAACTCATGCACCAGGCTAATGGTCGGCACAAAATGCTCTGCCAGAACCGGCAGCAGGTAACGCGACTCGATGCTGTTGAGCAACGCAAACTTGAAATCGAACTCCCGGCACAACTGACTGCCCACATGATGAGCCACAAAAGGATTACCACGCACTGAGGACGCGACACAAACCGTTGCGCCAGTGGCCTTAAAGGCGTCGAGCAGGTCTCCGCCTCCTAGCAGTAGCGCCACAACGTTGTACTTTCTGACCAGCGATTGCACCAAGTTGAAGCTTAGGATAGGGGCGCCGGTGCGCGATGCCTCGTGACTCACCACGAGCACCATCTCCCGCCCTGAAGCAAACTGCGGGCTCTTCGAGATGTCGAACTCGGGCAGTGCCCAGACCCGGTCTTCATTGCGACCGTGCAGCAGAAAGTGATCCTTTGGGTCGACACCGGCTGCCGCCAGATCCGGGTTAAGCTTCAGATAGGTCGCGCCATCGAAACTCGGCGGTAGGCTCCTCTCCGCAGCCAGATAACGTTTTATCCGCATCTTGAACCAGCGCGCCGTCCCGGCCCGCGAAATCAAATGCCGAATATTCAATGCTAATGTACGCTTTCCAAGTGCATTCGATAGGATTCGGATCGGTTTCGTGATGCGCCAGCTCGTTGAACTGCGTAGGGCTAACACCTCGTTGGCCAATGCATGCATACGCTCACCATCGGCGCGTGTTTTGGCTTCGGTTGCAAGCAATAAATGAGCGACTTGGCTGCGCTGTATACCCAGATCAAGCTCCAGCGCTCGCGCTCCCCGCTCCGCTTGCTCCCATTGCGCACTCAAGGCTTGCGATTGCACTTCGTACTTGACCAGTTCCTCGTGCTGCGCATCGATTAAACGCACCTTGGATTGCAGCCCGAGTTCTTTGGTTCTGAGTTCGTCCAGAAAGCGCTGAAAAACATTTTCGCGGTAGACACGCAGCGGTGGAATCAGCTGTGCATCGACGGGGCGGGAGAAGTCACAACAACGGACCAGGACTTGTTCACCATGGAATTTCTCATAATGAGATTTCGCCATTGCGGAATGCAAGCGCAATACGTCGGCATCGAGCCCTTCGATGGCGCTCAGAAACTCTGTCTCATCGCGCCACACCAAGGCGCCGGTATAAGCGATATCCACGCCCCCGTGAAACCGCGAGCGATAGCTCTCGTGCATCAAAAGAGGAGTACCCGAAGCCATGGCCTCCAGCGTTGCCTTGCCCCCACCGAGAGGAAACGATGATATGTAGAGATCAACCCGCTGCGCTACCAATGCATTGGCTACCGAGTCGACCCAAGGTACATGGATGAAACGGTCGGCAGGCACACCCTGATCTGCCAGGTTGGCGAGTAGTTTTTCGTGTTGCCCTGCGTGCAATTCACCGATGTGCACATGAACGCCCTGGGTACGAGCCAACAACTGCGGAATCAGCGCCCAATAGTCATACAGGTACGCACCCTGCTCGAACTTTTCCGGCCGACCGCTGGAACAAGTCACTAGGTGGCCTTGGCTCATAAAAGGAGTGTCTCGCGGCTGGATCGCCCTCAGATTCACCGTCAACGGCCAATAATGATTTCGGGCATGGCCCAACTCATTCTTGCAGTGGAAATACCCCATCTGGTGAGGGTCCACATGAATGAACTCCGTGCTCGCCGCACCAAGACTCAAATGGTGGTCACCATGGTGAATGAACACAACTTCCTCGACCCAGCCCGCTGCTTTTGTAGCGAAAGCGGACGCAACACCCAAGGCATCTTGGTTGTGGGTGAGCAATACCAATCTCTTGGATGGCCGCGAGCAAATTAGCTGAAGAGTGTTCGAAAATTTTTCTTCATCGTCACGGCCCGTTAGTACGTCCACTGGGATCTGATGTTCGAGTGAGAAGTCGGCAGATAGCTTCGAATCCAGTCGCGAAAAACAGTCGGTCAGCACGAGGCTGACAGGGCTGTCAAAGAGATGTAGCCGAACGATATCCTTGATCAGTTCGTTGTGTCCCCCGGTTTTCGATATTTCGCTCGCCAGGATCAGCGTGCCTGCCCGTGCCTCTATCTGCTCGGTCACCAAGTTGCGGGTTTTGGCCTCACCAATATGCTTGCACAAGAGATCCAGTTCGGGACTAACAAATACCTTGGCCACCGATGCAGGGTCGAAGATGATGTCTTCTGCAAAAGTTCGAACGGCTTCGAGTGCTTTACCAAACTCCCCCTTCTCCACGCTCGCATATACATCCGATTTCAGTACAGAAATCAGACCTTTTCTCTGTTCTACGACTTGCATTTAAATGGCATCAATCAGTTTCTGGCAAACGTAGTCAATTTCGTTTGAGGCCAGATGCGGCCCCATGGGCAGACTCAGAACGCGGTCTGCCATACGTTCGGCAAGTGGAAAATCACCGCGGCGCCATCCCGAAGAGGCATAGGCCTCCTGCAGATGCGGCGGAATGGGGTAATGGATCAAGGTCCCGATCTGGGCGTCGGTGAGTTTTTTTTGCAACGCGTCGCGCCGCGATGTTTCGATCACGAACTGGTGCCAGACAGGGCGGCAGGTATCCGGTACGTACGGCAGTTTCAAGGCCGTTTTTTCCAGAGCAAGGATGTAGCGTTCGGCGGCCGCCACACGTCTTGCATTCCACGCCTCGACAACCTTCAGTTTCTCGCGAAGAAATGCCGCGTGTAGTTCGTCTAGCCGTGAATTGAATCCCTTCACACTGTTTTTGTATTTTATTTCAGACCCGTAATTGGCCAGCACCCTGACCTTTTCGGCGATTTCGGCATCATCGGTGGTGATTGCCCCGGCATCGCCTAGCGCCCCCAAATTCTTTCCCGGATAGAAACTGAAGCCCGCAGCATTTCCCAGCGAGCCTGCGAAGCGTCCCTTGTACTTCGCGCCATGGGCCTGTGCAGCATCTTCTATGACTTTAAATCCGTGCTTTTGGGCGATGGCATTGATCGGGTCCATGTCTGCCGTCTGGCCATACAGGTGCACCACGATGACGGCCTTAGTTTTCACGGAAACAGCAGCTTCTATCTTGGCGGGATCAATGTTGTACGTCCGATCGTCCGGTTCGACCGGCACGGGTGTCGCCCCGGCGTATTCGACGGCCAGCCAGGTGGCGATATAGGTGTTGGACGGCACAATGACCTCATCACCGGGCCCCACGCCATAGGCACGCAACAACAGGTGTAAGGCGTCTAGGCCATTGGCGACACCGACGCAGTGCCGAGTTTCGCAGAATTCGGCAAATTCTGTCTCGAATGCAGAAACCTCCTGGCCCAGGATATACCAGCCCGATTTCAATACTCGTGTGAATGCGGCCTGCATTTCGTGGGCCAGCTCTTCATGCGGTGCCTTCATATTCAGCAGCGGGACATTCATTATTTTTTGATCTCGGCGAGAAATTTCGTATGGTCGCGAATGTAATCAGACTCATCAAAATAAGCGGACGTCAACACCATGCAAACCGCTCCTGAAGAGAAGTTATCCAGATAACTCCAAATCATGGGGCATACATATAGGCCATAGTAGGATCGATTGAGCGTTATTCTTTTTTGCTCGCGGCCATCATCTAGCACCACGTCGAAGCTCCCCGACATGGCCACCATGAATTGCTGCAAGTTTTTGTGCGCGTGGGAGCCTCGATCTGATCCTCCAGGAACGTCGTACAAATAGAAAACCCGCTTAATATCAAACGGAATATGTTTTTTACCTTCAATAAATGACAAATTCCCACGCGGATCAGTGATTTTAGGAAGCTCGATCAAATTACATCGTTGAATTGACATGGTCAAACTCCTTCAGCTGATCGCAATGTATAAAACTCATGAACAACACCGCCTCCACCGAATTCTGACTTGAATTCATACAAGCTATTGTTCAGGACCGTGCCCCCTTGTTCATTACTGGTGCCAAAATCAAACCAGCGACATCCGGTTTTGGCGGCTATGGTCAGACAATCGTCAAATATGGCGTCGAGCGCAGACAACCGATAACCTTCAGCACTGGACGCGATGTATTGGGCGTGGTGTACACCCGGTGTATTGAACAACAACACACCCGCAACGACCTTTTGCTGCCAGAGGGCGACGACGCAGCGGATGTTTTCCGGGAAACGCTCCGCGAGAAGGCTGATCTCCGCCAAGCTGTGGACTGGCACAGCTTGGTGTTTGCGCTGCAGATTGTCAGTCAATACCTCCCAAAGCGCGGGCAGAAAGGCGTTTCCTTGCATCGTTTCAACGTGAGCAGCTAGCGCCTTTCTCAGACTACGCCCACGCCTGGAACTGGCGCGCAACCGTTGCTGCAAATCAATTGTGCAGCTGAGGTCAGCACGCACCCTGACAGCCCCCACCCGAAACAGCGCGTACAAATCGTCCTGTGCGGGAGCCCTGTGGTAAATCGAGGGCACAGCTTTGTACAGGATCTCCAGGAAGCCCTGTTGCCAGTAGTAGGCCTGAATTTGCTGTAAGGCCTCAATGGCGTAGGCTCCTTTAAGTGCCCCGCAGTGGAGCAAGCCGCCATAGGTGATGCCTGGGTGGGAAACGATGCACTCACGACGGGCAGGGTCAGACGCTGCTGGAAATAGGCCAATCCACTTCTTGTCGCGCTCCAGAATCAACGATTGATCGACAAACCGATCGCCGTGATAGGAGAGAAATCGACGCGTATGCAGAAAGGTTCCTTGCAAGGTTTGACCGCAGTAGGAATCCCATGCGTCGGCATCCCTGGCTTCAAAGGGCCGCACCTGGATCCTCATGCAGTCTCCAGGCGAGCCACGGCAAACCCTTGAGATCCAAAGTTATTGCCGTTGTAAAACAAAAAAGTCTCGCCGCCCATTTCAAAGGGAGCTGCGTACATGATGGCCTCTGAATCAAAGCCCGTGGGCGATACATCAAGATTCAGTTCCCCATCCAAGCGTTGCCAATGCCTACCATCCGGAGAGGTGGCATAACCAAGGCGGTAGGCGCCCAAGGATCTACGCCGTATCGAGTAAAACATTTGATACGTCCCATCCGCCTTTTTCGAAACATGGGGTCGCCCAAAGCCATGTTCATCTGGGTCGGTGATTTCCATTTGAACTTCACCCTTCGATGGCCAATGAATTCCGTCTTCAGACTCCACGTAACGGACGTCGTAAATCGGCATGTTTTTTCCATCGACCTCTGTCCATGCGCTACCCGCGATATACCAGAGACGAAATAGTCCCGCGTCCTGAACACAGAAGGGGCCGCATCGAAAAAACAACTCGTAGGCTGTGCGCTCCAAAATAGGGGTTTCTGAATGCCGCACGAAGGACTCACCGCCGTCGGTACTGATGGCCAGACCAGTCAACAGCCTATATCGGATCTGTGTACCCAGTTCGAAACCTGCGTAGTACATTAACATCCGTCCGTCATCCAATCGGACAACCGAACAAGCCGCTACTCCATTTTCGTCAAAGGTTCCGGGCCGCCCCACATCTAGCAACGGCATCTGGGACACCCGCAAAACCTTCAGTGGATCCTGGGCACTAATATCTACATATCCTGGTCGCCCCACACCTCGGGCATCGCAGCATGTTATGAAAACGCGCACTACGTCTGGACTCAACTGGACTGGCGTGGGCAACATGGCATGGGAGCAAGCCCATGGCAACGATCCATCAGGACCGTAAACCAATCCTATTTTTTCCCAACGCATGTCTCAATCCTTCAGCTTGAAAAAGCGCTGGGCGGACACCTTCGCCACTTCGGACTGTTTCGTCACAAATAGGGAGCCGGCTTCGGTATTTTTCATAATGGCTGAATTAGGCCCGATCCAGTTATCACGTCCGATATTGATGTTGTTGGCGACGGTGGCATTGACTCCAATAAAACTGTTTTCACCCACGTTGCAGAACCCCGAAATGACCACGTGCGAAGATATAAAACAGTTATTGCCTATTTTTGAATGATGTCCAATGTGATTTCCACTCCAGAGCACAACATTCTCACCAATATGTACAAAAGGCTGAACCGTGTTGTCTTCAAAGATAAAGCAATGTTCACCTATTTCGGCATTGCGCCAGATAAAAGCCCGGGAGCTGATATAAGAAGCAAGCCGAAAGCCTTTGAGCTTTGCGGCTTGGGCTAGGCGCGTGCGCAGACGATTGAGCTGGGTATAAACCACGGCGACGTACACCTCATGGGTATCTGGATCGAAGCGACTTTCCAGCGACTCAAACGGAACAACTGGCAGGCCGCGCACTTCCTGGCGCTTGAGGTACGCCTGCTCTACGGAGAAGGCTACGACTTCATAGTTTGAGTCAGCATCAAAATACTCATGTGCTACCTCGGCAAATGCAGAGTCTCCAACGATGATCAGTTTTTTTGTTTTTGCCATGTTTTTCTCACGGACGCACAATCAAAATATCTTCTCGTCGATTTGCCATTGGTAGACTTGAAGACTGAGGTACAACGAATGCATGAAAGCCGGCCGCACGTGTTCTTGAGAGGATGGCCATTATTATGGAGTCATCTATATGATTTAACTCAATTCTGTTGAATACAGTTTCTGGAATTTCAGTTGTTCCCGTAAAATTCTGATGATGCTTGATTCCATTATCGCTGGAGAAAAAGCGTTTTCTCATTGAAATGTTGGGAATATCTCCAATGAGCATTCGCCCCGATAATGAAAGCAAAGGTAGTGATTTTTCTAAAAAATCAAAAATATTTCCATCTGTAAATACATATTGAATTACTGAATAAATAATAATTGCATCTACACTGCCATGTAGTTCTGTCAATAATTCGGAGCAATCGGGGTATTTTGCCGGGATCATTCTGATGCCGGTATTTGAAGTTTCAGGAAGTTGGCTGAGCATTTCTGCTGAGTCAATTAAAACGAGATTTTGATGCTTTGACTGCGCTCTCGATATTAACATTTTTGGTAAATCACTGCAACCGCATCCAATATCTAAAATATTGGTTTTTTCTTTTGATAATGCGGGTAACTTAGACTCTATGTCGTGAAATATTTCTGCTTCATGGCCGAGGCGATAGGTATCTGGAAATCCGATTTTTTCAAAATCTGAAAGATCTGGATTGAGAGCCATTTTTCTAAAATCATCGAAACTCAAATTTTCAAAAAAGGAATAATCTTTTTTCATTATTTTAATAATTTTAAGCGAATGAATGAGTTTGTAAATCCGAGGCGTGCTTATTCATGTCGAGAAGACGAATGTCAACGTCTTGCCATACCATTCCTGGGAATATGTCATGAGGATCATTGCTGAAGCTGCTTTGAAAAACTATCGCATTTTCTAATACGTCAATATATTCGTGGGCAATATTTTTTTCCGCTACACTTTCGATACCGAGTGTGAGTGTGTAGGCGCCTTGTGTTAGAAGGTTTTTCCCTCTAATTTCAATAATATAATTGCAATCCGCCTGCAAATCGGAGATCTCATAATTTCGATAATTTGAGGTCATGGAGCTAATTATCTGGTTGCCCTTCAGGTCTCTGAATGAAAATCCAAAGACTGGATTTTTCACTGCGACCTTGGAGAAAATATGAAATCGAATTAAAAAATCTTCCCGTAGAATGATTGTGTCAATTGGTTGCTTTTTATGGTTCAGTAGTGCAACATTTAAGATGCTGACACGTCCATCACCATACCTGCGCCAGCCTTTGGCGAAGGAGCTATGTGCTTCCATTTGCATCATTCGATCCATGCCATTAACTGCAATAGCAAGTTCAGTTTGACGCGGAGTGGGAGCGGGGCGGTCTTTGGATAAATGACTATTTATGGATAAGTTCGCTTCGGCAACATATTGGCCTATTGTCAATTCTGGTTCGCCAAAGGCTTTCATTTTTCCGTTATTTAGCCATAATACTTTTTCGCATAAATTTCTTACGCTTGAAGTATCATGGCTGACAAATAATACAGTTGTTCCAGCATCCATCAGACTTCTAAGTGCCATCATGCATTTGGCCTGAAATGCTATATCTCCTACTGCTAGAGCTTCGTCAACGATTAGAATGTCGGCATCAACATGGATGACAACGGAAAACGCAAGTCGAACGTACATGCCCGATGAATACGTCTTTACCGGTTGATCAAGAAAATCACCAATATCCGCAAATTCAATTATTTTTTCAAAGCGAATGTCGACTTCTTCTTTGCTTAATCCCAAAACACCGGCGTTCATGTATATATTTTCGCGCCCTGTAAATTCGGCGCTGAAGCCAGCACCCAATTCAAGAAGAGCGGCAACGCGGCCATTGATTTCAACCTCTCCATTGCTTGGGGTCAATGTTCCGCAGAGTATTTGTAGCAAGGTTGACTTACCGGCACCATTGCGCCCAATAATTCCTACCGTTTGGCCTTTTTTGATTTCAAACGACAAATCCTTGATCGCCCAAAACTCGCGGAAGTATTGCTTGACTGAGCGGCCGATTAGGGACTGCAAACGGGGTAGAAGAAATTGTTTTAGTCGATCCCTTGGAGCGTTATAAATTTCGTAACACTTACTAAGATTTTTAACGCGAATCACAGTATTATTAAAGGACATCTGCAAAACCCTTCTTGGTTTTTTGAAACCAAGCGTAGCCTGCCCAAGCTATCACGGTGGCCGCGACGGTGTACACACTTAAGCCCGCCCAGTTCGGCATATGTCCCCAAATTAGCACCTCACGTGCCTGTTCGATAATGAAGGTTAGAGGATTGGCCATGATGTATGGCCTAAATCGTTCTGGAACAGCGGATACCGGAAAAAATACAGGCGAGAGGAACATCAGAACAGTCGTAAATACGCCGATAGTTTGACCGATATCACGTAAAAATACACCTAAAGATGCAAGCATCCAGGCAATACCGGTGGCCAGGGTTACGAGGGGAAGTAGCACAAACGGGGTTAAAGCGGCAGTCCAGTACACGTAGCCGTTGAAAATAGCGAATGCCACGAGCAATACGCCGAGGCTTACCAAGCTATGAAACAAGGCCGCTCCTGTTGCGACAACGGGCAAAATTTCTACCGGAAAAACTACTTTTTTGACGTAGTTGACGTTGCCCACTATTAAGCCCGGAGCACGATTCAAGACTTCGTTGAACAAGTTCAACACAATCATGCCTACAAACAGCAGTACGGCGAATTGCGTCTTGCTGTCGTTGCCGCCTTCTCCGCCCCAGCGGGATTTGAAGATCTCAGAGAATACGAAGGTGTAGACAACCAGCATGAACACCGGATTGAAAAACGACCATGCCATACCGAATGCCGAACCCTTATAGCGACCCAGCACTTCGCGCGTGGTCATTTGCAGAATAAGTTGGCGATGAAGCCAGAGGCTGCGTGCCAAAGCCGCAAGCGAGGTGGGATGCGCAGCATGTGGATTCATACAAGCGGCATCTTAGGCGTAGAGAGGGGAAAGCCGGATGGGCAGATGGGTGTGAGGGGCTCTGGGTAAAAGGGCTCAAGCGTGCGGAATAGCGGAAGACTCATTGCGGCGAAGTTTCTTTAAGAGAATGGGATTCAACCATCTGCACATCCAGTGTCTTATTGTTTTTGCTTGTTTATGGCTGCTTTGGAGCATGGCTTATTGGCACGCTAATTAGCAGGATATGCTTGATGAGGAAAGCGAAGACGCCATGGGCAAGTCACGCAGATTTAGCTTTCCTTGCACACTATAGAGTTATGCCAGATATGGCGGAAGCGGTGAGATTCGAACTCACGGATAGTTTCCCATCGCCGGTTTTCAAGACCGGTGCAATCGACCACTCTGCCACGCTTCCAAGCCCACAATTCTAACCTTGGTATTTACCCCATTGTTACAAAACGTACCCTATTTATGGGACATCCAGCGCGCATGCGTCGCCGATTGCATCGCGCCAAACCCGAACCCTATTGACGCGTGGATTTATGTCCGCCAGTTGTGCAGCAATAAACATGCATAAGTTCTCCAGAGTTGGGGTGCCGAGGTCAGGGACTTCGTCCAGCAAATGGTGGTCCAGTTGCTCCCGCACACCTTCTAGCCGCTGACGCAAAAATCCCAAGTCCAGCACCATTCCATTCACCGGATCGCGCGGCCCAGTCACGCTGACCTCTGCATGGTAGGTGTGGCCATGGATGCGGCGACTACCTGCTGTTTCAATTTCGCGTTGAAGTGTGTGGGCGGCGTCGAAATAGAAGCGTTGGCTGATGGTCAGCTGCATTGGGATACTCGCAAACAAAAAATGGGGGATTGGATCAGCGGATGCCGCTGATTTTGTGGGTCTGGATGCTCAGGCGCCAAGTGGGCTGGCGCATGCAGGTGTCTATGCACAGGCCCATATTGGCCAACTGTTCCGGGCCGTCCATGGGCTGCAGGAAGCGGTGGGTGAATTGGCCGGTGTGGGCCAATGTGTTCAGGTCAAGGCCCGGTTGTGGCCAGATCACCTTCAGCTCCTGGCCTTGCTGTTGTATCCAGGGCGCACCGGCTTTGGGGCTGATGCAGAGCCAGTCTATGCCTTCGGGGGCGCGCACGGTGCCGTTGGATTCCACGGCGATGCGAAAGCCGCGGGTATGCAGGGCAGTGACCAGTTCTGCATCTACCTGCAGCAAGGGCTCTCCACCGGTTAAGACGGTCAGGCGGTTCTGGGTTTCGCCAGCGGGCCACTGGGCCTCAATGAGATCGGCCAAGTCGTCGGCGGAGGCGAATTTGCCACCCAGAGTGCCGTCGGTGCCCACAAAGTCGGTATCGCAGAAGCGGCAGATCGCGGTGGCGCGGTCGCTTTCGCGGCCGGTCCACAGGTTGCAGCCCGCAAAGCGGCAGAACACGGCGGGGCTGCCTGCCTGGGCGCCTTCGCCCTGCAGGGTGTAGAAAATCTCTTTGACGCTATAGGTCATGTGTGAGCACCGCTGTGCGCGGTGAAACTTGCTAAGCCCTTGATTTTACTGGGCCAGCATGCCCTTCGTCTCAATGAAGCTAACTACCTCGGCCAGTCCGGTCAGGGTTTTCAGGTTGGTCATCACAAACGGCTTTGCACCGCGCATGCGGCGGGTGTCGGATTCCATGATGTCCAGGTTGGCGCCCACGTGCGGAGCCAGGTCGGTCTTGTTGATGACGAACAGGTCGCTCTTGGTGATGCCGGGGCCGCCTTTGCGCGGGATTTTTTCGCCCGCCGCCACGTCGATCACGTAGATCGTCAGGTCGCTGAGCTCGGGGCTGAAGGTGGCGGCCAGGTTGTCGCCGCCGCTTTCTACAAACACGATGTCGGCATTCGGGTGTTCGACCAGCATGCGGTCTATGGCTTCCAGGTTGATGGAGCAGTCTTCTCGGATTGCTGTGTGCGGGCAGCCGCCCGTTTCCACGCCCATGATGCGGTCGGCGGGCAGGGCGCCGCTGACGGTCAGCAGGCGCTGGTCTTCCTTGGTGTAGATGTCGTTGGTGATCGCTACCAGGTCGTATTTGTCGCGCATGGCCTTGCACAGCATTTCCAGCAAGGTGGTTTTGCCCGAGCCCACCGGCCCGCCGATGCCGACGCGCAGCGGTGGCAGTTTCTTGGTGCGATTTGCGATGTGGTGCAGTGTGCTCATGATCTAAACAGTCTGGAATATTGCACTTCGTGCTGGGAGGAAAGAATGGCCAGCATGGGCGAAAACGCCTGGCGCTGGCTGTCGGGAAGCTGGATGGCCTGGTCTACGGCGGCCGGAATGTCGGCGGCCAATCGCGCCAGTATGCGCTGGCCGGCGCTTTGGCCCAAGGGTACGGATTTGATCGCCGACTGGGTCATGTTCTCGGCCCAACCAAAGGCGTAGGCCAACAGGCAGTCGCGCAGCGGGGCCTGGGTGGCGGCCGCGGCCAGGGCGTAGGCGATGGGGTAGGTGGGCTGCATCTGGGCGCAGGCCGCAATATGGTCTGGCGTGGCGGTATTGTGGTTGCGCAGCCAGTCCAGTAGCGACCGGCCCATTTGCTCGGCCTGGGCGCGGAACTCGCTGCTCTCGCGGGTTTGCAGCACCCAGGCGTTCAGTTCGGCGACATCCTTAACGGCGCCGCGCCGCCAGGCGGGAATGGCTTTGGCGATGGCTGCCAGGTCACCGCGTGCCAGGCTTACATGCAGTTGATCCACCAACCAGTCAGATGCTCTACTTTCTGTAGCTACTCCCGCACGGTCTACCGCCGCTTCCAGGCCTTCTGAGTAGGAAAAACCACCCACAGGCAAAGCCGGCGACGCAAGCCAGATTAGCTGCAAGAGACTGGGCGTGGCCGATTCCTGCGGGCTGGCAACGCGGCTAATTGCTTTGGCGGGGTGGCGGCGTGTCGGGGGCGTTAGCGGGCGGACTCTGCGCACGGTCATGGGCTCAGTGGGAATGGCCGTGTCCGTGGTCATGTCCATGGTCGTGGCCGCAGCCGGGGCCGTGCACATGCGGTGCTGCGGCGATGGGAATGTTCACCGGCTTGCGCGTGGCGGGGGCGTGCTCATGGCTATGGCCATGTGCATGGTCACCATGGCTGTGGCCTCCGGACGCGTAGGCGCCGCCTTCAGGCTCGAAGGCCACATTGGCTTCCACCACGTCCAGGTGCATGGAGCGCAGCATGTCGGCCAGCACGTGGTCGGGCTCTATCTTCAGGTGGTCGGGCTGCAGTTCAATTGGCACATGGCGGTTGCCCAGGTGGTAGGCAGCGCGTGTCAGGTCAAAGGGCGTGCCGTGGCTGGTACAGGCAGTAATGACCAGCACGGATTGGGGTGCAGCCAGTACCCGCACTAGCGAGCCGTCTTCGGCCACCAGCACGTCGCCGCCGCGTACCAGAGTGCCGCGTGGCAAGAAGACGCCCAGCTTGCGGCCCAGTGAATCGGTGGCGTCGAAGCGGCTTTTTTGCCGTACGTCCCAGTCGAGCTCCACGGTACTGGCGCGTTTGAGCAGGGCAGGGGCCAGGCCCTTGCCTTGGGAGATCAGTTTGGAGGTTTGGAGCATTAAAAGAGAAAGTAACGTTGTGCCATGGGCAAGCTTACTGCTGCTTCGCAGGTTAGCAGTTGTCCGTCGGCACGCACGCTATAGGTTTGGGCGTCGATTTCCATCTTGGGTAGATAGCTGTTGTGCACCATGTGCTGCTTGCGCACACCGCGGATGTTCTTGACCGCGCTCAGGGGCTTTTTCAGGCCAAAGCTGTCCTGGATGCCGGCGTTCAACCCGGCCTGCGACACAAAGGTCAGCGAGCCGCGCGCCAGTGCGCTGCCAAAAGCGCCAAACATGGGGCGGTAATGCACCGGTTGCGGCGTCGGGATGCTGGCGTTCGGGTCGCCCATGGCGGCCATGGCGATAAAGCCACCTTTGAGTATGAGTGCGGGCTTTACGCCGAAGAAGGCCGGCTTCCACACCACCAGGTCGGCCCATTTGCCGACCTCGATGCTGCCGACTTCGTGGCTGATACCGTGGGCAATGGCCGGGTTGATGGTGTACTTGGCCACATAGCGCTTGGCGCGGAAGTTGTCGTTGCGGCTGTTGTCCTCGGGCAGGCTGCCGCGCTGCTGCTTCATCTTGTGTGCCGTCTGCCAGGTGCGCAGGATGACTTCGCCGACGCGGCCCATGGCCTGGCTGTCGCTGCTCATCATGCTGATGGCGCCCAGGTCGTGCAGCACGTCCTCGGCGGCAATGGTTTCCTTGCGAATGCGGCTCTCGGCAAACGCCAGGTCTTCGGGGATGCTGGCGTCCAGGTGGTGGCAGACCATCAGCATGTCCACATGCTCGTCCAGCGTGTTCACGGTGTACGGCATGGTCGGGTTGGTGCTGCTGGGCAGGAAGTTCGCCTCGCCCACCACCCGCAAAATGTCTGGTGCGTGGCCGCCGCCAGCACCTTCGGTGTGGAAGGCGCACAGGCCACGGCCCTTGGTGGCGGCAATGGTGTTTTCGACAAAGCCGCTCTCGTTCAGCGTGTCGGAATGGATGGCGACCTGGGTGTCGGTGGCGTCGGCCACGTCCAGGCAGTTGCTGATGGCGGCTGGCGTTGTGCCCCAGTCTTCGTGCAGCTTCAGGCCGATCACGCCGGCGTTGATTTGTTCATGCAACGCGTTGGGCAGGCTGGCATTGCCCTTGCCCAGAAAGCCCAGGTTCATGGGGAAGGCGTCCGCCGCCTGCAGCATGCGCTCGATGTTCCAGGGGCCGGGCGTGCAGGTGGTAGCAAAGGTGCCGGTGGCCGGGCCGGTGCCGCCGCCCATCATGGTGGTCACGCCGCTGGCCAGGGCTTCCTCGATCTGCTGCGGGCAGATGAAGTGGATGTGGCTGTCGATGCCACCGGCGGTGACGATATTGCCTTCGCAGCTGATGACTTCGGTACCCGGGCCGATGATGATGTCCACGCCGGGTTGCACGTCGGGGTTGCCGGCTTTGCCGATGGCGACGATGCGCCCGCCCTTGAGGCCGATGTCGGCCTTGACGATGCCCCAGTGGTCCAGGATCAGCGCGTTGGTCATCACGCAGTCCACCGCGCCCTCGCTGTTCATGCGCTGGCTTTGGGCCATGCCGTCGCGGATGGTCTTGCCGCCGCCGAACTTCACTTCTTCGCCGTAAGCGCCGGCGTGCAGCGTCAGGTCTTTTTCGACCTCGATCAGCAGGTCGGTATCGGCCAGGCGTACCCGGTCACCGACGGTGGGGCCAAAAATTTCCGCGTAGGCGCGTTTGCCAATGGTTGCCATGGTCAGAGTTTCCCTTGCGTCAGTCCGCGAAAGCCATACACCGTGCGGTCGCCCGCGAAATCCACCAGCTCCACCGTGCGCTGCTGGCCGGGCTCGAAGCGCACTGCGCTGCCAGAGGCAATGTTCAGCCGCATTCCCTGGGCTGCGGTGCGGTCAAAGCCCAAAGCGCCATTGGTTTCGGCAAAGTGGTAGTGCGAGCCGACCTGGATCGGCCGGTCGGCCGTGTTGTTGACCACCAGGGTTACCGTGCGGCGCCCGGTGTTCAGGGCGTGCTCGCCCGCGTCTATGAAGAGTTCGCCTGGAGTCATGGCCAATACCTCTTAAACCAGTTGCAGCAGAAATGCACCGCCCAGCAGCGTGACCAGACCGCCGATGGCGCGCGGCCACCAGGTGCTATGCGCTCGCATCGCCAGGCCGATACCCACGCCCGCCAGGTGCAAGCCGGCGGTAGCCACCAGCATGCCCACCAGCGGCAGCCAGCCGTTGTCGCCGCCGGCCAGCTCGGTGCCATGCGCCACGCCGTGGAACACCGCGAATGCGCCGACCAGGCCTGTCGCCAGCGCAGCCGGCAGCTTGGCTTGCGTAGCGACTAGCAGGCCCAGCACCAGCAGGGACGCGGCGATCATCGGCTCCACCGCCGGCAGCTCTAGCCCGCCTAGGCCCAGCAGCGCGCCCATCAGCAGCATGCCGGCGAAAGCGA
This sequence comes from Rhodoferax sp. GW821-FHT10B06, assembly GCF_059415605.1. Classification (NCBI taxonomy): domain Bacteria; kingdom Pseudomonadati; phylum Pseudomonadota; class Betaproteobacteria; order Burkholderiales; family Comamonadaceae; genus Rhodoferax; species Rhodoferax sp. GW821-FHT10B06. Next base: position 243,772 of record NZ_JBWKNO010000003.1, on the reverse strand, counting down.
TGGGTGCCAGCCAGACGCGGCGTGCCGTCATGGCACTCCACAGGCCCACGGCGACCATGGCGGCCATGTGGTCCATGCCGGTCAGCGGGTGCACCAGTCCGTCCAGAAATGCATGGTGTACCCCGGCATCAGTGCCTAAATGGGCGCTTGCGCCCGTAGATACTGCGGCAGAAGCTATCAAAACAATAGTGCGTAGAGAGGGCGTGCGCATGGTGTGGGCGTCCAGAGGGTTAAACGGTGGTTAAACAATGGGTTGGTGCACGGTGACGAGCTTGGTGCCGTCGGGGAAGGTAGCTTCGACCTGGATGTCGGGGATCATTTCGGCGATGCCGTCCATCACGTCGGCACGGCCCAGCACGGTACGGCCCTCACTCATCAGCTGGGCTACGCTCTTGCCGTCACGGGCGCCTTCCATCACGGCGGCGCTGATGAAGGCAATCGCTTCGGGGTAATTCAGCTTCAGGCCGCGCGCCTTGCGCCGCTCGGCCAGCAGGGCGGCGGTGAAGATCAGCAGCTTGTCTTTTTCGCGAGGTGTCAGTTCCATTTCGTTTCACTCAAGTATTAGCTCGCGCGGCCGCCAAAGGCAGGCCGAACACGAGGCGTTAGTTCCATAAGGGCTCAGTGTGTGAAAGTTGCATCGGATTATTAGACAAGTATGTAGCAATCCCTGTGCCCCGGCGTACGCCATTGGGCGCATTGCACAGCCGGCCGGTGGCCTGAAAACTGCGAGGCTATGGGGGTGCAAGATGCAGAACACATTCCTTTGAACGACGCGCCACAGCATGTGGTGAAGGTGCGGCGCGACTACAACAGCTGGGTGGCGCGCGAGACGCTGGAAGACTACGCCCTGCGCTTTGCCCCACAGCGCTTTCGCAAATGGTCCGAATGGCGGGTGGCCAACACGGCTTTTGGTGCCGCGTCCTTCCTGGTGCTGGAGGCGGTGGGCGCCACGCTGCTGGTGCAGTACGGCTTTGTGAACGCCTTCTGGGCCATTCTGGCCACGGCGCTGATCATCTTCATGGCTGGCCTGCCCATCAGCATTTACGCGGCGCGCTTTGGTGTGGACATGGACCTGCTGACGCGCGGCGCGGGCTTTGGCTACATAGGCTCCACGCTGACCTCGCTGATCTACGCGTCTTTCACCTTCATCTTCTTCGCGCTGGAGGCGGCCGTCATGGCCTATGCGCTGGAGCTGGCCCTGGGTATTCCACCGCGCTGGGGCTACCTGGTGTGCGCGCTGGTGGTGATACCGCTGGTGACGCACGGGGTGTCGGCCATCAGCCGGTTGCAGGTCTGGACCCAGCCACTGTGGCTGGCGCTGCTGGTCGTGCCGTTTGCCTACGTGTGGATGCGCGAGCCGGGCGTTTTTGGTGCGGTTGCGCACTATGCTGGTGTTTCCGGCCAGGGTGAGGGATTTAATTTGCTCTCATTTGGTGCGTCCCTCACGGTGGGCATTGCCCTGATTACCCAAATGGGGGAGCAGGCCGACTATCTGCGCTTCATGCCGGCGCAGACCGCCGCCAACCGGGGGCGCTGGTGGTTGGGTGTGCTGGCCGGCGGGCCGGGCTGGGTGCTATTGGGCATGGTAAAGATGCTGGGCGGCGCGCTGCTGGCCTACCTGGCCATCACCCATATGGTGCCGCCGGAGCGCGCGGTGGACCCGAACCAGATGTACCTGGCGGCCTACGAGTACGTGTTTCCGCAGTACGGCTGGGCGGTGGCAGTCACAGCGGCTTTCGTGGTGCTGTCGCAGCTGAAGATCAACGTCACCAACGCCTATGCGGGCTCGCTGGCCTGGTCCAACTTCTTTTCGCGCATCACCCACAGCCACCCGGGCCGGGTGGTGTGGGTGGTGTTCAACACGCTCATCGCCTTCATGCTGATGGAGATGAATGTGTTCGAGGCGCTTGGCGACGTGCTGGGCTTGTACTCCAACCTGGCCATCGCCTGGATGATGACAGTGGTGGCCGACCTGGTCATCAACAAGCCGCTGGGCTTGTCGCCGCCGGGTATTGAATTCAAGCGCGCCTACCTGTACGACATCAACCCCGTGGGCGTGGGATCGATGGCGCTGGCGTCCATGCTGTCCATGGTGGCCTATATGGGGCTGCTGGGGCCGCTGGCGCATGCGTTTTCGGCCTTGATTGCGCTGGGCACGGCTTTGGTGGCTTCGCCAATTCTGGCGTGGTGGACGAGGGGCCGCTACTACATCGCACGTGGCCCGCAGTCGGATTGGAGAAGCGTTGCCGCGCCCCCTGAGCCTGCTGGCAGCTATCAGCGCCTGAAGGTGCAGCGCTGCGTGATCTGCGAGCGTGAATACGAGTCGCCTGACATGGCCCATTGCCCTGCCTACCAGGGCAGCATCTGCTCGCTGTGCTGCACGCTGGATGCGCGCTGTGGCGATCTGTGCAAACCCCAGGCCAGCCTGTCGGTCCAGTGGGCGGCGGCGCTGCGCTGGCTGTTGCCGCAGCGCATATGGCCCTACCTGGACACCGGTCTGGCGCACTTCATTTTGCTGATGCTGGTGGTGGTGCCGGTGCTGGCCACCTTGTTTGGATTGCTATATTTTCAAGAGCTGCGTGCGCTGGTGGAATCTGCGTCAGAGCTTGATTTTGATCCTAGCCAGGCGCTGCGTTCCGGTTTCGTCAAAGCTTATATGGCCTTGATCGTCACGGCTGGCATCGTGTCCTGGTGGCTGGTGCTGGCGCACAAAAGCCGCCAAGTGGCGCAAGAGGAATCGAACCGCCAGACGCATTTGCTGCAGCGCGAAATTGCCCTGCACCAGCAGACCGACCGCGCCCTGCAAGAAGCCAAGCTGGTGGCCGAGCAGGCCCGGCAGATCGCCGAGCAAGCTAAGTGTGCGGCCGACCAGGCTAACCAGGCCAAGAGCCGTTACATCAGCGCCATCAGCCACGAGCTGCGCACACCACTCAACAGCATCCTGGGCTATGCCCAGTTGATGGGTGAAGACGCCAGCGTACCGCCGCACCGGCAGCAGGCGGTCAGCGTCATCCGGCGCGGCGGCGAGCATCTGCTGTCACTGATCGAAGGCACGCTGGACATTGCGCGCATCGAGTCCGGCAAGCTGACCCTGGCCACCAAGCCCATGCCGTTCGCCGATTTGCTGCACGAGATGGGCGATATGTTCGAACCCCAGGCGCGGGCCAAGGGCCTGGCTTTTCATTTCGACCCACAGGGCGTGCTGCCCGAGCAGGTGCGCGCCGACGAGAAGCGGCTGCGCCAGATCCTCATCAACCTGCTGGGCAACGCCATCAAGTTCACCGCCAGCGGCCATGTGCGCCTGCGCGTGCGCTATGCGCTGGAGATGGCGGTGATCGACATTGAAGACACCGGCCCGGGCCTGAGCGCAGATGAGCTGGAGCGCATCTTCGAGCCATTTGCGCGTGGCACCTCGTCCGCCCCCGCCAATCCAGGCGCGCCCGGCGCCGGCCTGGGCCTGACCATCGCCAAGATGTTGACCGACCTGATGGGCGGCGAGATGACCGTGACCAGCACGCCGGGGCAGGGCGCGGTGTTCCGCGTCAAGTTGTTCCTGCCCGAGATCCGCGGTGGTGACGCCAAGGCCTTGCGGCCCGCCGTCCCGCGTGTGCGCCGCGCCTACCTGGGCGCGCGCCGTAAGCTGCTGGTGGTGGACAACGAGGAACCCGACCGCGAGCTACTGGTGCAGCTGCTGCAGCCCCTGGGCTTTGAGGTGCGCACCGCCGCCAGCGGCCACGACGCGCTGGACCTGCTGGCTGCCGGCTATGGCCCCGACGCCGTGCTGATGGACCTGGCCATGCCCGGGATAGACGGCTGGGAAACCATACGCCGGCTGCGCGCAGATGGCCACATCCAGGCGCATGTTGCAGTCGTATCGGCCAACGCCTTTGACAAGGGGCTGGACAACGACGTGGGCATACGCCCCGAAGACTTCATCACCAAGCCGGTACGCCACAGCGAGCTGCTGGACTGGCTGGAGCGCCGCCTGGGCCTGCAGTGGACAGATGCTGCCGCGACGGTGCCCGCTGCGCCCCAGCCGCCGTCGGCGCGGGTCTGGCCCGATGCGGCCAGCCTGCAGGCTTTGCGCGAGGTGGCCGAACTCGGCTTTTACCGCGGTATCCTCAACCAGCTGGCGGCGCTGGACGCCGCCCAGCCAGCATGCCAGGGCCTGGTGCAGGAAGTGCGCGCCCTGGCCCAACAATTTCAGTTTGAAGCCATAGGCCAGTTGCTGGCCCAGGCACCCGACAACGCCCATGCCCGTTAAGCCGATTTCCTCCGCCATGCCTGACCCGCTGGGCACCACGCTGGACCGTCGCAACAGCGACGTGGTGCTGATCGTGGACGACGTGCCCGACAACTTGGCCGTGCTGCACGACGCGCTGGACGAGTCCGGCTACACCGTGCTGGTCGCCACCCGGGGCGAAGCCGCACTGCAGCGTGCCGCCCAGGCCCTGCCCGACATCGTGCTGCTGGACGCGATGATGCCCGGTATGGACGGTTTCGAGGTGGCGCGCCGGCTGAAGGCGAATCCTGCCACGGCCCACATCCCCATCATCTTCATGACCGGCCTGACCGAGACCGAGCACCTGGTGGCCGCGCTGGACGCGGGTGGTGTGGACTACGTCACCAAGCCCATCAAGCCCAAGGAGGTGCTGGCCCGCATGAATGTGCATTTGCAAGGCGCCCGCCAGGCCCGCCAGCAGGTGCACCAGGCCGGCCAGGCACGCAATGCGCTGGACGCTTTTGGCTACGCCAGCATCACTGTGCGCGCCAGCGACGGCAAACTGATGTGGCAAACCGCGCTGGCCCGCGACCTGCTGCTGGACTATTTTGGCACCAGCGCTCCGCAGACCCCGCAGCCAGTGGTGGACTGGCTGCAGCTGCATCTACCGGCGGCAGAACAGCAAATTGAGCCGCCGCGCCTGAGCTTCGAGAAAGGCGCGCGCCGCCTCAGTTTTCGCCTGCACCAGCAGACCGGCGACAGCGAGGGCGGGGGGGATTGGCTGATCGTGATGCGGGAGGTGTCCGACGCGGCCGTGATCGAGGCCATGAGCCTGAGCTTCAAGCTCACCGGCCGCGAGGCCGAGGTGCTGTACTGGGTGGTGAAGGGCAAGACCAACCGCGACATCGGCGAGATCCTGGGCAGCAGCCCTGCCACGGTGAAGAAGCACCTGGAGCGCGTCTACGTGAAGATGGGGGTCGAGACACGTACCGCCGCCGCTGGCATGGCCATGACCAAGATTCGCCAGCTGCACCCGCAGTTTGAGGGCTAGAACGTATAAGCTTTCATGCCTCTGACGCAGGTATTGCCTGCGCTGGTAGCTATGAAATAGATAGTAATTAAATCGTTTGCAGCCTGCATAAACACCGAGGTCCCTGCCGGGTGCTGATGTAGCACCCGGCAGGGACCTCGGTGTTTGCCGTTGGCGGGCCGTGTACGCGCCCGCCGGGGTTTTTAGAAGCTGCCCCAGCCATCAGTGCCGGTCGCAGCAAGCGCGGCTTTTTGTGTGAAGGGCTTGGGGGCTGCAAGCTTGCTGGTAGCGAACGTGGGGCGCACAACATTGTTGGTGCGTGTAGGGCTGCGCTGTTCCTGCCGGGGCGTGGTCGGCGTGGCGTTGGTATTTGTATGCGTACCCAGATTGAATACGGCCACCGACTGCAGCAATTGCTCGGCCTGGCTCTGCAGGCTGTTGGCGGCTGCGGCCGACTCTTCGACCAAGGCCGCGTTCTGCTGCGTGACCTGGTCCATCTGGGTGATGGCTTCGCCGACCTGGGCCACGCCCTGGCTTTGCTCGCTGCTGGCCGAGCTGACTTCGCCAATGATGTCGGTCACGCGGCGGATGGCGGTAACCACCTCGGTCATCGTGGTGCCGGCCTTGGCCACCAGCGTGGTACCTTGCTCCACCTGGGTCACGCTGTTGTCGATCAGGGTCTTGATCTCTTTGGCGGCAGCGGCGCTGCGCTGTGCTAGGTTGCGCACTTCACTGGCCACCACGGCAAAGCCGCGGCCTTGTTCGCCGGCACGGGCGGCCTCCACGGCAGCGTTCAGCGCCAGGATGTTTGTTTGAAAGGCGATGCCGTCGATCACGCTGATGATGTCGCTGATCTTCTTCGAGCTGTCGTTGATGCCTTTCATGGTATCCACCACCTGGCTGACCACCTCGCCGCCTTGGATGGCAACAGTGGATGCATTGACGGCTAATTGGTTGGCCTGGTGGGCGCTGTCGGCATTCTGCTTGACAGTGCTGGAGAGTTCTTCCATGGAGGCGGCGGTTTCTTCCAGCGCGCTGGCTTGTTGTTCCGTGCGGCTGGACAGATCGCTATTGCCTTGGGCGATTTCGGCGCTGGCGGTAGCGACGCCATCGGCGCTTTGGCGCACATTGGACACCACGCTGACCAGGCTGTCCTGCATGGCTTTGAGCTGTGCCATCAGGCTGGTGCTGTCGCCGGGCTTGACGGTGATGGGCATGGTCAGGTTGCCTTGGGCCACGGCACGGGCCAGGTCTGCCGCAGCTGCGGGTTCACCACCCAGGGCGCCCACCAAGTTGCGGGTGATGAGAACACCCAATGCCACGGCTGCAGCCATCGCTACCAGGCTGGCGGTTATCAGCAAAAATTTTGCTTGGCTGTAGTCGGCTCCTGCGACGGCGACACTTTCGGCTCCACTCTTGACACTGAACTCTTGGTACTTTCTGGCTGCTGTAAGCAAGGCTGCCAGCAGGGGGCGGCATTCCTTGTTCATCTTGGCAATGGCTTCTTCTTTTTTGCCATCCAGCGCCAGCTTTACGATGTCGAGTGCCACTGGGCCATACAGGGTTTCGACATGGTTGATTTCATCGACCAGGCGGCGTTCTTCGGCGCTGATCTGCGGGTTTTGTTTGATGGCGTTATTTAGTTTGAGCAGGGAATCCTGGGTGTCCTGGTGGGCCTGCGTCACAGCTTGTTGCTCTGCGGCAAGATCTTCGGGAGTGGTGACCAGTACCAGATTGCGTGCTGCGATGGCTCGGCGGTTGACCGCTCCACGCACATCTGCCACCAGTTGGGACTGGGCAACATTGACATGGTTGTATTCCGTGAAATGGTTGTTGGTGTTGTTCAATGTGAACAAGGCGGCGCAGGAGATGGCCAATACCAATGCAGCCAGTAGCCCGAAGGCAAAACCCAGTTGGCCTTTGACGGTGAAGTTCTTGAAGTTCATTTTGATTCCTCTTTGAATTGAATTGTTCGGAAATAACGGGCTACTAGTGAACGGTGAGGTTTTGGCTAAGTTCGGCGCTGCCCAGAAAGGATTCGGTATCCAGCAGGATCAACATCCGTTCTTCCAGATTGGCCAGGCCGGTGATGAAACCTTCGTCGGTACCCATCTGCAGACCGGGCGGCGGCTGGATGCAAGTGGGCTCCAGTTGCACCACGTCAGACACCGAGTCGACCACCACGCCGATGACTTGGTGGACGAGGCTTAAAACAATCACCACGGTGGACGCCGTATAGGCGGCTGTGGGGCAATGCAGCTTCAGCCGCAGGTCGATGATCGGCACGATGACACCGCGCAGGTTGATGACGCCGAGCAATTCGTCGGGTGCGTTGGCGATATGCGTAGGCTGGGTGTACGAGCGGATCTCCTGCACTTTCAGGATGTCGATGCCGTATTCCACGGTACCGAGCTGAAACGAGAGGTACTCGCTGGTTGTGCCACGCGCTGTTGGCGCGCTGGTATTTGGGTGGGGGACCGGTTGGGTCATCGTGGCATCCTGGGTGTGTGGGTAGATGTGTGTATTCTAATTTTTTCGTTTCATTTCTATCGTTAAAAAGTGCACATTTTGATAAAAAGGAACATTTGTTATCAAATAACTCGTCTTATTGAAATAATTTGATATTAATGATTCATCTACTCGTGGCGCATTGGTTTGTCGTAAGAAGGCTAGGGGTGTGCTCGTTTTTGCCGCTGCCCGCTTCGGCGCGGGTATGCATATTGCTGATGGCTTGTGAGGCCGTTGGCCCAGTTGCCTCTTCACCACTCCATGGCGTTCCATGAACATCGACTTTTCCACCCTGACCGAATACCAGCGCTACAAGATGATGGCGAGCCTGATCGTGCCGCGCCCGATTGCCCTGGTCACCACCCTGGGGCCTACCGGCGTGGTGAATGCCGCGCCCTTCAGCATGTTCAACATGATGGGCGAGGAGCCACCCATCGTTATGCTCAGCATCAACCGCCTGCAGGACGGTTACCTGAAAGACACGGCCGCCAACATCCAGCGCAGCGGGGAATTCGTGGTGCATATGTGCGACGAAGACCTGGCCGAGCAAATGCACCGCTGCGGCGAGCGCCTACCACCCCACGAGAGCGAGCTGGAAGCCGTGGGGTTGACGGCCGCGCCGTCCTGCGCTGTGGCGCCGCCGCGCATCGCCGAGGCGCCCGTGGCGTTTGAGTGCACGCTATGGGAAACGCTGGAGACCGACAGCCGCCAGATCTTCATCGGCCAGGTGCGCTGGATGCATGCGCGCGACGAGCTGATCGACACCGACACTTGGCGCGTGCGCCTGCAGCATTACCACCCGGTGGGTCGCTTTGGCGCCAGCTTCTATGTGAAGACGAATGAGCGCTACGCCCTGGAGGCACAGGCCCAGTCGCGCTCGATGCAGATAGACGAGATGTAGCCGCTGCCAATCCACCGTAGCGTGAGAGCTTGTGCACACGCCCAACTTTGTGTGGCACCAAGTTAGCAATGAAATAGGCCTTTGGCGCAGGTGTCGTCTGCGCAAGATGCTATAACATCTATAGCAAATGATGGAGGGCTATCGCGCCGTAGCCAGCAGCTGCCGGTAGACCTCGGTGGACACGCGGGCCAGCTCGGCCCGGTCGGCAGTGGTCGAGAGGGCGTAGCCCAGGCCCCCATCTACCCAGTAGAAGACGTTGACCTTGCCCTCTTGCGCAAAACGGAAGGCGGTGTCGCTATTGCGTACCCCTGGTGTGCTTGGGCCATCCTGGGCCGCACCCAGATCGCCCAGGTCGTTCGACACATATAGCGTGAGCCGTTGGCCAGTGTCGGCGGTCTGCCGGTACATGAATTGTGCGACCGGCCCGCGCCCGCCGGGCAGCAGGCGACCACCTTCCAGCGTATAGCCCTGGGCTTGCAGATGCGGCGGTTTCATGGGCACGCCCATGCGTTTGGACAACCAGGTCACCAACTGGTCTTCATGTGCGGCGTCTACTTCCACGGGGCGGCGTTGTTCGGGGCTGTATACCGCGTGCGCCACGGCGGCCCGCTGTGCAAAGCCGTTGGCGGGCAGTGTCGGTGTAGCGGTGGCCAGCAGCGGGCCGGTGGGCTGCACCAGGCCGCGCAGACCCCAGCCACCGGCCGCGCCGACCACGGCAATCAGCGCGGCTGCGGCCAGCCGCTGCAGGTACCAGGCGGTGTGTGGTGGTGCGCCCTGGGCCGTCTGCCGCACACGGGCGGGCAGGGCCTCGTACAGCACCGGGTCGAACAGGTGGCGCAGCGCGAGCTTCTGGGTTCGGTAGCTTTCCAGGCGCTCGGTTTCGTCGGGGCGCTGGGCCAGATAGGCGGCGACTTCGGTCTGGCGGCCCAGGGGTAGTTGGCCGTCGATAAAGGCGTGGAGCTCGGCTTCGGTGACCGGCGAGGTGGGGGGCGGGGTTATGCGCATGGTGTCGTCACTTCACGATCTTCAGCCGCGCGGGGGCGGCGCGGCCTTCCATCACGGCGCGCAGGCGTTCGCGCCCGCGCGACAGGCGCGACATCACGGTGCCCAGGGGGATGCCCAGCGTGGCGGCAATGTCGGCATAGGCCATGTCTTCCAGGGCGACCAGCAGCAGTATTTCTTTTTGCTCCTGCGGCAACTGGTCTAGCGCAGCCTGCAGGTCCATGACCGCCAGTTGTTCTTGCTGGTGGGGCGGGGTGGCGATTTCGGGCGTGTCATGGTCCAGTGGGGCGGTTTGCAGTCGGCCACGGCGCACACCGTCCACATGCAGGTTGTGCATCAGGCTGAACAACCAGGCGCGCATATCGGCCACGCCGTGCCACAGCCCGGATTTGGTCCAGGCGCGTTCCAGCGTGTCCTGTACCAGATCATCGGCATCGTCGCGGTTGCCCACCAAGGCCCGGGCATAGCGGCGCAGGCGGGGCGCCCATGTCAGCAGGGGGTGTTCGTCTTGCATGGGCTGGTTGGCTAAGGCGCGTTATTCCTTGATGAGGTGCCAGACATCCTTGAAATTGTCGCCGCTGCGGTCACCCGCCTTCTGGTCGCCTTGGTAGTAGTACAGCGGCTTGGTTTTGTAGGACCACTGACGGCTACCGTCGTCACGTGTGGCTATGCCGTAGGCACCCATGGGCTGGTCGCTGGCGGTGGCGGCCAGTGGCGGCCACACCTTGGTGCAGGGGCCGTTGCAGTTGCTTTTGTCGGCGGCATCCTTGTCAAAGGTGTAGAGCGCCATGCCGTTGGGGGCTACCAGGATGCCGTTGTCCACTTTGGCAGGTGCGTCGGCGGCGGCTGCGCCGAATGCCACTAAACACAGGCCGAGGGCTGCGATGAGCTGGCCGGCGGCGGGACGGCGGGTGCTGGATGGGGCGGACTGGAACATGGTGCAACTCCTGAGGTGGTGAAGGATAGTCGGGTGTGTGCCTGGGGCCCACCAAGGTGTAGACGCAAGGCCTTGCCGCTTTATTCCAGACCGGCCATTTTTTTGTGCCTTGCTGCATCAGCCCAGCACTAGGCCCACCCAGTGGTTGATCAGCGCACCACCCAGCACCAGCCAGACAAATAGAACCAGGGCCAGTAGTAACGGCCTGGCGCCGGCTCGGCGTATGGCGCCCAATTGGGTGGAGATGCCCAGGGCCGCCATGGCCGTGGCCAGCAGGCCGGTATCCAAATCGGTCGCCAGGCTGAGCACCGGATGGGGCAGCAGTTGCAAGGAATTGAACAGCACCGTGGCGACAAAGCCCAACGCAAACCACGGCACCGCCAGCTTGGCCGGGGGCTGGTGGCCGCAGTGGTGGCCGGATCTGCCATTCGCCAGCCAGGCCGATAGCGCCAGCAGAAACGGCGCCAGCATCATTACGCGCACCATTTTGGCGATGACGGCGGTGTCTGCCACGCTGGGGTCTATGGCGCGTGCGGCAGCCACCACTTGTGCCACCTCGTGGATGGTCGAGCCCGCATAGATGCCGAAGCCTGGCGCGCCGCCGGGAACCAACTGCCAATGTTGGTTCAGCATGAACAGCAGCGGGTAGAGAAACATGGCCAGCGTGCCAAATACCACCACGCTGGCGACGGCCACGGTGACCTGCTCGGGCTTGGCCTTGAGCACCGGCTCGGTGGCCATGACGGCGGCGGCACCGCAGATGGAGCTGCCTGCGCCTATCAGCACCGTGGTGTTGCGGTCCAGGCCCAGCCAGCGGGTGCCAATGTGGCAGGCCAGCAAGAAGGTGGAGCCCAGCACCAGTGCATCGACCAGCACGCCCGCCATGCCGACGTGGCTTATGTCTTGTACCGTCAGGCGCAGGCCATAGAGCACCACGCCCGCACGCAGCAGGGTTTGCCGGCAGAAATCCACGCCGAAGCCGCTGGCACCTGCAAACTGCGGGTACAGGGTGTTACCGACCAGCATGCCCAGCAGGATGGCCAGCGTCAGCGGGCTGAAGCCATGTTCTTGCAGCCAGGCGATGCGGCCCAGTGCCATGCCGGCGGCGGCCAGTGCGCCGCTCAAGGCCAGGCCTGGCAACAGGTGCCGCAGAGGGCTAGGGACTGGTAGCGTGGCGGCAGGGTGGGGCAAAGTCGTGTTCATGGGGGCGAGTCTGGTCCTTGTAGATCAACCTGTCCAACGACTTGTCTTTGTAAAATATAGCGATTCAATCGATAAATAAGAGGCTGCTTGCCATGGACGTGCTGCGACTCACCCTGCGCCAGTTGCAGATATTTGCTGCCGTGGCGCGCAGCGGCAGCACCACAGCGGCCAGCGCCGAGCTGGCTTTGTCGCAGTCGGCCACCAGTGCGGCGGTGAATGAGCTGGAGCGGCTGCTGTCGCTACAGCTGTTCGACCGTGTGGGCCGCAGGCTGCTGCTGAACGACAACGGGCGTGCGTTGCTGCCCCGGGCGCTGGCCTTGCTGGACGGCGCGGCGGGCATAGAGCAGATGGCGCGCGATGGCAGCGCGCAGCGGCAGTCTTTGCGCATCGGCGCCAGCACTACCATCGGCAGCCATGTGCTGCCGCGCTTGCTGGCGGGCTTCATGGGCGGCCAGGCCGCCAGTGCGGAGGCTTGGCGTTCGCAGGTGGTGATAGGCAATACCGCCGCGATCTGCGACGCCGTGGCGGCTTTTGAGCTGGATGTCGGGTTGATCGAAGGGCCGTGCCACCAGGCGGTGTTGTCGGTGCGTGCCTGGCTGCAGGATGAGCTGGTGCTGGTGGCCGCGCCGTCTGCCGGGGCGCCGGGCCACTCGGGCCACTCGGATAACTGGTCGGTTGCCGATCTGCAGGAGCAGGTCTGGCTGCTCCGCGAGCCGGGCTCGGGCACCCGCGAGGCCACCGACCAGGCCTTGCTGCCGCATCTGCACAGCTATCGGCGCAGCGTGGAGATGGGCAGCTCCGAGGCCATCAGGCACGCGGCAGCGGCCGGACTGGGTGTTGCCTGCCTGTCTGCTTGGGCGGTGGATGCCGCCGTCCAGGCTGGCCAGTTGCAGCGTCTATCCACCACCTTGCCTAAGCTGCAGCGCCAGTGCTATGTGGTGCTGCACCGCGACAAGCAGGTGACGCCGGCCCTGCGGGAGTTTTTGCAGCAGGTGGATGCCGAGGCCCGCCGCGACTGAGCGGGCATCGGCACGGGGCGGATGCTTACATCTGCTCCATCTGCTCGATCATCACATCACCAAAGCCCGAGCAACTGACCTGGATCGCGTCTGCCATCATGCGCGCGAAGTCGTAGGTCACTTTCTTGCTGGCGATGGCGGCTTTCATGGACGCGATGATCAGGTCAGCGGCCTCCAGCCAACCCATGTGGCGCAGCATCATTTCGGCGGACAGGATGACGGAGCCGGGGTTGACATAGTCCTTGCCCGCATACTTGGGCGCCGTGCCGTGGGTGGCCTCAAAGCAGGCCACTGAGTCGGACAGGTTGCCGCCCGGCGCAATGCCGATGCCGCCCACCTGGGCTGCCAGCGCGTCGGATACATAGTCACCGTTCAGGTTCAGCGTGGCGATCACGCTGTACTCGGCCGGGCGTAGCAGGATTTGCTGCAGGAAGGCGTCGGTGATCACGTCCTTGACGATGATCTGCTTGCCGTTCTTGGGGTTCTGGAAGCGCATCCAGGGGCCGCCGTCGATTTGCTCGGCACCGAATTCCTTCTGCGCCAGGCTGTAGGCCCAGTCGCGGAACGCGCCTTCGGTGTACTTCATGATGTTGCCCTTGTGCACAATGGTCACATTGGGCTTGTCGTTGTCTATGGCGTACTGCAGCGCCTTGCGCACCAGGCGTTCCGTGCCTTCGCGCGACACGGGCTTGATGCCGATGCCCGAGGTATGTGGGAAGCGGATCTTCTTCACGCCCATCTCGTTCTGCAGAAACTGGATCAGCTTCTTGGCATTGTCGGACTCGGCTTCGAACTCGATGCCGGCGTAAATGTCTTCGGAGTTCTCGCGGAAGATCGCCATATTGATCTTCTCCGGCGCCTTGACGGGGGAGGGCACGCCGTCAAAGTACTGCACCGGGCGCAGGCAGACGTACAGGTCCAGCTCCTGGCGCAGGGCCACGTTCAGCGAGCGTATGCCACGGCCCACCGGCGTGGTCAGCGGCCCCTTGATGGACACCAGGTATTCGCGTATGGCGGCCAGGGTTTCCTGGGGCAGCCACTGGTCCGGGCCATAGATGGTGGTGGATTTTTCACCCGCATAGATTTCCATCCAGTGGATCTTGCGTTTGCCGCCATAGGCCTTGGCCACGGCAGCATCCACCACTTTCAGCATCACCGGGGTAATGTCCTGGCCCGTGCCATCACCTTCAATGTAGGGAATGATGGGGTTGGCCGGCACATTGAGTGTGGTGTCTGCGTTGACGGTGATTTTTTGGCCTTCAGCAGGTACGGTGATGTGCTGGTACATGGGGGTAAAACTCCGGAGGATTAGGAAACGGGCACGCAATGCTCCTGGCGGCAGCACTTGCCGAGGACTGCTTATAAAGTTTAACTTTAAACCCCTACTGCATCGGCATGGATGGCTTCTGTTGCGCGGCTCTGATCTAGATAGGGAAAAGCAGGACAATCACGGGTTAGCCTATTTCCCCAAGCCCTGCATTCCATGACGTCCCCTGCCCACAGTCCCTGGCGCCTGTCCGTTGCGCCCATGATGGATAAATAAGAAAAACCAATTAAATCAACTACTTAGGATCGTTCATGTGCATTTCGTGTGCACTGATTTTTGTAAAGTTCACCCTCGGTCGCTGGAGTTGCCTTCGCTTTTCTTGGCTGCGATGCAGTTCTGCAGGCCTTCATCTCGCTCCCATTGCGTTGATCGAGGTTGAGTGCGTAATCCGGCCAAAAAAGCCAGCCAATCCGATCCAAAGAAGCCGCCGATTCCGGTGTCTGCCTTGCCAGTCATTCCGATTCAAAACGCCACATGTGCGTGCTCACACTGGCTAAAACTAAGTCAGCTATAAGTTGGTTGCTGTCCTTGACCTGGGCGTCCCGAACCCTTCTTGTCGACCCGATTGCGGAAGCTCGTAGCGCCGGATTTCCGGTAGCGGGCGCTCTCACCTTTCAGCTGTGCGGCCACGACGTAAGGCGGAAGCGCAACCCCGTCGGGGTTGCGCTCCTTGCCTCGAAGAAAGACTAGAAGTTGTCCCGCAAATACCGCACGCAGCGCATGGTGAGATAGCCGTTGCCGTCTAATGGCCTCTCTAGCGCCTTGGCGATCTCGTCCGGTACTTGTGGGACCTGTCTGCAGCGCGTGGGCGGTTGCTCAAGCTCATCCAAGAACTTAATAGGAAAGCGCTGAACCAAACCATGGTTCATCGCCGTGTCCAGCGCCTTCTTGCCGATTCTGTCGACCATAGTCATCAGCTGCGGAGCGACTTCAACCAAGAGCTCCCACCTGTCTTCCTTTTCTTTCCAGTAATAGGCGTGAACAAGATTCGACATCGTCGTCCTGCCGGGGCTTTCGGAATCAAACGTCAGGCTCAGCTCAGGCGATCCGTCAGCCGGATGCACCGAAAACAGAGCAAAGTACCTCGGACGCCCCGCAGGGGCATAAACCATCAGGTCTCGAGCCGCCACCTTGCCTAGGAGCTCGCGGCCCAGTGTGATGTTGGATGTCTTCAACACGAACGCAACCTCATCGGCGAGGTACGTGAAATCAACCTTCAGCTCCTGGTGGATGTCGAAGTCGGTCGCCGGACGAACAAACAACAAGCCCGGCTGGCCATCATTGCGAGACGTCGCAGGCAGACTTTCATCTCCCAGAATCGCCTGCTTCAATGTCACGAAGTAGTCGTCGAACTCGCCCGGGTGTCTTTGAGTCTTTGGGTCATACGCGATCCATTCCATGCAGACTGGGCTCTCATGCAGCATTGCTACTTGGCTGAAGTTATCGTCTGTTGACGCGAGTTCGACGATGGTGAAGCTTGCCTGCTCCGCTTCCGTAGTGGGCCGGACTGGATAGCCGAAGACGACGTAGCAGTTTTGCCCCTCCAGAATGGCCGGCACAAGATCGTCGTCGCCAGCACTGTACTCCGCAATGCGGCCACTTGTCACAAGGGCGGCTTCGAACCACGCCTGATGTCGAGCCATCTCTTTGGTGAGTTCGACAACCGGAAGCTGCACATCCTCTGCGTCCAGGTCATCAAGGTAGTCCAGGGCGGCCTGGTACCACGCCATCGGTTCTGTCCAGATGATTCGGAGCTTGCCTTCTAACGGCTCCGCGTACTCACCGGACTCGTGCTTGGGACCAAAGTCGTAGTACCTCGGCAGATAGGTTCGCGTGCCGACCAGCCTGAGGCAGGCTCCATTGACCACAGCCTCGGACTCCACCACCGCCCATGGGTCGGGGCCAATGCCTGCTGGTCGCCAAGCCAACGCCTTGAGGGTTGGCACCAGATCATCAAGCGTTGTTGGGTTCGAACCAACGGCAAAGACCTCCCGGACGTGATCAAGCAGCCCAGCCAGGTTTGAGTTGGTCAATATGTGCTGGCTCAACGACTTGGCCAGGCCGCGACTAATCGCAGCGAAGTACGAACGAGCCTCGTCGGACCGAGGTAGAGCCGTCAGCAGTTGAATGTGCCTGTCCAGCGTTCGGCTCTTCAGGCGCTCTTCCAAATCACTCCACTCGGCGCACCGGTAGAACGCCCTAGCCAAGACGTCCTTGGCTGCAGTGATTGGTAGCTTGAGCTTTACCGCGAAACGCTTGGCCTGGCGATGGATGGTGTCGAGCTGGTATTCGACAAGTGTGGAATCTCTCATGGTTATGTCCTCTATGCAATCTGCACCAGAGACGCCCACCCACCTTCCCTGGTGCTCACAAAGAGCTGACCTTAGGGCAGAAAAACGCAGGTCGATTCCACTTTGCTGTGGCCCAATGGGCCCTGGGGGATGGGCAGCGCGCCGACCATGCAACGGCGCGAGCTAAAGTCTACACGCTAAACGACGGATGAGGACAGGTAATTGAATCAGCGCTGAGCGTGCTTCCGCGACCGGCATGACAGCCAATGCACCGGAAATCTATGTGTTCTGGTGCCGAGCCTTCGAGGCGCAATTGTGTCGCCTTGCTGCAGTCCCCCAAATCGAATTGCCTGATGAGCCTAGGACAGGCACCTACTGTCCGTGGATATTCACCACGAGGTCAATGCGCGGCTTGGCTTCAGTCGGTTTCGATTCTTCCGGCGAGCTGAACCAACCAAGCCGGCAGCTCGGCCGCACGCATGGCGTCTAGGAGCCTCGGCGTGTGAAATGAATGAAGCCGAAGCCGGTCGCAAGCTATCGACAACAACCATTCCGGTAACGCGTTGCCTCGGCCGCTCGACCAACCCGAGAGTTCCGTCATGCTCACGTCGAGCACCTCATGGCTGATGTGTTCGTCGATCGAAAAGTCGAGCTCTTGCTTGAACGCCATGCGCAGGAAGGCCGCGCGAAGGATCGAATCGTTGTAGTCGCGCATGTTGCGCGCACAAAGCGTCGCAGGCGCGAGTACGACTTGGCCGTACAGCGTCTGGTTCCACTGAATGTCGTCGCCGGAAGGCTTCATGTGCGCCGCCGGCAAGGCGGCGTCGTTGCATCTAACGGTTGCTAGCAGGTTGCTCACAACGGCCAGGACGTCCGCTTGGCTGATCGCTGCCAGGTTCGTTTCAGTGCCCAAATAAACGAAATCCGCAGCAATCGCGAGATCGCCCGCGGCTCAGGGGAGTAGGAGCCCATCGCTCTCGCAAGACATACTTTCAAGTCGGGTGAGCCGTGTCGCGAGCTCAGGCTCCAATGCGCCATCTGACGCCATGCGCTGGAGCAATTCGACTTCCGCATCCCATGCAGTCACCGACTCGCGTTGCCAGGGCAACATCAGGTCGTAAGCGGATCGAACGATGAACGTTTCGCCGCCGTGTTGGCCATAACTCAGGAACATCCTCAGATCGCCCAGATTCCGGGGCGAATCCGCCAGCGTAATGACGCTCAGGTACGCGACATTTCCCTGGGAAGCCTTCGTTCGCATCGTCGCGTTGATGCCTCGCATTCGCCCATGATCGTTCAAGCAACCCGCCAGAACCAGCATCGACCCGCGTTCGATCGGAGCGAGCGACTCAAGTTCCTCCCAGCCAATGCGCCGCGCCTCGTCGAACTCGTGGCGCATATCCGCAAGCTCGAACAAGCGTCGCGCCGTGTCTTCATGAATGTCGACGAGGACG
Source organism: Rhodoferax sp. GW821-FHT10B06 (assembly GCF_059415605.1). NCBI lineage: Bacteria > Pseudomonadati > Pseudomonadota > Betaproteobacteria > Burkholderiales > Comamonadaceae > Rhodoferax > Rhodoferax sp. GW821-FHT10B06. The sequence goes on along the minus strand of NZ_JBWKNO010000003.1, from coordinate 225,878 downwards.
ATGGCGTGCAAGGGCGACGGCGTGAAGCGCCGCAGCAGCCTCACTACTGCTTGCGGTACCTCCCCCTCCTGCGTCAAGCGGTCGATGTCGAACTTGACGAGATTCGCAGTCGCGTCGGCTGCGTATGGCTGGATCTGCACTTGTCCTGTCCGGGCGTGACGCTCAAAAAACGCTCGCGCGTCCTTCTTCTGTGATGCAGCGGACACCCTCAATCGCTTGATCGCGCGCTTCTCCAACAAGAACTGGTCCCCCGCCAATTCAGCCAGGACGTCACCACGGGCGCAGCTTGGGCAGGTCTCCGGCGGGTAGCTTTCTATCGGTCGATATCCGAAGGTTCGGCTGGGCGCCGCAGTCAGGTCACAAACGACCTTCCCCCGTGCGGGCGGCTTCAACGGATCTTTCAACAAAAAAAGCGTGACGACGTTGTCCGCCACGATGCCCATGCCGATCAATCGATCAGAAAGCGAACCCGACGTTGACGCTGAAACAAGCGCTAGATCACCGTAGCCCATTGTCGGTGCCCGGTCGATTCCCCCATAGGAACTGAATGAGACGACCGGCTGGGAAATGGCCCATTGACCTAAGTGGCGAGCAATGCGTTGCATCGCTTGCGCTACCGCGACCAGCGGTGCGGTGTCGACGAAAATGCGACGGGGTTCCTCGGCCGACAATCGGGCCAACGTTGCTAGGCCAACGAAGCCACAAGCCGCCGATGAAAGCAACACGCTACTGGCGCGCAGGAAATGGCGGGCATGCTTGCCAGAGCCCTTGCCGAAGTGGACACCGGCGGGCGCATCCACAAGAGCACGACTCTGATCGAAGAGGTTGAATAGCCAACCTTGGATCAACTCGTCGCTGGCTGGACTTGACGCGTCGATCTTGCCATCCACCTCATTGCGATGAAGAAAGTACAACGTGAGCGACTGAGCGATCGTTCGGCGCCCAACGAGTACGCCAATCTTGCCCGCAGCGCGCTCAAAGGCACTCCCCTCCAACGCTGCACGTATCACCGACGCTTCGTCCAAGAATGGGGCAACGACAAAGATTTTCCAGGTATTGGGACGCGCGTTCAATATGTCTCGGACGTCGCTGCTCACCATCGCAGCGCTGAGCTCCGTCTCGTCATAAACAAGCAGGCAAGCATCGCCTTCGAAGGTGTCCTCCCGGTATCGAGTACTCAGGGCTAGCGCTCGCATGTCAAGCCAGCGGCACCAAGATTCGAAGAGCTGCGCCGACCACAGAGTCATTTGCGGTCGGTCTCGGCGTCAGCCTGTTCTGCACGTCTAGCAAGACCGGCTTCGGGAGCCTGATCCGCGCCCACGGCCCGGAAGGCGGACGCATCTGAGGGAGGATTGCGCCCTCGAAAAAGCTGCGATAGGCGAAGAGACGCCCCGTCCTGACCTCGATGCTGCCCTTGAGTTCCTGAAGGGCGCGCAAGACCTCGTACAAGCCCATGCCTCGTTGACGCTGCCTGTGGTCAACCTGGTCCGGATCGAAATGCCTAGCGAAGCACTTATGCATGACCTTCCATTCCTCGTCGAGGCTCGTCGACAAATCCAACGCCTGCCGGGTATACGACGTGTAATAGCCCAAGCCTGAATCAAAGATGGACACCTCCAGGCCGGGCACCTCGCGCTCCGCAACGAGCCGACCCAACTTCTGGTGCTCAGGCAAGGTCACACTGATGCGCCTGAACAGTAAGCCGCGCATTGCGTCGGGCCCCACAGGGGTTTTCGCCGAATCCAGGCGACCGTGGAGGTGGGTATTCTCGAAAAGCTCGGCGACGATGACCGCCAGCGCACCAGCCAGCGCGAATTTCCCGCTGGCAGTTTCGTCGCTATTCAAATGCGGGGATAACACGCCCAGCACCGTCGTCTCGATGTCTTCGCGGCTCCTAAGCCCGTTACTCGATCGATCGTACAAGTCCAGCGGCCGACCGTGGCCTCGGGCATCGACGCACAGCAAGATCTGGCTGTCGGTGAAGAAGTCACCGCGAAGTCTGTAGGTGAATATCTGGCGCCTGGCGCGCGCGAGCAGATCGTCAACGTCTTCGGCGCCGATCCCTAAGGATTCGTGAGTTGCTCCCTGCAGGCTGGCCGCAACAGCCAACAAGGGATGCAACGAAGCCACTGTAGGCATTTGCGTCAGCAGGTCGGACGGCCACCGGACATTGATCGGCGTCTTATTTCTGGCAAGGCTAAGCAAGCGCTGGATTGCAAACACTTCTCCAACGGACCCAGCGGACGAGAACAGGTGCTCGTAGTCCGCCGGAATCTCCAATTCGACGCCTCCGTCGAGGGCGCCCTTCCACTGGCCTGGCGCAAAGTCGGCAAGGCCCATCGGAATTTGGATTTTCGTAACGTTGCTTTGCATGGATCAACGAAGTGTCGCCTGAGTGTAGCGCGCCGGGCCTAACAGTCCCCGTACAAACTCACAGTGACTACCGCCATGAAGCGAGGACGCGGTCCTCCCGCAAGACCTTAAGTTCAACAGGCTCTTGCGTGTGGCAGGAAACCTGGACAGGGGCGAAAGACGGCGGCTCTGTAGCGACTGCAAACGCCCACGTCGGATCATCGACCGCGCCATGGCCAGCCACGTAGCAGCCATCGGCGTACGGCGGCTCCTGGCCGGCTGCGTAAGTTGGCTTGCACAGGACGACTGGCAGCAATCGCTGCCTAGCGGGTGCAGGCCCCGACAGACTGCAGCCGCATCGGGTGGCTACATTAAATCGGAACGGCTGGCCTTTTTGAATCGGAACCGGTGGCGTTTTTTCGCCGATAGAGTGGCTTCTTTGGTCGAAATGCGTAGGTTGAGTGCTGGTTGATGGTGGGGCCGGTCATTCCGGCTTGTCAGACACCATGATCGCGGCCGACAGATAGCCGAGGTCGAACTCGATCAAAGGTGCTGTCGCGTACTTCTGTCTGACGTCGTGCAGAGCTAACATTCAATGATGGGTTCAATGCGCTGGTCCAACCCTAGAAGTTGCACCATTCTTCAAAGCGCCATTCGCCATTGATTGGTTGCGAGTTTGGCAGGAAGATCCGCCAGATGATCGGTAGTCCGTGGACTTGACGCCATATGGTGTGGTCGACCTCCACGACAATGGCGGGATGTTTGTCGGGGTCTACCAGCGTATGAGTTTGGCCCGGATGAAGGGGGCGACGGCGCTGCTCGTCATCGGGATCTCCGCGCGTGATCCTGAGAAAGCGTCGGTCGCCGGGGCCGCGCGCGAGGCTCATTGTGTCGCCCCAGCTTTCCACGAGCGCTTCCAGAAGGGGGTGCACATCAGGGCCACGCGTGTCGCGAATGACCTCGTGCGGGAGGTCTATCTCAAACTGCCAGTTCTCGAGCGTGACCTGACCCACGTTGGTGATCAAGACTTCAAGTTCCTTGCGGTGCAGTTCCCCATTGCTTTCGATGTTGACCAGCCTGGGATCAACGCGCACTTCTGGCCGTAGCCGACGATTCATGACATCGCGGATCTGAAAGTCGAGCATCGGCTCAGTGCTTCGACCTGCACGTTGGTAGTACCGGCGATCGAGGAGACTTTGATGTGCCGTCGATGAAGCTTCGATCTCAATAGCGATGATCCGACCTCCAGGCACGGCGAGCTCCGTGATCTCGAACCGGCCTAGCGGGGGGCTTGTGTTGCTTCGGAGGACATTGGTGAGCCAGTCGCCGCCAACACCTGGGGCGGTAACGGGTGAGAGTGACGCCGCAGCAGGTACGCCCTCGACATCTTCTTCGGCAATCCCATACAGGATCGTCCCACCACCGGCGTTCGCGAAACCGGTGCAGTCCTTTACCAATTCCTGCCTTGACCCATTCGATGGCACCAATGCTGCCCCGCGCTTGAACTCCAGGTAGAGCCCTTCCTGCATGTGGTCGTCAAGAACCTGCTGAAGTTGCGCTGCGGTATAGGTCATTTGCTCAGTTTATTGGAGAGGCTCGCTCCTTCAGGATGCCAGGATTTTCTGGAACTCGCCGCGCAACAGCGCGACGACCTCAGCGAGGTCCAGGGCCTCGAGTCGATTCTTTTTCAGGAAGGCGGCCCATTGCTTTTGCTTCGCAGCATCCTGCACGAATGTATCGCTCAAACCTGAGGGGAGGGTATTGGGCATCGCCAGTTGCCGCCGCGCGAATGTGGCCTCGATTGCGCGGCGCAATTCGGCTGGCGCCAACGCACCTTCGGTTAGCAACACCCGGAGATCGAAGTAGTCCTTCATGCGGGTATTGGCCATGCCGAGCAGGCACACTGCGTGAAACTTCTCGGCTACCACCGTGTATTTCGGGTAGGAGCGAAGTTGCGGGGCGGGTAGGTCTTCGAGCAGCACCGGGTAGCTTACCGATTCCGGCGCTGGCGTGACCGCATCGCCAAAACCAATGTCCACCTGCAGCGCGATGCGCGCACCATCCAACTTCGCTTGCAGGTCGATCCGCACGCCGCCATAGCCCGCCTCCTTGCGGATCACGGAGCCCTTGACCGAGGCGGGATCAAATGCGATGCCATCCTCCACCTCAATCTGGCAGATCTCGCGGAAAGCCGCCACGGCGGTGTCGATATCGTCCGGACCAAATCCCAGCAGGTCTGCATCGCGCGTCGGCCGATGGGGCTGGTCGTACCACAGTGAAAATAACAGTGCACCCTTGAGCAGGTAATTGGCGGCATGCGGCGAGACTGACAGCCGGTACAGCAGCCGCTCCAACCCATAGTGGGTCAGCGTCAGGTTGAAATCCTGCTTCGTGGTGTCGGCGCGCTGCTTCAAGCGGGCCCGGATGGAGGCAGCGAGGTTGCGGTTCATGCCGTGACGCTTTCCAGATAGGGCCGCATGACATTGGCCACGCGATCCACCCTGGCGTAGTGCCAGAGCGCATCCATCGCTAGCTTGCGCTGCGACCAGCCATCGCGCAGCGCTTCCAGCGCCACGTCCAGGCCGATTTTGTTGCGGTACTTGAAACAATCGACCACCGTCTTGGCCGCGTTGAACACCGGGACCTTTACGCCGTCGATCTCAACCGGCTCGATGCCTTCGGTCAGAGCTGCCCCCGACATGCGCACCACGCGCAGAGCAGGCTGGTCCAGCCGGGGTGTGGGCGAGTGATGGGGTATCGCCATCCAGACCTCGAACGGGGCCTGCGTGCCGATGCCATGGACGCGCAGCGCCGACAGCAGGCATACGACACCACGCGGCACGCGCAGGGCTACCTCGGCCAGCGACCGGTGTTCGCTGAGCGCGCGTCCCGGCAGGCTATAGACGCCGCGGGCGATGCGCTCAAGCTTGCCGGCTGCAACCAGTCGGCTGAGCACCACTGTGGGCAGGCCCTGCTCAGCCAGATCGCGCGCGCGCAGCAGTGGCCGACGCCCGGCGAGCGCGAGGACGGCTTGTTCGAGCGTTGAGTCAGAGCCCATTCCTGAAGTATGTTGCAATAATTAGTCATTTGTCAATAAACGACTAGATAACGCAATGCCGTTGAAGGTCCGGTTACTTGGCAATGCCGAAGGTGGGCATGTTCTCCGTAAGGGATGACGAGTATTCCCGTCACATTGGCATGTTTCGGCACTGCGCGGATGTTGGCAATCTGGTTGTTATCAGTGATGCGACAACGCTAAGGCGCCCCGCTATGCCATATCGACGATGCCCAGACGCAGCACGCAGCACGCGAGCAGATACCACCATACCTGTAAGATGATGTTTCAATTAAGTCAGGGGGCTGAATGACAACATCGACGGGTAGGGGAGCCTCGCGGTCACGACGTAAAACCGAGGTTCCAGGTCAGGCGCTGGGCTACGGGCTCCAGTACACCCGACTGCTGCATCTCCTGCTTGTGGTACCCGAGGGCAGCTCCTGCAGCATGGAGGTCTTGGACGACGTGGCCCAAGAACATGCGCAGCTAGGTGTGCACCTGGTTCAGAGCAAGAGCGCGCTCACCGCGAACCCGGTGGCAGATCGGGCGAAGTCGCTTTGGAAGACGCTGTCAAATTGGGTCACCCTGGCCGCGGAAGGCGGCTGTGATCCGGACAGAACACTCTTCGAGATTTACGTGTCGCGGCCGGTGACAGGCGCGATCGTCCATGTGCTCGCCGAGGCTGCGACGTTGGATGCCGCCCGCGCTGCCATTCTCCAGGCTCGTACCGCGCTGTGGGGCGAGGCGCCCACCTTCGCGCAGCGAAGTGACGTCGCTTCAGAAATCGCCTCCTACGTTGAGAAGGTCTTCGATGCTGACCAGGATCTGGTGGCGCGAGTCATCAAGAATTTCCGGCTTACCTGCGGCTCCGGCAGCCCGCAGGCTGACATCGAAGCCGTTATCCGCACCCATCCGGTGTCGCCAAGCAAGGTCCGGGACATCGCAGATCACATGTGCGGCTTCGTGAAGCGCCGCGTGGACGAGCTCCTGGAGGCAAATCGGCCTGCCATCATCGGACGAGACGAATTCAAGGTTGCGTATGACGCCTACGTTCGCAAGATCGATCGGGAGACAGTGCTGCTGAGTCGCGCGAAGGCGCCGAGTTCGGACGAGTCGCAGGGCTACCTGCCCAAGATCTTTGTCCAACAGCTCGAAATCATCGGCATGACGTTCGAAGACAAGCTTGAGGCCGTGAGCGACTACCTGATGGCTGCCGCGGATCGCACCGATTGGGCCGTGCGCGGCGAGGTGGATGTGACGTCGCTTGATGACCTCGACGCCACCCTCAAGCGAAATTGGAAGAACAAGCGACTTGCCTGCAAAGTCGCGCACTCCGGCAAAGCGCAGGACCAGCAGGGGCAGGCGCTGTATGCCGACTGCATGCAGGTCAGCGCGTCAGTGCAGGCGATGGACCCGCCCGAGCATTTCATTCCGGGCTGCTTGCACCGACTGGCCGATGACCTCTCGATCGGATGGCATCCCGACTACGAGCAGCACCTCAAGGCGAAAAAGGCGGCGTGACGATGCTAGTACGAGAGGTACAAAACATCCAGAACCCGGCATTGGGCGCCGCCGTCATATGGCGGTTCTGCTGTGGCTACGTCGAGTCCCAGGCTGCGGGCGACCCGCCACCGTTGCCGGTGCTCTTCCTGACGTTGCCCATCGTTCTGCACCAGGCGACCGCCGATCTACTGCAACGTACTAGGATCAGCTCGGGCCTTCGCGCCTTTGCGGCCAAATTCGGTGATTCGGCTGTCTCCAAGCAAGACTTGCTGCTCCAACTTCATGATCGCGCTTTGCGATGGCGTGTGCTGAGCTTGCAGTCCATCGAGTTGGCCACCGCGGGACGATTGATCTACCTCACGGATGCGGGTAGCGCGGTTCCTTTGTCGCGGACCAGGGCGCGGGGCATGCCTGACGAAGTGAAGCAGCTCTTGGCGGATGCAGAGAAGCTCGGCGCCTGGTGTGGGCAGCTTACGCTGCACGAGATAACAACAACGCTGAAGGTGAGGCTCTGATGTTTTTCCAGATTCGCGCGATCGTGCTCTGGCCCCGGAACCCCGAATTCAAGCCGCGTCGGCTGCAGTTCGATCTGGGCAAGGTCAACGTCATCAGCGGCGCGTCACGGACGGGCAAGTCCGCGGTCATCCCCATCATCGACTACTGCCTCGGCTCCAGCACGTGTTCCATTCCCGTTAACACCATCCGCAAGTATTGCGAGTGGTTCGGAGTTGTCGTGGCGACCGATCAGGGCGACAAACTGCTGGCGCGCCGTGAGCCCGGCGCGCAGCGCAGCACCGACGACATGTTTCTGATGGAGGCCGAGAGGATCACCGAGGTGCCGCCGCGCATAGTCAAGAACACGAACGCCGACGCAGTGAAGCGGCTGCTGGATGACCTCGCCGGCCTGTCGAAGCTGGACTTCACCGGTGGTGGGGACGACTCGACCGGTTTTGACGGCCGCCCGAGCTTTCGGGATCTTGCCGCGTTCACGTTTCAGCCGCAGAACATCGTAGCCAACCCGGACGTGCTGTTTTTTAAGACCAACACTTACGAGCACCGCGAGAAGCTGCGCAAGATATTTCCCTATGTGCTGGGCGCAGTGACGCCGGCCCTCATGGCAAAGCAGTTCGAGCTGGGCCGTACACGTCAGGAATTGCGCCGCAAGGAGCGTGAGCTCAAGGATGCTCAGCAGGTGTCGGCGCGCTGGCTGGCGGATCTGATGGTCAAGTTCAGCGAAGCCCAAGAGCTGGGCTTGACGTCCAAGTCTGAGCAACAACCCACGCGAGGGCAAATGATCGAGCTGCTGGAGGAGGTCGTCGCACGCACGGATCTGACCCTGTCCGTCAGCACCTCGACGATCTCTGATGCATTGCGCGAGCTCAGTGGCCTGGATGCTGAGGAGCGCGAGGTGTCGCGAGAGCTGACCACGCTGAGGCATCGGCTCGAGGAAATGAACCGCATGAGCTCCGGCGTCGATCAGTATGAGGCGGCGATAGGGCTTCAGCGGGGACGTCTCAAGTTATCCAGTTGGCTGGTCTCACACACGGATGACGCAGCAGACTGCCCCATGTGTGGCAGTCACACCGATTCGGCAAAACGCAAGCTGGAGGTGCTGTCAGCGCGATTGGAAGAAGTCGAAGCCGAGGCCGGCGTCGACAAGGAAGTGCCCGCCGCATTTGATCGTGAACTGCAGCGCGTGACGGCCGAAGTGGGCCAGACGACGGAGCGGTTACGGTCTGTTCAGATTCGCAAACGTGCCTTGTCCGGTCGCTCTAAGGAGGCGAGTGAAAGTCAGTTCGCAGCGAAGAAAGCTGAGCGATTTGTCGGTAACCTCGAGTCCGCCCTCGATCTTCACCGGCGCCTGGGCAGCGACAGTGAACTTGTTGATGAGGTGGCCCGATTGCGGGAGATCGTTCAGCGGTTAGAGGCGGAACTTCGCGAGCAGGATGTCGACTCCCGTAAGCGCCGAGCCTTGCTCGCGGTCAACACACATGCGGGTCGCCTTTTGCCTTCCTTGGACGTGGAGAACGCCGATGACCCCATCTCCCTCGAAATCAGCGACCTGACGATCAAAGTGCGGGGCGCGGAGCGCGATGACTACCTGTCCGAGATCGGCAGCGGCTCCAACTGGCTCTCCTACCACCTGGCCATGTTGCTGGCCCTGCACCAGTTCTACTTGGCCCAGCCGAGCAGTCCCGTTCCCGGCTTTATGGTCCTGGACCAGCCCAGCCAGGTGTACTTTCCGAAGCGCGTTGTGACACGTCCGGATGAAAAGGTCGAGGAACCGCTCTTTCGGGATGAAGACATCGATGCCGTTCGCAAGGCATTCGAGGTCATGGGGCAGGTCGTGCTCAAGGCCGAGGGCAAGCTGCAACTGATCGTGCTGGACCACGCGTCCCGCGATGTGTGGGGCGATATCCCTGGCGTGGTTGGGCTGCGCGAGTGGCGAGACGGGGTTAAGCTCGTACCCATGAAGTGGCTGAACGAAGCTTGACTCTCGCTATTTTTTCAACCACCTACCTATCGTTGCCGGAGGGTGGCTTCAGGGGGGCTGAATGGCGCGAGATGTAGGGCCGCATTGGGTCGAGAGCGCCAGTTGGCGACGAGTGCAGATGCATCTCGCTGCAGTGCTCGTCGAACGCCGGCAGGGTGCGGACTTCTCCAGGAAAGATTGGAATTTTTCTCGTTGCATTGTGACGTGTGTCTCCCGGCAAACCGGGCCGCGCTGTCGAGCGTGGCATCGAGCCGCCTGTGTCGTCTCGTCCCTTCCGGGCTTCCATCCCTGACGCTTTCGCCCTCATGGGGGTGCGCACTCCGTTTGCCCTCCAGGGGATCGGCTGGTCAGCCCATCCCCGCCGCACTTCGTTTGGCGCCCCTCGAATACAGCTGAACAGGCTGCGCCTGATCGGCCAACAGCCATCCATCTAGGCATGCCTTCGGCACGCAGTGGCGCTTGCCGCGCGGCGTTGGTTTCAACGCATCTCCTGGCCTATCGGCCGCTGTTCGTCTTTCCCCAAGTCCATCGCTTTCTCCCGCGACCGTAGCCCGCAGTGCCTGGCCGTCAAGGCGCGCAGGGCCGAGTCCTCGCTGCGCTGCGGGCCGCACCAACCCTGCGCTTGCTTCCTTGACAGCCAGTCCCTCGCTGGCCCGGTTTTTCGCGGGCGATGAACTCAGGAAAGACGGCGGCAAACAGGGACCGGCCCAGGTCTCTGCGCCGAACCAACCAAAGCCACAACGGGCTCCGAATCTTGGAATCCGGTCAGCTTTGAAACCACAGCAGCATTTTTTGGAGAAAGATCATGCAACTTGCGACCCGCTTCGCATCCCGCTCCCCCGTACTGCGTGCCGATCACCCGTTATCGGATGACCAGATTCGCACCGTGGCCCCGTCCATCTTCGCCGAGGACAAGCACGCCAGCCGCTCCGACCGCTATGCCTACATCCCGACCGGCGCAGTGCTGTCCGAACTGCGCAAGGAAGGGTTTCAACCCTTCATGGTGTGCCAGACCCGCGTGCGTGACGAAGGCAAGCGCGATCACACCAAGCACATGGTGCGGCTGCGCCATGCCGACCAGATCAACGGCGCGGAGGCCAACGAAATCATTTTGCTGAACTCGCACGATGGCACCAGCAGCTATCAAATGCTGGCGGGCATGTTCCGTTTCGTCTGCAAAAACGGATTGGTGTGCGGCGATACCGTGGCCGACCTACGCATTCCGCACAAAGGCGATGTGGTCGGGCAAGTGATCGAGGGCGCATATGACGTGCTGGATGGTTTCGATCTGGTGCGTGAACGCCGCGATGAGATGTGCGCCATCACACTGGACCCGGGCGAAGCCGAAGTGTTTGCCCATGCGGCGCTGTCCCTCAAGTACGACGACCCGACGACACCCGCGCCCATCACCGAATCGCAGCTATTGGCGCCGCGCCGCCGCGATGACGACCGACCCGACCTGTGGAGCGCCTACAACCGCGTGCAGGAAAATTTGACGCAGGGCGGACTGCATGGGCGTACCGTCACCGGACGCAGGCACAGCACCCGGTCCATTCAAGGCATTGACCAGAACGTCAAGATCAACCGGGCCTTGTGGATGCTGGCCGAAGGCATGAGGCGGCTCAAGGCTTGACCGGGTGAGTCAGCGAGGGGGCGTAATGCTCCCTCGGCAGCGAAGGCATACAGCACAGCAGGGGCGGCCATGCCAGGCCGCCGCACGCCCATCCGTTCCGTCTGGGCGCGCGGCGGAGCGTTCGCTACGCGACCGCTCGATGGCTGTAGGTATTCGCCATCGTTGGCTTCGAGGGTCAACCTACATCAGCCGACAAATGCCGGTTGCTTCGCATTTGGGTAGTTCGGCAATCCTGCCTGAATTGTCTTTGCGTCTCCCGGCATAGCCGGGCCGCGCTGTCGTGCGTGGCATCGAGCCGCCATAGCGTCTCGCCCCTCTCGGGCTTCCATCGTTCCCTCCCTGCGGTCGGCTGACGCCTGCGCACTGCGTTTGCCCTCCAGGGGGCGGCTTGCAGCCCACCCCGCCGCGCTGGCTTGGCGCCCCGGAAGTCCACCGAACAGGCGGTGCCTGATCGGCCTGTGCTGCCCCAACGTTACTTCGGTACAGCATCGGAATGCCCTCGGTCTTCACCCCGTGGCAAATCAAGACATCAGTTTTCCAAATAGGCCGCAACCTGGTTGCATGCCAGCCCGAAAGCAATCGCGTATGCGTGAAGGCCAATGGGCAAGAGCAGGCCACCCGAACGAATCCGGGCACGGCCGAAGATCATGGCCAGGGCAAACATCAAGAAGTTGGTAGTCAGATAAATGTAGCTGTGTGCGTAAACGAAGATGAGTGCCGTCATGGTCACTGCTATCCAGGAAATCCTCACACTGGCGTTGAAGGGGAGGGTGGAGATGATGAAGTGCCGGAATGCCAATTCCTCGACGATCGGAGGAAGCAGCAGGAGGGAGACGACTAGCACCACCACCTGAGTTTCTGTCTTGAACTGGTAGAGGCTCACCATGGAAGGCTCGCGGGGTTGTCCCAACAGATGTGCCGCGACATAGGTTGCGAGGTAGACGATGGTGATCGCAATGATGCCCTTGACGGCGTTCTTGCGGCTGCAGGCTCCTACAAAGGGGATGTCTGGGAAAAACCGCTTGTGCAGCAAAAACATGACACCGAGCAAAACCAAGGCCGGGCCGTAAAACACCGGGATGGGATAGGCCATGGCGGTGGGAAAACCGAATACCGCCAGTTCCAAGGGCTTCATTGTCCGGTAGAGCGTGTACACGAGAGGCCCGAAAAGCAAGGCCAGGCCCCAACGTGTGGCGAAAGGTGCGCCCAGGCCAAGGATGGATGGGTGTTGCTGAGAAGTTGTCGTCAAGGTCAAGATTCTTTCAACAAGAGATTGGTATTTGTATTCTTTGCATTGTGCGTCTCCCGGCACAGTCGGGCCGCGCTGTCGTGCATGGCATCGAGCCGCCTGCGCCGTCTCGCCCCTTCCGGGCTTCCATCGCTGACGCCTCCGCCCTTATAGGGCTGCGCACTGCGTTTGCTCTCCAGGGGATCGGCTGGTCAGCCCATCCCCGCCGCGCTTTGCTTGGCGCCCCTGCAATGCCGCCCGAACAGGCTGCGCCTGATCGGCCAACAGCCATCCATCTAGGCGTGCCTTCGGCACGCAGTGGCGCTTGCCGCGCGGCGTTGGTTTCAACGCATCTCCTGGCCTATCGGCCGCTGTTCGTCTTTCCCCAAGTCCATCGCTTTCTCCCGCGACCGTAGCCCGCAGTGCCTGGCCGTCAAGGCGCGCAGGGCCGAGTCCTCGCTGCGCTGCGGGCCGCACCAACCCTGCGCTTGCTTCCTTGACAGCCAGTCCCTCGCTGGCCCGGTTTTTCGCGGGCGATGAACTCAGGAAAGACGGCGGCAAACAGGGACCGGCCCAGGTCTCTGCGCCGAACCAACCGAAGCCACAACGGGCTCCGAATCTTGGAATCCGGTCAGCTTTGAAACCACAGGAGAGCGCGCATGCAGATACCGACACCGTGAATCGACACCGAGTTTTGTTCTTCCATTTTTTTTCTTATTTCGTCCCAACACGGGACAGGAGCTTTCACCATGAATACCGTTACCCATCAAGAAGTCCAAGCCCTGCAAGCAGTAACCCCGGCGCAAAGCATGCTGCTGGTGCCGCTGTCGCAGCTTCGCCCGTCCAAGCGCAACGTGCGCAAGACTTTGGGCGCTTCCATCAATGCCCTCGCATCGAGCATCCAGCGCGTAGGGCTGCTGCAAAACCTGACCGTGATTCTTGCCAGCGATGGCGAACATTACGAAGTGGTGGCGGGTGGCCGTCGCCTTGCTGCCCTGAAAATACTGGCGAAGAAACACCGCATTGCCAAGGATTACGCGGTGCCTTGCCTGCTGGTGGCCGATGCGTCGGCCCGCACTGCCAGCCTGACCGAGAACGTGCAGCGCGAAGCTATGCACCCCGCCGACCAGTTCGAGGCTTTCGCCGCCTTGATCGAAGAAGGCCGCTCCATCGAAGACATTGCCGCAGACTTTGGTGTGACCCCGCTGGTGGTACAGCGTCGTTTGAAGCTGGCGAACGTCTCGCCACGCCTGATGGCCGACTACCGCGCCGACGAGGTCAATCTTGACCAGTTGATGGCTTTGGCCATCACCGATGACCACGCCGCGCAGGAAGCCGCTTTCTACGATGCGCCGAACTGGCAGCGTAACCCGACCGCTTTGCGGGAGCGGCTGACCGAGCGGGAGATTGATGCCCACCGCCACCCGCTGGTGCGCTTTGTCGGGCTGGATACCTACGAGGCCGCAGGCGGTGCCATCCGCCGTGACCTGTTTGCCGATGCCGACCAAGGCATTTACCTGAGCGATACCGGGCTGCTCGACCGGCTGGCACAGGACAAGCTGGCGGGGTTGGCCGACACAGTACGCGCCGAGGGCTGGGCGTGGGTGGAGGCTGTCCCCGCTACCACCTATGCCGACCTGCAAGCCTTCCAGCGTGCGCCGAAGGAGCCGCGCAAGGCCAATGCCCGCGAAGCCAAGCGTATCGCCAAGCTGCAAGCGAAGTTGCAGGAAATCGGGCAGGCCTTGGAATCCGCACTGGAGGCCGAGGACGAAGAGAAAGCCGAAGCACTCGACGAGGAAGGCCGCAGCGTGGGCGACCAACTGGAAGCCCTGGAGGCCGAGTTACTAGCCTACAGTCCGAGCATTCGCGCTGTTGCTGGTGTTGTCGTCACGCTCGACCGCCAAGGCGAACCCGTCATCCATCGCGGATTGCTACGTGAGGCCGAAGCCAAGGCGCTGCGCACGCTGGCGCGGGTGCAAGGTGGCATGGCACCGGAAGAAACCGAGGACGAGGACAGCCCCGCGTCGAAGAAGGCCGGAATCTCCGAGAAGCTGGCACGCCGTTTGAGCGCCCACCGCACGGCGGCACTGCAAATCGAACTGGCGCGCAATCCGCAGGCATCGCTGGCCGGGCTGGTGCATGGCATGGTGCAGCGGGTTTTGCAGGAGGGCTATGCGGTGGAATTGCCTATCGGCATCAGTGTCCGCCCACAGGACAGACTGGAGGGCTATGCCCCGGACTGGCCGCAGTCGCCCGCCGCTATCGCCTTGCGGGAACTACAGCAAGCATGGGGTGAGAAGCTGCCGGAGGACGATGCTGAGCTGTTCGCGGTGCTGCTGGCAATGCCGCAGGTTGAACTGGTGAAACTGCTGGCGGTATGCGTGGCTTCGACTGTGGACGTGGTTTCTTCGCTGGAACATGATGCACCGGGCAAGGTGTTGGCGCAGGCGGTTGGGCTGGACATGGCGGCATGGTGGACACCGACCGCTGAGGGGTATTTCTCGCACGTCTCCAAGGCGGTGATTCTGGAAGCCGTGCAGCAGTTTGCACCCGGAAACGTCAACCGACTGGCGAAGCTCAAGAAGGTCGACATTGCCAGCGAGGCCGAGCGGCTGGCGGTGGGGACGGGCTGGATGCCTGCCGTTTTCAAGAGTGAGGACATCACCAGCGCGGCGCAGGACGACGCGCAGCAGGAAAATTCGCAGGACATGACGAACGACACGCCAAAGGAAGCCCCGCAGGGTGCTGCCATCCCGGTGGAGGAATTGGCCGAGGCGCTGGCTGCGTAAGGTCGCAATGACAAATGGCCCCGGTACAGAAATGCGCCGGGGTATCTTTTATTAAAAATCGGGCGCGGCAAGTTTGCCGCGCCCGGTCTAACAGCCGACAAGCCACCTCAGAAACCCAAAATGCGCCCCGCCTACGTGGCGGGGCGTCGAATCGGCAAGCACTCCGGCCCATGCCGAGCCTGCGCGTGCGATGCACTTGCCCAAGCAGAGTCCCCGCCACGGTGGGCAGGTGCTGAGGTGCGCTGCACCATGCTGCGGCAGGTTGTGCAAATGCGTGCCGCCCACGATGCTGACGGTTGGCCGCCAGTTAGATCACGAAGGACGGTTCACCGACGCGCCACACAGCCTTGCCATGAAGATTCCACGCCACGCTTCAACCCGCTTGCCGTCTGGTGCAGGGAGCGTTCCCTCCAGTCGTTCCGGGCCAGACCTTGCCAGCATCAACGCCCATGCCGGCGCTGCCTTCCTGCGGGGATGCCGAGTTGACCATCGTTCCATTCGGGCCAGTTCGACCCCTGCGTCCTTGGCTTGTCGTGAATCCTGGCGAGGGCACGGCTTGCGCCTCGGGCTTCATGGCTGCAACCGTCCGGCCCAAACAATTTCCCCGGCGCTGTGCGCCTTCCTCGCGCAGCAAATTCTTTGGGCCTCCCGGTCCTCCACGCTGTTGCGGCCTCATCGCTTTGCTCTGCGGTGCAGCCCGCCCGACCCTCACCCTTGGATCACCGACAAGGACGCGATGGGCGCGATCTTGCAACCCCGAAAGGAAATTCATCATGGCTAACATCGGCACCTTCACCGCAGACCAAGACGGCTTCACCGGCACGCTCCGCACCCTGACGCTCAACGTCAAGGTCAAATTCATCCAGAACGACAAGACCAGCGAGAACGCCCCCGACTACCGCATCCAGGCAGGCAACGGGCTGGAAGTCGGCGCAGCGTGGAAGAAAATCAGCCATGCAGAGAGGCCTTACGTGTCTTGCAGTTTGGATGATCCTTCGTTTCCGGCCACGGTCTACGCCCGCCTGATCGAAGGCGAGGACGGCACGCACAACCTGATCTGGTCGCGCAACAAGGGCGACTGATCGCCGCCCCGACGCCCCGCCCACCTTGGCGGGGCGTTCCCAGACGGTCAGTGCTCCGGCTCGGAAGCCGTCAGGCGGCTTTCCGTCGCCGTCATCAAGTCAGCGGAGCTGCAACCCAGCGCCCGTGCGATCTTGAGAATGATCGCCAGCGTGGGCATGTGTTCGCCACGCTCAATCTTGCCCATGTGCGAGCGCTCAATGTCGGCCAGGTGGGCCAGCGTCTCCTGGGCGACCCCTTGCTCTGTTCTCAGCGCGCGCACTGCCGCGCCGAAGGCTTGCGCCGGTTCGGCCTCGAAAGTGGTGGCGCCGACCGGGCGGCCACGCTGGATTGATCGCTTCTGCATGCACAGAAGCGTCGATTAACAGCACAATTAAAACCACGTTATCTTTAACTCATTGGCTATTTCGGCCTACCATACTGGGTAACGGTATCTTGCTCGTCATCGTGTTTTTACGCCTCTGTGTAAAACCGAATTCGTGTTTCTGTGCTGCTGTGGATTCGTTGACTTCCGTCTGTACGTTTTTACGATCTTCCGTACATCCTTAATGGCACATCTGAGGCTTTCCGTGCATCCAGCAATACGGCTTCGTGGCCATCCTGGTCGCTCCCAGGTTCACCCCATAGCGGACAAGTGCGCGAGTCTGGCGCACGCCGCTTGCCGTCAACCCCGGCCCGCACCGGACCGTGTTGGGGTATGACGGCTGCGTTTGGAACGTGCGCCCCAGTCGCCTCGCTCCGCCGTGGAGTGAACCCTTCAAAGGAAGCGACCATGACCCAAGCTCTCATCACCGACGAACAACGCGCCCAACTGCTCGCTAATGGCCAAGCCACTGCCGAAGGCCAGGACATTGACCCGCCGCCCGTCGTCAAGCTGTTCACCCCGGACGCGCACGCGACCTGGCTGCTCACTGAACTCGATCCCGAGGATGGCGATACGGCGTTTGGGCTGTGCGATGTCGGCATCGGCATGCCCGAGCTGGGCAACGTGCGGATATCCGATCTGGCATCCATCGTCGGACCGTTGAAGCTGCCGGTAGAGCGCGATCTGTATTTCGTCGCGCAGCGCACGCTGTCAGACTATGCGCGGCTGGCCCGCATCAACGGTTCAATCATCGACTGATACGAACCGGATGGCCCGCTGCGGCGGGCCATCCAGGCGCCGCTGGTTGCAGCGTAATGTGTCTATTTGGGTCTCAGTTCAGACCCTGATCACATCAATCCAGACTATGCACCTCAGCGGTGCAAACGCGACCCAAACAGTCACGATGCTTGACGGACTTTGCGGCACCGTGGTTGGATGCTGCGCACCATTTCTGGTTGCGCTGCCGTCGCATTCGGACGATCCCTATAACGTTTCGGAGCCAGACAGTCTTGGCATTACGCGATTATTGAATATCGATATGACTTTTTTGGTGATAACTCTGTAGCTTCGTAAAACCGGCACCCGTGGCGACTGTTCCTGCTATCCGACAGGAGGTTGCGCCATGGCAGAGCTGAGTTCCGATCATTGGCATCCCCGCGCCGCGTATCTCTACGTCCTGCATCTGGACGCCCCGGCCTTGGCCTGGGAATACTTGCGGCGCGACCCGGACTACCGTCACGACTGGCTGCGCCGCCACCGCCACCCCGAGGAGGCGCTGCGCTGGGGTCTTCGCCTGCTGGAAGATCCCGGCCAGGATGCGCGAGATGCGCACCCGGCCTGGTTCCCCGACCACGATACCGTGGTGCAGCTCTATCCCGATACCGATCCGCCACCCGATGCGGTCGCGTTCGATTTCTGGCGCATCCCGGGCTACAAGCAACTGATCCATGACGGCCGACGTTTGGTGCTGGTCGCCCGGGAGCCAGGCTGCTGTCTGCGCTTGGCACTCGCGCCAACGCTGGAGGACGGCATGGCCTACGTCTACGCCATCCGCGCCTGCCAAGCGCCTTGCGCCCGCTATCGCACGCTGGCTGGCGAATTGGACAAGCTGCAGGAGGCCAGCGACACCATGCCTGCGGGAGTCGTCAAACCACGCCCATCCCCGTCGTCGCTGCTGGAACTGCACACCTTGCAGGCGCTCGACGGCACCCTGGCGGGTGCGTCCTTGCGAACGGTGGCCGACGTGCTGTTCGGCCCCGATGCCGTGGCCGAGGGCTGGCACGCCGATAGCGATCTGCGCGCCCGCGTGCGCCGCCTGGTGCAACGCGGCAAAAAGCTGATGTTGGGCGGCTATCGCCGCCTCGCACAGCTTTCACCGCTTGAACAGGGACGTTCCATATCGGACACAAATCGTCCCTGAGCAGAACGCCGTGCTTTCTTGAGACTGGCCTCCATCCGGTCGCGCTGTTGTGGCCGGCGACCCTAAACGATGGAGATTCACACCATGAGACCAGTCCCCTTGCGGCCCGCTGCCGCACCCGCTGCCACGCAGCAACCAGTGCCACCCGCACGCTACCTGACCAACGACGAAGCCGCCGTGTTCCTGCGACTGTCACCGCGCACGCTAGAAAAGCAGCGCGTCATGGGCGGTGGGCCGCGCTTCCGCAAATTCGGCCGACGTGTCATGTACGCGGTGGCCGACCTCGAAACTTGGGCGGATGCCCGCAGCTTCGAGGCTACCTCCGACCCTGAATACGCCGAGCGCCATTCTGGCGACAGCCGCGATGGTCAACATGGGCGCCGCTGAAGTTAGGCAGGCCAGGCGCGCCGATGGCCCTCGCCATGTCCAGCCCATCGCTGCCGCCAGCGCAGACTATGCAGCAGCACGAACAGCTCGACCTGTTTCGCGCGCTGCCGGGCGACATGGCACCGCGCGACGCCCAGGACTTGATGGCCTATCCGTTCTTCTCGCTGGCCAAGTCGCGGCGTATCGCGCCGATCGACTTTCATTCCGGTGGCGTGACCGTACGCGTGGAGGGAACACAAGAGCACGGCATCGCCACGATCTGGGATGCCGACATCCTGATCTGGGCGGCCAGCCAGATCGTGGAAGCGTGGGATGCGGGCATCCGCAGCTCTCGACGAATGCAGGCCACACCCTACGAGATCCTGCGCTTCATCGGACGCGGTACGTCGCTGCACGACTATCAGCGCTTAAAAGCAGCGCTGGACCGCTTGCAGTCCACCAGCGTGGCGACCTCGATCCGGGAAACGACAGGCCGCCGCCTGCATCGCTTCTCCTGGATCAACGAGTGGAAGGAGCGGGCCGACAGCAAGGGAGTTCCGCTGGGCCTCGAATTGATCCTGCCGGACTGGTTCTATGCCGGCGTGCTGGACGAGGCCCTGGTACTGACCATCGACCCGGCGTATTTCAAGCTCACGGGCGGTATCGAGCGCTGGCTATACCGGCTGGTGCGCAAACACGGCGGCAAGCAGCCCAGTGGCTGGCAGTTCGACTTCCCGCACCTGCACCGCAAATCGGGCAGCTCCGCACGCTTCTCGGACTTCGCCTACGACTTGCGCAGACTGGTGGCACGCCAGTCTTTTCCAGGCTACACGCTGAGCATCGAGCGGTTGCCGGACGGGCCGGAAATCCTGGTTTTCCGGCCAAAGTTATCCACCGAAAACACATTCCAGGTCGGCAGAGCTTGATTTTGTGGATAACCGGTGTCTCTCCTGTGAATGGGCTCGTGCTATCAGGCGCAAGGTGGCTCGTGCTATCGGGAGTACGTCTATCGTGCTATCAGGAGTACGAATCGGCCGCCAAGTCAATGATGGCGCGGGTTCCGGCCTCCCTTAACTTCCCTAACTTAAAACCTCTAACTTTTAGTAAGAGCGCGCCGGTTCGGTGGACAAGTGCTCAAAACTGCTTTGAATACGGCTTTGAACCCCGCTTCCAAAGCCGTTTACCAGCAGGAGCAAGGCCATGATCATCGCCTTGCTGAACCAAAAAGGCGGGGTCGGCAAAACCACGCTCGCCACCCACATCGCCGGTGAACTGGCGATGCAGGGCAAGCAAGTCATCCTGCTGGATGCCGATCCGCAAGGGTCATCGCTGGATTGGACACAACGGCGCAGCCAGCAAGGGCTGCCCCGGTTGTTCAGCGCAGTCGGCCTGGCAAGGGAAACCCTGCACCAGGAAGCGCCAGAACTAGCCAGACGCTGCAATCACATCGTGATTGATGGCCCGCCTCGAATCGCCGCACTCGCGCGCTCCGCGCTGCTGGCGGCCGACTGCGTGCTGATCCCGGTGCAACCCAGTCCATATGACGTTTGGGCCAGCGCCGAGATGGTGGCGTTGATCCGCGAGGCCCAGGTCTTCAGGCCAACGCTGCGCGCGGCCTTCGTCATCAATCGGCGTGTCAGCACCACGGTCATCGGACGCGAGGCGCGCAACTCGCTTGCCGATCAACCGCTGCCCGCACTGCGCGCAGAGGTGCGCCAACGCATCGTTTTCGCAGACAGCGTGGCCGCTGGTCGGTTGGCCCGCGAACTGGTGCCGGACAGCGCTGCCGCGCGTGAGATCACTGCGCTGGTGGATGAGCTGCTGCGGTGGTCGCCATGAGCGGCGGACACGGAAAACGCATCGCCATCGGCGCACGTCCACCAGCGAATCCGCACGCGGAAGCGTGGATTCGCCAGGGTGACGGCAGCGACATCAACAAGGGCGACCTCTACACCGCGCGCCTGACCCTCGACGTGACGCCCGCGCTGCGCGCTCGCATCAAGGTCTCGGCTTTCACCAAAGGCACCACGGTAGCCGAACTGCTGCGCGCCTTGCTGGAACGGGAGTTCCCGGAGAAGACAACATGAATACAAACACGCAAGTTCCACCAACAACAAGCGCGGCTGCGTCGCCACCATCGCTGCTCACACTTGCCAGCCAAATCGGCAACACACCGTTGACTCGCGTGGCGCTCGCTTACGTGGACAAGCGCATCAACCTCTATCTGCGCTTCGGCAACCCGGAGCGCATCATCCAGCTTGACCGCTGGCGGCGCAGGGCGGTGTTCCTGCCAGCATCCATCTTCTGCCGCATCCGCTGGGAGTCCAACGACTACGGTACGACCCGCTGGCAGCTCATGGTGATGCAAGCCTGTACGCCGCTGGACGCGGTGCAGCGCATTCCAGGCATACAACCCAGCGCGCGCATCCTGCTGCACGCCGAAGGCGAACGACAGGTGCAGGCCGTGCTGCCGCTAGTTGACGCGATCGAGGCACTGGATATCGCCCCCATCGACGTGTCACCCGCGTACTGGCGCACGTTGGGCAACCGTCTCTCCGCACACCTGGTACTGCCGCAATACACCATCGAGCGACATGCCGCCTGGCTTGCCGGGAAGGAATTGCAATGACCGCGGCAACGATCAAACCGCGCTCGCGCATGCGCGCTCAACTCGCGTTTGGGGTGCTGTCCGCCTGCGGCCTTGCTGCGCTTGCCTGGGCATCCTTTGCGATGTCTTCGGTGCATGTCGTCTACAACCCATCCAACAGCGTGCCGGTCGGCTGGTATCGCATCGAATCGGTCAATTCGCAAGCCGACTCGCTGCACGTCGGCAGCATCGTGCTGGCCCGGCTTCCGGCAGAAGCGACCGCACTGGCTGCGCAGCGTGGCTACCTGCCATCCCACATCCCGTTGCTCAAACGTATCGGCGCGGTTGCTCCTCAACACGTTTGCATCGTCAATGGTGTTGTGCGCATTGACGGCGTGCCGGTGGCCGCCGTGTTGCGCACCGACCGGCTGGGCCGTCCGCTACCTTCCTGGTCGCAGTGTCGGGCGCTTGCCGAAGGTGAACTGTTTCTGCTCAGTGCGACTAATCCGGCGTCGTTCGACAGCCGGTATTTTGGGCCAATTTCTGCATCCACCGTGATCGGTACGGCACAGCCGATCTACCTGGAGAAGCAGCCATGAAATCGACCGACTGCACGCGGACTCACCGGAGGCTGTCGTGGTCTCGATTTTACGTTGGCCTGCTATCGGAACTGTCGTTGCCGATGCTGGCGCAACGTCCTTGTGCGTGCCGCTTGAATGCATTTGCACAGCGCTTTTCCCTGCATCCGTTGCTGTATTTGAGGGCCAGTTCTTCGCACCCTTTCGCGCACGTTTGCGTGCGCCCCAACGTGCAGATGGCTTGCCCCGAGCGCGCCATGCCGCAGGCATGGCTGGCGTTCGTCGGCGGGTCGGCTGCGCAGGACGCAGCGCCGCCGAGGCATCGCATCCCAGTGCCGTCAGGCAGGGGGAAGGTGCAGGGCAAGATAAAAGGTCGCGGCACTTCGTTGTGCGAAAACCCAGTCTGCACATGGGGGTGGCGCGGCACGCGCCTGATCGCGGCACCGTGCCGCGAGATCAGGCAACGCCTTGCAGGCATTAGGGAAAGAGTGTGCATCGCCCGCTGGACTGCGTCGGTCTTGGATGGAGACACGGTATGAGCCGCAGCGACGACGACCGTTTCCGCGTTCGCCCTGGTGCACCCAAACAACGCGGCGATGCCTTCGTCACTCAGGTGCTGCGCCAGGCGAGCAAGGCCGGAACCAAAGCCGGCAAGGCAGGGAGTCGGCCCGGCGCACGGCTGGGCCGTGGCCACGTCGCAGCACGCTTTACAGATCACGCGCGGGCGCCCAATGCCAGGCGGGTGACCATCAAGGCCCGGCTGGTCAATCTCGCCAAGGCCGGAGCGCGCTCGACCGTCGCGCACCTGCGCTACATCGAGCGCGAGGGTGTCGGGCGTCAGGGCGAACCCGGCCAGGCCTATGGGCCGGCCGCTGACGATGCCGACTTGGCCGCCTTCGAGGAACATGGCCGGGAGGACCGGCACCAGTTCCGCTTCATCATCTCTTCCGAGGATGCCGAACAGCTCGACGACCTGCGTACCTATACCCGGCATTTGATGGCGCGCATGGAGGCTGACCTCGGCACGCGGCTGGAATGGGTGGCGGTGAATCACTGGAACACCGACAACCCACACACGCACGTCGTCCTCCGCGGTAAGGACGACACCGGTAAGGATCTCATCATCTCCCGCGATTACATCGGCCAAGGCATGCGGAACCGGGCATCGGAACTGGCGACCGAATGGCTAGGGCCACGCACCGAGCTGGAAATCCAGCGTGGCATGCAGCGCGAAGTCGATCAGGAGCGCTGGACAGGGCTGGATCGCACCTTGCAGCGAGAAGCGGTGGATGGCTTGGTGCGAACCGAGACGCTGGCCACCCCCCGGTTGCAACGTCAGCGGCAATTGCTGATCGGCCGCCTGCAACGCTTACAGCGCATGGGCTTGGCGACCGAGCAGCAGCCAGGCGTTTGGGCTGTCCACGCTGAGGCTGAGCCGACCCTGCGGGCCATGGGCGAGCGCGGAGACATCATCCGCACCATGCAGCGAGCCATGAGTGGAAGGCCGCGCGAACTAGCGGTGTTCCAATCAGGCGAGGATGGGCGTTCCATCGTCGGCCGGATGAGCGGCAAGGGGCTGGCTGATGAGCTGTACGACAAGGGCTATTTGATCGTCGATGGCACAGATGGCAAAGCGCACTATGTCGCGCTGCCGCCGCGCACGGAATTGGAGCAGTACCCGATTGGCGCCGTGGTGGAAGTGAAGGGGGCGGCCGAAGTGCGTACGTCCGACCGGAACATCGCCGCGCTGGCGGCGGACGGCATCTATCGAACCGATCATCACCTTGCTATCGCCCAAGGCCAGGCCACAGCCGACCGCGACCCGCGCGAGGTGGTAGCCGCGCACGTGCGCCGACTCGAAGGTCTGCGCCGTGCCGGCATCGTGGAGCGGGTGGCCGAAGGTGTCTGGCGCGTGCCTGATGACTTGGCCGAGCGAGGTCGCCAGTACGATGCCCAGCGCTTGGGTGGCGGCGTGGCAGTGGAGCTGAAATCGTACCTGCCCATCGAACGGCAGGCGCGTGTGATTGGTGCGACCTGGCTGGATCAGCAGTTGATCGGCGGCGGCAAGGGACTGGGCGATCTCGGCTTTGGTGGTGAGGTCAAGGACGCGCTGCAGCAGCGCGCCGACTTTCTGACCGAACAGGGACTGGCTGAGCGGCGTGGGCAGCGCGTGATCCTGGCGCGCAACCTGCTGGCGACGCTGCGTGGGCGCGAGCTGGCAAAGGCCGCGCAGGACATAACAGCAGAAACCGGCTTGGAGCACCGGCCTGTGGCCGAGGGGCAGCGCGTGGCGGGCATCTATCGACGTAGCATCGTACTTGCCAGCGGGCGCTACGCCATGCTCGATGATGGTATAGGGTTCTCGCTGGTGCCGTGGAAACCGGTGATTGAGCAGCGGCTGGGGCGGCAGATTGCTGCCACTGTGCGCGGCGGAGGGGTGTCGTGGGGAATTGGGCGACAGCGTGGCAACTCTGTGGAGTAACGTTGGCGGCTGTAGCCGTACCACGCCAGCGGCGCAGCACAAGGGCATTGATGACGACCTCGGGCTGCTGATAGCGATGACTGCGCCGCGATGACCGGACTCAGTAAGCTCAAGGCCGCCAGCGGCATACCCAGTACGCTGTGCGCGAACGCCCAGAATAGGCTCCGTTTGATTTTTGATCTTGAGTAAGTACGGCGCGAGACGTCGAACGAATCCACCATCAGGCGTGGGGCAATACGCATCAGGGGATGCTGTCGCACACGGGGCGCTGCTGTCTGTCGGATGCTTTGGCGTCCAATCCCAGGCGTTGAGGTCCCGGATGCTGAGGGCGCGATGTATCTGTTTTCCGTGTTGCGGGCCACCGCAATTCCTTGGATCCGGCCAGAAAGCTTGTGTGCGAAGTAGGGGCTGGGGCTTGCTCCTGGATCGGCTTTTGGCCTCAAAGGTGACGGCTGGTCGCGCTGGTGCCAGCTTAGGCCATCAACTGCTTGCCGCCCTGGTAGGTAGGCTCCTTGACGTCCCGGTCTTTGCCACTGCGAACCTTGTCCACAGCCGTCTTCATGTTGTCGTAGATGCCACGCTTTGGCACTCCGCCCAGCAAGCCAAAGGCGTGGTTGTGGGCGTCGAAGAGCATCTCGTGCGTCTGTAGCAGATAGGCCCGGACGCTGAAAGCCCGGCTGTGGCTCAGCTTGAAATGCGCCACCTGCAGCTTGACGCGTTCGTCGGCAATGACCGCCCAATCCTCGCTCCAGTCGAACTGGAACGCCTCTCCTGGCCCAAATACCAGCGGAACGTACGTACCGCGGCCGGCAACTCGGAGCGCTTCTTGGCGTTCCGCATGCCATTTTCGGTAGAACACCGCGACCCGACCATAGGAACCATCGAAGCCGAGGGCCTCCAATAGGCGTGCTTTGTATGGTTCAAACGTTTCGAAAATGTCACTTTACAGCCAGCCTCACCAATGCCTGCATATATCAGTGAACTTGAGGTCGGCGGTTCAGAGGATGCGTTGAACTGATAGAGGTTATCGTCGGGCCGAAGCCCTCAATGCCTGCATCAAGCCTATCTCGTTCATGCTCAGTATCTTGCTACCAACCTTGCGAACTGGACTTCCCCCGCTTTCGTAGTTTTGCCTGTAGTGCCGCTCGAAACTGGCGCCGCAGGCGGGAAGTTCTTCTCAGGGCATCGGATATTCTGACGCGTTTCGCACCAGGCCCTGTAAAGAGAAATCCAACCTGGGTGGGCCAAAAACGTCGATCAGCCAACAGCCTGCTTCAAGTGCCTGGGTCGTGTGAATCAGTCCGGTCGGAATGACCAAGGCCGAGGGACTTCCAATGTTGATGTGCTCATCGGAGCGCCAGTACGTCGAATCGATTCGCCAAGGGGTTCGCAGATGGTGCGTGAAGCGCCCTGACAGGGCCAGGGTGATTTGCTCGCAATCGTCATGCAGGTGCGGCTTCAGCTTCCTGGGGTCGCGTGGCGCAGGGTAAACATCCATTACGTTGAGCATCAGCTTCCGGGAGCGAAAGATGCGCGAAATGTTGGCCGCTCCACTGTACTCGGATAAGCGGTAATGCCGAAGTTGATAGCCGGTCTGGGGCATGGGCCAAGTCGAGAACTCGGGCAGATCGGCGGGATGGTTGGCGTAGTCCTGATGATTACTGGCCAGCGTCGCCATGTCCTGCGCTTCGCTTGAAAACACCCGGGTAACCAGTCCATCTCCACTTAGATGCACTGCGCTGGCACCCGGTGGCACAATGAATAGTGATTCTCCATCGCATTCGATGGTTTGTGATCCAGACTGAACGGTCGTTTGCATCCCGGGTGGAACAACCAGCATGTACTCGTCAGGATTGTCCGGGCGATTGAGTTGCAGATCTCCCTTGACCTGCGTCACTGTGGTCACGAAATTGGCGGTGCGCAGTGCCCAAGTGCGTGCGCCGCCGGACTCCATCTGTTGCGGCGTCTCGGTCCGCCAGTCGGCCAAGGTATGGCGACGTACGGGGAGGTTATTGTTCACGGCGCCGGCTCCGTTGATGTGGATGCCTGCGGTTGGAGGGCCGGACGGCCATCGCGGACCCACTGCGCGTAGGCGTCACGGGTGGCCGCATTCGCCGGAAAGACCCCCCAGATGGCATCGCCGCTCCGTACGCGGGCCGCAATGTATTGCTCGAGGTCATCCTGGACTTCGCAGGCATCGGCTATTTCTTCCGCAATATGGGCGGGGATGATGGTGACATTGTTGCTGTCGCCGTGAACCACGTCTCCTGGATAAACCGCTACGCCGGCGCAGCCGATCGGTACCTGTAGATCCGCCGTATGGTGGAACGACAGGCGCGACGTGGCGGTCACGCCGGCACACCAGGCCGGAATGGTCATGTCGCCAATTTCCAGACCGTCTCTAAATGCGCCGTCCGTGACGACGGCCCGTGCGCCGCGCATTTGCATGCGTGTGATGAGAATGTCCCCCATGGATGCCGCTCGTGGGTCGCCCCGACTGTCGATCACCATTACGTCACCGGCCTGCAGGGCTTCTACACCGACCCATTGCAGGTTGGTTGGACTGGGTTCGGTCGTGATGGTGGCACCGGTGTCGATGTCTTCTCGTGCTGGAATGAAGCGCATCGTGAAGGCCCGTCCGGCAAAACTTGGCGAACGGGGATTCAGTGGTTGCACTCCTACAAGAACGGGCTGGCGGAATCCTCGTTTGAGGAGTTGCGAGGTCAAGGTGCCGCTGCTGACTTTGGCCAGGCGGTTCAAGGTTTCGTCGCTGACGCGTGGCGGCTTGGGGCGACCAGTAGTCACATGGGAGAGTTCGTCTGATATAGAGATCATGTTTGAATCGTAGTCAAAGCTTGGGTTCTTTCGAGGGGATGTCGGCTGCAAAACGGACTGGCGTTCCAACATCTGAGACGGATGCCGGCCAGCGAGACGTGCCATGCTCACTTGTGTGCGGCCTCGGTTTGATCAGGGTGCCGGCTGCAGAATTTCTGGTGGTAAATCGAGGCCGTGGAACTTCTTGTAGATCGCGTTGAGTTTGCCGTTGGCCAGGTTGTTTCGCACCCATTGGTCCAGCGTACTTTTTAATGTGCCATCGTTCTTGCGCATACCGATCCCAACGGGGAATTGAATGAAGGTGAATTTCCGTTCGATCTGTCGGGTAGGATTGCGGGCGGCCACCGCCATAAGTGTGGCGGGCTCCTGCAGAACGATTTCTATCTGTCCGCTGGCGAGCGCGGTCATGGTGGTCGATTCATCTTCAAAGCGGGTGACCTCAACGCCCAATTCGGCGGCCTGCTTGGTCACAGTGCCGTCCGCGGTCGTGCCGCGCGTTACTCCGACGCGGTGGCCTTTGAGGTCTCCCGCCGACTTGAGCGCCAGCGGCTTCGGTGCACCGACGGCGATGCCAGCCACCACATAGGGCGTGGAAAAATCGACGACTTTCTGCCGCTCCGGAGTGATGGAGAAGCCTGACAGAACGACATCGACCTTGTTGGCCTGCAGGAACGGGATGCGATTGGGGCCAGTCAGCTCGACGATCTCTAATCTCAACCCGAGGTCGGCTGCCAGGAGTTCGGCCGTCTCCAGGTCTGAGCCCGTCATCTTGAGCTTCTCATCCTTGAAGGCCCATGGCGGACGACCGAATTCGAGGCCCAGGCGCATGACTTTAGCCTGGCGCATTGTCGTCAGAGTGTCGGTTTGCGCGAAGGCTGTGCTTAGGCTGCCAAATAGGCCGCTTGCGAGCAATGTTGTGGCGATGAGACGTCGTCGTGTGGTCATATTTCTCTGTGTGAATGAATCGCTGAAATCCGTACCGTGTAGACCACTGCATTGAATAAACCATGAGCAGTGGGGCTCCACCATCTTAAAAAGTAAGCCATCGTGAGCACCCTCACGGGTTAACCCGCGATCGCCGGATTTGTCCCAATATGTGAGAGGTTCCGACAAGGTGCAAGCGATAGGCACGAGATCGGAGCTCTGCTCGAGTTTTCGCCAATTCGGAGGTGTTATTGCGTCGGTATTCCAGATGTTGAGATAGCGGCGCTGAAGGGCCGTGCCTGGACCTGTTCTGATGCCCCATGTCGACCTACGATCTACTGGACACCGCGATGTCGTCGCGTGTGATCTCGCTTATTCCTCAATAACCAGGAGACAACATGACTGTTAACCGGAACACCCTACAACGCCGTACCTTGATCCTTACCTGCGCTGCGGTCGTAGGTAGTCTGATCGTTGGCAATACCGCTGCTTACGCCCAGGTTGATACGCTGGCTCGCATCCAGCAGGCCAAGAAAATTCGTATCGCCATGGACCCCAATCTTCCGCCATGGTCATACAAAAACGACAAACTCGAGATGACTGGATCCGAGTATGAGACAGCGCAGTTGCTGGCGCATGACCTCGGCGTGGAACTGGAGATGGTGCCCACCAATGGTGCCAGTCGTATTCCCTTGCTGCTCACTGATAAGGCTGATCTGGTGGTGGCGGCGATGACGATCACGCCAGAGCGGCAGAAGGTCATCGATTTTTCAAACCCCTACTCAGGCACCACCAGTGTGGTGGCCGCGGCCAAGGGCCTGGTGATCAAATCTGTCACGGACTTGGTGGGAAAACGTGTGGCGGTCGCGCGCGGCACGGTCATGGACACCGACCTCACCGCGATGGCTCCCAAGGGCACGGAGATTGTCCGCTTCGAGGATGAGGCCACCACCATGACATCCGTGCTGAGCGGCCAGGTCGACATCGTCGCTGAGTCGGTCACACTGAACGAGGCGATCAACAAGCGCGATCCTTCCAAACAGTTGGAAACCAAGTTGGTGCTCCGCAACAGCCTACACGGCATGGGTATGCGCAAAGGAGACAAGCGCCTGAAAGATTGGATTGATCAATGGATCAAGACCAATATGGCCAACGGCAAGCTGGTCGCTGTTTTTAGGAAACACCAAGCCATCGACTTGCCGGGCGCGGTTGTACAGGCTGCTCAAGCCGTGCAGTAATCAGAGCGTGGCTGCGCTTAGTGAGCGAGCCGCGCGGTGCTGCCGATAAAACCAGCCTGTGCGAAGTCGCCGCCCAGTGCGGCTTCCAGCGGCTGAAGCGCTGTGTCGCTGCCGGGCGCCGGTGGTGGGTCGCGCATCAGGATGTCTGCTTCGAAAGGGGCGACCTGGTCGAGTGGTTGATAGCCCAGAGCATAGGCTGGGGTGTTGTCGTAGTTGCGTCCGGTGGCATCCGAGATGCCCCAGACGACTTCGTGGACCAGGTCCGGATGTTCGACGCCGATGGCGATAAGTTGTGCCAGGTCACGCCAACTTATCCAGTTACCCAGGCGGCGCCGGTCGATCGGTTGCGCGTTGGCGTTGCCGATACGGATGGTGAGAACCCGCATACCGTATTTGTAGGCCTGTAGCGACGCGACGAGTTCACCAAAGGCTTTGCCTACGCCATAGCGGCTGTCCGGTCGCAAGATCACCTCTGTGCGTGTGCCATGTGTGCGTGGGTGCAGGCCGACCACATGGTTGGAGCTGGCATAGACCACGCGCTCCACGCCGGCCGCGCGCGCAGCCTCAAATAGGTTGATCGTACCCTGCATGCTGAGCCGCATCTGCTGTGGCCAGTCCGCGTCGCTGGTGCATGCTGCAAGGTGCAGCACGGCGTCGCATCCACGAAGATGGGCTGTCAATGCAGCCTGGTCTTCGATGTCCACTACAGCGCTGTCTTCATGGTGGGCGAGATTCTCGATAGGGCGCACATCGAGCAGCCGCAGTGCATATCCGCGGTCGCACAACTCCTTGCGTAGACCGGTTCCGACGCCGCCGGCTGCGCCGGTGATTGCAATTTTTTTCATGAAGAATTATGAAGTGAAGAGTCTGGAGGGAGTGTCTCGGTAATCTGCTGCGCGATGTCAGTCAGCAGTTTGTCGGCGACGTCAAGAATGTTGAACATCGGGGCAAAACCGTGCGCCATGCCGGCGTATTCGCACACCGAAACTACGACACCGGCCGCGGCCAGGCGGTGGCCGAATGCGGCACCTTCGTCGCGTAGTACATCGCATTCAGCCAATGCGATCCAGGTTGGCGGTAGACCCGAAAGGTCGGCGGTGCGCAACGGCGATATCCGTGGGTCGTGCCAGTCTTGCGTTCGTGCGTAGTGGTTGAGATACCAGCGCATGTCCAGTAAATCGAGCGCATGATCTTTGCCATACGCGCCATAGCTGGAGGTCTGCATGTCGACGTCGGTCACGGGGTACAGGAGCAACTGCAGCGCAATGCCGACCTTGTTGTGCAGACGGTTCGTCACGACTGCAGCGAGATTGGCCCCGGCGCTGTCTCCGGCCAGAATGAGGGGCGTCTTATATCGGTCCATCATCCAGAACAGCGCATCTTCCGCATCTTCGAGGGCGGCTGGAAAAGGATACTCCGGGGCCAGGCGATAGTCGAGCAGCAACACGTTGCAGCGGCTGCGCGCGGCCAGCGCCCTGGCCAGGGCTGCATAGTCGTCCAGTGTGCCGAGAATCCAGCCTCCGCCATGCAGGTAAAGGATCGTGGCGCGCGCTGGTTCCGACGGCTGGTACAGACGAGCGGAGGTTTGCCCTGCGCGAGTGAGAATCTGCAGGTCTTGGATGGCTCCGACTTCGGGGCCTTGGCCCAGCGCCCGGCGATCCGCCGCCATCTGCGCTCGCGCTTCCCCCACCGTGCCCTGGTGTCGCGGGGGGTCTTGGCGAAGCGCGCGCTCGGCAAACCGTTGTGCGAACAGCGGATGTAGGCTCATGCCGTGACCGCCTTTACTGCAGCTTCGGCCGTGGAAGCGGGTGTCAGTGCCACTTCGAACAACCGGCCAGACAACGGAGCGGATTTCAGTGTGTCAAGTGCCACAGGTTGGCGTGCCGTGGTCACGAACAGGCGATCCATTACGGCACCGCCAATGGCGACACCGGTCGGGTAAGGGACAGGTAAAGGAACTGATCGATCAAAGCTGCCATCGGCCCGGAAGCGCACCACGCTCCAGCCATCGCGCAGTGCCGTCCATACACCGCCTTCGACATCAATTTCCAGTCCACTGAGTACGCCCGAGCCCTTGGAGACGCTTGCCAGACGCCGGATCATGGACGAACCCTGGGTCATCATGAAGATCGCCCCGCATCCAGGCGCTGCGGCGTACAAGGTCGAGCCATGCCAACGCAGTGTCCGTACGGTTTCACTCAATTCCCATTTTCGGCGAAAACCACCATCGCTGCCGATCCGACCGATGACCGATCCTCCCGCGGATTCGAGAGCAACCCAGACCTCGTTATCGGCATCGGTGTCCAGGGCTTGGATTCGCATCGGCCGCCAGACTTCGAGTTGGCGCACATGTTGGCCCTCGATCTGAACGGCTCCTTCGTCATCTACCAGGCAAATTGCCTCGCCTCGCAAGAACATCCCCGTCACAGGTCGTTCGACCCGAACCTGTGCGTCGTCGCCTCGTGGACCGAAATTGCGCATGGCCGGCGCCAGCGTATCGACCCAGATCAACCGCTGTCTGCGCGCGCACCAGCGCGGGAAAGCGCCAAACAGGGCTGGCGCGGCGCTGGTTGGGGTGACCGAGGCATCCTGATGGGCTGGGTCGTGGCCTTCAAGACGGGCACCGATTCGGCGTGCGGCTTCGGCGATCTCTGGACCCAGTAATTCGAGTCGTGAATGCGGTAGGCGATATGCAGGACCAGCCACACTGATGGCTCCGCAGACGTTGCCGCGCAGATCGATCACTGCTGCGCCCACGCAGCGTACGCCAGGTACGTTCTCTTCGTCATCGATAGCCCAGCCGCGCGCTCGCGTGGCGCGCAGCTCGGCCTGTAGCCGGCGGCGGTCGGCAATAGTGCCGGGGGTGAGTGGCTTCAGCGTGAGCGCTGCGACCAGTGCATCGCGTGCCGTGCTGTCCAATGCTGCCAGGATTGCCTTGCCCTGGCTGGTCGCGTATGCCGGCTTCCGATGTCCAAGACCGGCGCTCGACCGGTGACCATGGGCACTGTCGTAACGTTCTAGCGAGACCACATCGAGGCCTTCGAGCGCACCAATGTAGGAGGTTTCTCCGGTCAGGTCGCGCAGATCGCGCAACTCCTGTGCGGCTGCGGCCACCATGTCGGGCATGGCGTAAGCTTGTCGAGCGAATTCGAAGCAGCGCAGGCCTAGGCAATACATGCGACGGGATGGATCGCGTCGGACCAACCCGCGTGCAACCAACGTAGCCAGCAACCGGTAGACCGTGGTGCGTGGCATCCCGATGCGCTCAGCCAAGTCGTTGTGGCTGATGCCACCGGGTTGACGTCCGATTTCTTCCAGCACATCGATTGCTTTTTCGAGCGATCCGGTGCCGTCTCCTGGGTGAAGCGCCATGGGTCTTGTCTCTGATTCTGATGATTGGCGCGCTGGGCGGCCTTGTACCGATATTGTGGGTGATAGCCCTGCCTGCGTCCATATGGGGCGGGTCTACCGGGGCGCAGTTTGTCCCACGGATTGGAATGGGGCGGGTGAAAGCAGCTTCAGTCGCTTGCCCATGCCAAGCTCATGCTTCCCGCCAGAACTTCTCCAGGCGCAAGTGACCGATTGCCAGTGCCGAATACACCCCGCGCGTGCAGATTGAATGCGTCGGCGGTGTGACTGACCGGTTCAACGCAAACATACGGTGCACCTTCAGGTTGGTGCAGTACCAGATGATCCAATGCATCAGAACTACCCAATACCAGGCCGGGTCCGCTGGCGTGGGTGAGAGTCAGAGGAGGTTGCCACCCCTGGTAGAGCACGGTCAGCCCCGCCGATCCCAGCTGCTTCGGTTGGCAGAAGTCGTGTTCGACTGGAACCTGTATAGGGCGGATTGCCAGGCAATCGTCCGTGGCTTCCCAGCAGCGCTCGGCTTTCAAAAGAAGTCGCTGGGACGCATGTGACGGGAGGTATGGATGGAGGCCGATCCCCGCTGGCATCGACTGAACGCCGGTGTTGCACACGGAAATGGCTACACGCAGTTGGGTCGCCGACAATTCGATCTGCATCCGGGCCAGAAAAGGCCATGGCCAATGCCTATCCGGATGGTGTGCATACGACAGCACCGCAACGTCCTCCGCATGTGTATCGATTTGCCATGGGCGTCGCTGCGCAATTCCGTGCAGCGTGTGGGCCGTACCTTCCGGGAAGGGCTGCAAGGCATGCGTGCGACCCCTATATCGCAGCGTTGCATTGGCAATACGCCCCCAATAAGGCACCAGCGGATACAGGCCACCTTTGGCCCAGTTTTCAACCTGGTCTTCGGATTCCGGAAAAGGATGGAGCACGGCGACTGCGGTCCCGTTGACTTGCTCCAAGGTGCAGGAAGCGATACGTCCTCCGAGTGTGGGTATCAGCCGTGCATGGGCTGAGCCGCTGTGCAGTGTCAGGATGGGATGAACTTCAGGCATATGGTTGTTACTGTGAAAGCGGTCGTCTGAGATGGGGCTGGTGGGGGCCAGCTTAGGCGCTCGAGGGCCCGGGCATGCTGGGTGGCGATGCGTAATGACTTGTCGCCTGCCGTCCTGTCTCAGGATTTGGGAAAGGGAACGCTGCTTCCGCCATGCGGTTCGGGTCTGCCCGGGACAGATGGGTGCAAGACAACCTAAGCTTCAGCCTCTCTTGACTGGGCAGGTAGGCACTTTTTTACGCACAAAACCATGAAAATACAAACGATAAACATCATCGAAGCTGTTGTTCCTTTCGAAGACGGGGGCGCTGGTATGGGCATCACACCCGGGCGCTGGAACACGCTCGAGTTTGTGCTGGTCCGCATCGAGACCGACACCGGCATCGTGGGCTGGGGGGAATGTTTCTCCTACGCCTGTCGCCAAGCCGTGGCGACTGCGGCGCGCACCATGGTTGCACCGTTACTTCAGGACCGCGAACTGCCGGAGACACCCGAAGCGTTGAACCTGGAGCTCCAGCGGCGCCTGCATCTGTTCGGCCGCTACGGCATCACAATGTTCGCGATCTCGGGCTTCGACATCGCGTTGTGGGACATCGCCGCCAAGGCTGCGGGCAGACCTCTGTCCGCATTGCTCGGGACACCGCTGCGCGACGAGGTGCCGGCCTATGCCAGCCTGGTGCGCTACGGCGATGCCGGCCTGGTTGACAAATACTGCCGCCAAGCCCTGTCCCAGGGCTATCGCCACGTCAAGCTTCACGAAATCGAGCCCGAGGTGCTACGCGCCGGGCGCCGGGCCTGCGGCCCGGGTATTCATCTATCCGTGGATGTGAACTGCGCATGGACGGAAGAGCTCGCTCAGCAACGCGTGGAGGTGCTACAGGAAATCGGTGCGGCCTGGATCGAGGAGCCGGTGTTCCCACCCGAAGCCATCGCCGCCCAGGCAGCCATCAATCGGCGCTTTCCGCTTGGGGCGGGTGAAAACGCCTGCACCCGCCACGAGTTCGCCCGCATGATGGAAGTCGGCGCGGTGACCTTTCCGCAGCCTTCGGTGACCAAGGTCGGTGGTGTCACCGAGTTCATGGAAGTGGTGCGCATCGCCCAGCGCTACGGCCTCACGCCGATGCCGCATTCGCCGTATTTTGGTCCTGGTTATTTCACCACCTTGCATCTGCTGTCCGCCATTCCAGGTGAACCGCTGTTCGAGCATTTGTACGTCCAACCACAAGCCGATATCGCACAGGGTGGCACGCCCTTGCCATGCGACGGCAAGGTGCGGATTCCGCAGGGCCTGGGGCATGGCTTCGAACCCGACATGGCCGTGCTTGAGCGCTACCGCGTTTGACTTGCGCCTGATTCATTACAACCACAGGAGAACGGATGAAACGTATCGCCATCACCGGCGCGGCGGGGCTGGTCGGCACCGGCTTGCGCCAACAGCTATTGGCGCGGGGCTAACGGGTGTTGTCGCTCGATCTCAAGCCGATCACCGATTGCGGTGACCAGGAAGAATCGGCGGTGGTCGATATCTGCGATCGAGCCCGGCTGACCGATCCGCTGCGAGGCTGCGATGCCGTGGTGCATCTTGCTGCATGCACTGGACTTCC
Organism: Rhodoferax sp. GW821-FHT10B06; assembly: GCF_059415605.1. Lineage (NCBI taxonomy): Bacteria > Pseudomonadati > Pseudomonadota > Betaproteobacteria > Burkholderiales > Comamonadaceae > Rhodoferax > Rhodoferax sp. GW821-FHT10B06. Next base: position 190,419 of record NZ_JBWKNO010000003.1, on the reverse strand, counting down.
CCCGCTTTCGTAGACAAATATCAGCTTCCAGTTCGCAGCTGCTCGAATGCCAGCGGGCTCAGTTGGTCTAGGTGACTGTGCTTGCGGACTCGATTGCAAAAAACCTCTATGTAATCAAACACATCTGACTTGGCTTCCTGGCGGGAAGCATAGATGTGCCGTTTGATTCGCTCCTTCTTCAAACTGCTGAAGAAGGACTCTGCAACTGCATTGTCCCAACAGTTGCCACGCCGACTCATGCTGGGTACCAGTTGATTGTCTTTGCACCAGCGGTTGAATCCGCCGGTTGAAGGTCTCGGCCAGGTGGGCGATCTTCATGAAGAGGGTGATGCCGCCGCAATTCACCACGTTCGGCTAGGGGGAAGCTCACACCACCCGTGATGGTCAGACTGCGAAACGTCCATAAGGTGCGCAGGTTTTCGCCGGTGGCGGCCAGTTCCCTTGTGATGGTGGGGCGAATGTTCATGATGATGTATGTCTCCTTGGTGCGTGGACAGGCCCCAGTCCGTAGCGGCCGCGCGCCTTGGTTTCGCGGTATCGCCTGCACAAGATCTTCGAACCTGTGAGGTCGTTCGCCGCGTGAAGGCTAACCCTTGTTCGTTGTCAAATGTCCCGTGGTATGGGACGCGCGGCGACCTTGTGCCCCGCCGGTTGGTTTGATCTGTCTGAGCCCATCCACCGGCAGCGCGGTGCGATGGGCTCGGGCCGCGCTTCTATTCGGCACCACCCACGAAGCGGACCAGTTCGGGTGTCGCTGGGGCGTTCAGAATCGACGCTGTACCTTGCTCGTGCACCACGCCGTCTCGCATGTAGATCACCTGGTGGGCCACGTTGCGCGCAAAGGCCATCTCGTGGGTCACCAGTACCATCGTCATGCCATCCTTGGCCAGTTGCTCCATCACGCGCAGCACTTCACCGGTCAGCTGAGGGTCCAACGCCGATGTGACTTCATCGAACAGCATCAGCTTCGGCTCCATCGCCAGACTGCGAGCAATGGCCACGCGTTGTTGCTGCCCCCCGGACAATTGTTCGGGGTAGGCGTTCATCTTCTGCTGCAAACCGACCTTGGCGAGTACGGACTCGGCGATTTCTTTTGCCTCGGCCATCTTCATGCCCTTTACGCTGCGAGGTGCCAGCATGACGTTCTGTTCCACCGTGAGATGGGGGAAGAGGTTGTAGCTCTGGAAGACGATGCCCACATCACGGCGAAGCGGTTTGAGGTCGACTTTAGCGTTGTGCAAGGCATGACCGCAGACCGTCAGCTCGCCGCTGTCGATGGTTTCCAGCCGGTCCATGCAGCGCAAGGCCGTACTTTTCCCCGATCCACTTTGACCGATGATCGCCGCGACCTGGCCGCGTTCGACCTTGAAGCTAACCCCTCTCAGCACATGGTTGCTGCCGAAATTCTTGTGGACATTATTGAGTTCAACGATGGCTGACATTGAGTTTCCTTTCTAGGGCACGGGCCTGGCGTGACAGGGGATAGCAGATGGAGAAGTACAGCAGGCCTGCCAGCCCGAAATAGATGAATGGCTGGAAGGTGGTGTTGTTGAGAGTCTTGGCGTTGTAGGACAGTTCGGCAAAACCCACCACCAGCGATGCGACGGAGGTGTTCTTCACGATCTGCACCATGAATCCCACGGTCGGCGGTGTGGCGAGTCGCAGGCCTTGCGGCAGCACGACTTTGTGCATGCGCTGCCAGCGCGAGAAGCCCAGGCATTCGGCAGCCTCCCATTGGGCCTTAGGCACGGCTTGCAGGCAGCCCCGCCAAATTTCGCCAAGATATGCTCCGGCATAAAGCGTCATTGCAAGAGTTGCGGCCGTGAGCGGATGCACCGACTGGTAGCCCAACAGACTGGGTCCATAGAAACACAGGCCCATCAGTACCAGCAAAGGCATGCCCTGCATGAACTGGATGTAAATGCTGGTGAGCTTGGCGATGATCTTGACCGGTGAGATGCGCGCCAATGCAATGACCAGGCCCATTGCACCGCCGAAGAGAAAGGTCAGCACGCTGAGTTGCACTGTGCCCCACAGGCCTTGCAACAACGAGAGAGCGTATTGTGTGTTCATGCTGCTTACCTCAAATTGGGGTGCCGAGCTTGCGCCGTCGCGTGAAGATCGCAAGGTCCAGGAGCCGGAACGCTGCACGCAGGATGACGGACAGCACGAGATAAACGATCCCGAGCACCACGAATACCTCAAAGTTCCGAAAGGTGTCGCTCTGCACCCGGTTGGCGATACCGAAGAGTTCCTCGACCCCCACCGATGAGAGGATGCTAGAGGCCAGCATGAGCAACACATACTGGCTTGCCAGCGACGGGTAGACCCGCTCCATGGCTGGACGCAGCACCACGTGCAGGTATATCTGTGTGCGCGTCATGCCCAGACATTCGGCCGCCTCAAGTTGTCCGCGCTGGATCGACTCGATACCCGCCCGCATGATCTCTGTGGTGTAAGCGCCAATATTCACCACCAGCGCGATTGTGGCGCCGACCAGGATCGGCAGTCGCAGCCCTATGCTGGCCATGCCGAAGATCAGGAAGTAGCTTTGAATCAGCAAGGGAGTGTTGCGGATAGCTTCGACGTATCCCGCAACCATAAACTTCAGCCACGCGGGGCCGCTAGTCCGAGCGATTGCGCAGAGAGTGCCGAAGACGAAGCCCAGAATACTTGCGAAAAAACTCAGGCGTAAAGTGACCCAGGCGCCTTCCGTAAATATAGGCCAGTAGGCAAGCACGACACTAAAATCAAACTCATAGTTCATATGGTGTCGCTCCGCATGGCCTGAGCGACGCGAAGCCGTCGAGGCTGCGTTGAAAGAAGAAAGGAGTTCATATGATGGGGAAATAGCGTCCTAAGATCAGGACATCCCGCCTGAGCGGGGAGTCCAATCTTAGGAATGAATCCGCTGTTGTAGACCCCAGGGGTTAACCCGGTGGCGCAGGAAATCGTCCCGCCATCTGGAACGTGTGGGCAGGTGCGCTTACTTTTTCAAGAGCCCGTTGCGTTCGCAATCTGGTTAGATGGACTCGCGCAGTGGTCTTGGTGGTAAATGGCGTTGATCTTTCCATTGCGCAAGCTTTCATGCACCCATTGAGCGACCTGTTGGAGCCGATTTAGTCATGGCCCCCCATTGGATTGAACCATTCCACTTGGCTAGTTACCTTGCAATGTCGCCAGCTTCCTGACAGGCCCGCGCGTCTTGATCTGTCCCTTAGCTTGATGGAGCCGCGGCGGAATGTGAACATTCGACGTTTGGCATATGCGCCAATGCTTGCTTTGATAAGCCTGCAGCTAGACGACTCTCCCTATGAGTCGGAGTTTGGACGTGGATTTCGCAGGCAAGGGCACTTCGTACGACGCTAGTACACCCATCTCTGGGGGGCTTGTGGTTTGGGGCCGCGCGTATATAAGAAGTAGCTACGAGTAAACCCTTGATTCGTCCTTCACGTACCGCATGTTGGGATGAAGTCCGGCCGCCGAGCTGGCCTTGAGGAGTTGCCTGAGCCAACGTGTCATCTTTGGATGTAAAAATGAACGCGTGTCCATTTTGCCTTTGGCTCACTTCTTTCAAGACGGAGAACCACGATGTATATCAGTGAACAATTACTCAATCCCGACGAGCGCCGCCTGCGCCTTTCAACCCAACTCGGTGTGCAAAGCGTGGTGCTAGACAACCGCGGAACAGAACTCGTCTCGGCACGTGGCGGTGTGAGCGAATGGGATATCAAAAAATTGGCCGATTACCGCCGCTGGGTTGAAGGCTTCGGCCTAAAGCTCGACGTGTTCGCTCTCGACGTGGGGTCCATCTTGCTCGACGCGTTGACCGACCTCGACAGCGCGAAGAAGCAGCGCGCCATGCTCGCAGCCAACATCCAGAAAGCGGCCGACGCCGGCATCACCTGCCTCAAATACAACGTACAAATGGTCGGCATTACCCGCACTGGCCTGAAGCCGGGCCGTGGTGGAGCGCAGAACTCGGGTTTTGTCTATGCCGAGTATTCGCAGGAAGGCGACCGGCAAAATTCCTACTGGGGTGTGGGCTATCCGACCAACCAGGACGAAGGCGACGCGGCCACCGCCATGTTGTGCGGTCAGAAGATGGCGCGCGAAGTGCCGCCTGTGACCGAAGCAGCCGGCTGGAATGCCATTGAATTTTTGGTTGAAGGCCTGGTGCCGGCTGCCGACAAGGCCGGCGTGCGTTTGGCCTGCCACCCGCATGATCCGGCGTACCCGGTCGGTGGTTTGAATGGCATCGAACACGTCGTGGGTTCGGCTGACGGTATCCGCAAGTTCCTGGCGCTGTCACCGAGCAAGAACCATGGCCTGAATTTTTGCCAGGGGACCGTGGCCGAGATGTTCAAGGAGCCTGGCAAAGCCATGATTCCGGTGATCGAAGAATTTGCCTCCACCGGACGCATCTTCATGGTCCATTTCCGCAATATCCGTGGCGGCTACCTCGACTTTCAGGAAGTCTTCCCGGACGAAGGCGATGTCGACATGTTCCAGGCGATCAAAGCCTACCAACGCGGCGGCTACACCGGCCCGCTATGCCCAGACCATGTGCCGGTGTCAGACATCGACGAAGGGCGTGAACGTTTCATGTCGTTCGCGCTGGGCTATACACGCGGCCTGTTGCAGGCCGCCGGTGTGTGGTCCACACAGCCGAAAAACTGAACCGACTTTGGCGTCCCCGGCTTTGGCATCCCAAATAGTGGAATCGTAGGGGGAAATGCTTCCCAAGCTTTACCGCGTTTTAGCGCGTTGGCATCCATGACGCGCAAGAGTTGGCCGCTCACACAAAGACCCGTTCCACCGCGGGCCGAGGAGACAGGCGGCAGGCCTTCGCCGCAGCAAGGACCCCCATGACCGAACTCAAGAAACTGCGCAGCCAGCGCTGGCTGGTGCCTGAAGATTTCCGCACCTTCAACCACCATAGCCGCATCATGCAGATGGGCTATGACAAGCAGGACTGGGCAGGCAAACCGGTCATCGGCATCCTCAACAACTGGGCCGATACCAACCCCTGCCACATGCACTTCAAGCACCGGGTGGAGGAGGTCAAGCGCGGCGTGTTGCAGGCCGGTGGCTTCCCGATGGAGATACCAACGCTCTCGATTGGCGAGAACCTGGTCAAACCTTCGGCGCTGCTGTACCGCAACATGCTGGCGATGGAGATCGAGGAAGTGATCCGCTCCTATCCGCTCGACGGCATCGTGCTCATGGGCGGTTGCGACAAGACCACCCCCGCCATGCTGCTGGGCGCCACCAGCGCCAACGTGCCCAGCATCTTTTTGCCAGCCGGCCCGATGCTGCGCGGCAACTCGCGTGGCAAGACGCTGGGCTCGGGCTCAGACGCCTTTAAGTACTGGGACGACCGGCGCGCGGGCCTGATCAGCGAGACCGAATGGGACGGCATCATCGGCGGCATCGCCCGCAGCGCCGGTACCTGCATGACTATGGGCACGGCCAGCACCATGGCGGCCATTGCCGAGGCGCTGGGCATGACCCTGCCTGGCGCATCAAGCATCCCTGCCGTGGACGCCAGCCACCAGCGTATGGCCACCCACTGTGGCCGACGCATTGTGGGCATGGTGACGGAAGACCTGCGGCCCTCGGCCATCCAGAGCCGAGACGCCTTTCTGAACGCGATCACCGTGGCCATGGCCATGGGCTGTTCTACCAATGCCATCATCCACGTCATCGCCCAGGCGCGCCGCGCCGGCCATACCGACATCGGGTTGGACGATTTCGACCGCATCAGTCGCCTGGTGCCGGTGCTTGCCAACGTGCGTCCCAGTGGCACAAGCCCGTACCTGATGGAAGATTTCTACTACGCCGGTGGCCTGCCCGCGCTGATGGTGCGGTTGGGCGACCGGCTGCATCTGGAGGCGATGACCGTCACCGGCAAGACGCTGGGTGAGAACATTGTCGGCGCGCAGGTCTACAACGACGAAGTGATCCGTCCGCTGGACAACCCGGTTTACACCGAAGGCGCGCTGGCCGTGTTGCGCGGTAACCTGGCTCCCGACGGGTGCGTCATCAAGCCCTGCGCGATGAGTGCCAAATTCCTGACCCACAGCGGACCGGCCGTGGTGTTCGACGACTACCCCACACTTAAAAAAGAGCTGGACAACGAAGCCAGTACGCTTACCGAGAACCACGTGATCGTGTTGCGCAACGCCGGCCCCGAGGGCGGCCCCGGCATGCCCGAATGGGGTATGGTGCCGGTGCCGAGCAAGTTGCTCAAGCAGGGTGTGCGCGACATGCTGCGCATCAGCGATGCGCGCATGAGCGGCACCAGCTACGGCGCCTGTGTACTGCACGTGGCCCCCGAGGCCTATGTCGGCGGCAACCTGGCGCTGGTGCAGACCGGCGACCGCATCACGCTTGACGTGCCCAGGCGCACGTTGAACATGGACGTGAGCGATGCCGAGTTGGCGCGTCGGCGTGCCACCTGGACGGCTCCCGCACCGCGCTTCGAACGTGGCTACGGCTGGATGTTCAGCCAACACATTCTGCAGGCCGACCACGGCTGCGACATGGACTTCCTGCGAACGCAATTCGGTGCCAGCGTCGGCGAACCAGATATTTTTTAACCTTTTCACTTACACCAAAGAGACATATGTTCAAGAACCGACAGCGCTAATTCATTCTTGCGCTCATCACCATTGTGCTGGCCTTCAGCACCGGCGATCGCGCCACCACTGTCAGTGGCCGGCTCCGGCATGTCGAAGGAGCTGGGTCTTACGCCGGTGCAGATGGGCTGGCTGTTCTCCTCGTTTGCCTGGGCCTATGTGCTGGCGCAGATTCCGGCCGACTGGCTGGTCGACCGACTCGGCGCAAAACGTACCGTGACCGCCGGCCTGGTGTTGTGGTCCTTGTGCACCATGTTCATGGGTGCGGCCCACATGTTTGTGGTCTTACTGGTGCTGCGGTTTTTGTTGGGCACGTTCGAGGCGCCGGTGGGACCGGCTTCGGCACGGGTTATTGCCGCCTGGTTCCCCTCAGCTGAACGTGGCATGGCGGGCGCCATCCTCAACAGTGCGCAGTACCTGTTGTTGGCGCTTTTTACTCCGCTGATGGGCTGGCTTGACCACATGTACGGCTGGGCCTATGTGCTGTCGGTGATGGGCACGCTGGGCCTACTGCTGGCCGTGGTGTGGTGGCGCAATTACGAAGTGCCGGGCAAACATTCCAAGCTGGGCGTGGTGGAGCTAGAGATGATGCGGGCCGGTGGCGCGCTAGTCGGCCTGCAGCCGCCATCCGCGCAGAGCACCCAGGCCAAGAAAGATCCCAACGCTCCCGGCATACGCGACCTCTTCAAGAGCAGGATGCTGTCGGACATCTTTCTCGCGCAATACTGCATCACGGCCATCACCTGGTTCTTCGTGTCGTGGTTCTCCACCTACCTGGTCAAAGAGCGTGGCATGACTATTCTGACGGCGGGCTTCGTGCCTCCATCTCGGCCGTCGCTGGCTGCCTTGGCGGAGTCTTGACGGGCTTTGTATCCGACTGGCTGCTCAAACGTACCCAATCGCTGACCATTGTCCGCAAGTTGCCCATCACCATCGGCCTGCTGTTCACTGCGGCCATGATAGGTTGCAACTACGTGCAAACCGACGGCATGGTTGTCGCGCTGATGTCGTTGGCCTTCTTTGGCAAGGGCTTTGGTTCGCTCGGCTGGGCCGTGGTGGCCGACACCGCGCCGCGCCAGATGATCGGCTTGACCGGCGGTGTGTTCAACGCCATCGGCAACATGGCCGGCATCACCACACCGGTGGTGATTGGCTACATCCTGGCGGCCACGGGTTCGTTCCAGAGCGCGCTGGTGTTTGTTGGCTTGCACGGGCTGGTGGCGGTGGCCAGTTACTGGATCATCGTCGGACCTATCGAACGTTTCGTGATCGCGCCGCGTGCCCCCCAAGCCGTGCCATCGACCATTTAATGCTACTTGTTGGATAGCTGCTGACGCTTATGGAATAAGCGCTATCTGCCTGTCCCTCCCCCCTCAAAAAAATTGTTGGCTAACCGCTCTCACGCACCATCAACCGAAAACCCAGGTCGTGCACCCGTTCCTGGAGGGGCGTGGCAGCACCCCAGCGCGCCAGCAGCAAGCCGCCAATGTGGTGACCCAGCCGGGCGGCATCGATCTGTACCGTGGTCAGTGCCGGTATGCAGGCGGCGGCTACGGGCAGGTCAGAAAAGCCCACCACGGCCAGTTGTTCTGGCACCGCCCAGCCACGCCGTCGGCATTCGAACAGCGCACCCACAGCCAGGGTGTCGTTGCTGCAAAACACCGCCTGCAGTCCCGGCTCGCGTGCCATCAGCTGCGCCAGCCCTGCCGCTCCGTCGTCGATGCGGGATGGCGGTGCCACCGTTTGCACCAGCACCTCGCCCGCGCCAGCCTGGCTGATGGCCGTGCGGTATCCGGCTAGGCGCTTGTGGGAGCGGTCTTCGTCGGCGCCGATGAAGCCGAAGCACCGCCGGCCCTGCGCCAGCAGGTGGGCGGCGACCGCCGCGCCAGTGGCTTCGTTAGAGAAACCCACCACCGTGTCGATCGGGTCAGCGCACAGGTCCCAGCATTCCACCGTGGGAATGCCGGCCTGCTGGAGTTTGCGGCGGACGCCCCCGGCATGGGCCGTGCCGATCAGTACCATGGCATCGACGCGGCGACCCATGAAGGTATCCACCAGTTTTTCTTCCGCTGCGGCGTCGTACTGCGTTTGGCCCAGCAGCAATTGGTAACCGGCTGGCGCCAGGCTGGCCGACAAGCCATCCATGGTGCCGGCAAACCAGGCGTTGGACAGCGTGGGCACGATGGCACCCACGATGCGCGAACGGCTGGACGCCAGGGTGCCGGCGTTCAGATTCGGCACGTAGCCCAGCCGCTCGATGGCGGCCAGCACATTGGCGCGCTTGGCCGGTGCCACGCTGTCCGGGTCGCTCAGTACCCGCGACACAGTGACCCGGGCCACCCCGGCTGCGCGGGCCACGTCGGACATCAGAACGCGGGAGGCAGCAGGCTTGTAGTGGCTCACGTGCTGGCCCGCACCACCACCTCAAACCCGATGTCTACGGTGCGGGTATCCGGGGGCTGTCCGGCAAACCGTGCCAGCAGCATCTGTCCGGCGCGTTCGCCCATTTCGGCGCGCCGGATCAGTACGGTGGATAGCCGCGGCGAGGCGGCCCGGGCCACGGCCAGATCTCCGAAACCCATCACTGCGATGCGGCCCGGCACGGCCCAGCCGTGCTGCTGGCATTCAAACAGCACGCCGGCGGCCAGCAGATCGTTGTTGCAGAACACCGCCGTGACCTCGGGCCGACGCGCCAGGATCTGTGCCAGGCGCGGGCCGGCAGCGTCCATCAGCGCCGGCGGACGGATCAGTTCGGTTTGAACATCGGCCACGCCGCGCTCGGCGGCAGCGTCCCGAAAGCCCGCCAGTCGCTGCCGCGAGCGACTTTCTTCGGCCCCAATGAAAGCCAGCACACGGTGGCCACGGTCCAGCAGATGGTTGGCGGCGGCGCGGCCTGCATCCGCGTTCGAGAAGCCGACCAGCATGTCGATGGCCGTGCCGGCCTGGTCCGGCAGATCCCAGGTCTGCACCACCGGAACCCCGGCGCGCTGGAGCTTGGCGCGTAAGGCGGTGGTCTGGGCCGTGCCGGTCAGTACCAGGCCATCGACGCGGCGGCCCAGAAAGGTGTCGACCAGCGCGGCCTCGTCGCCGGGGCGGTAACCGCTCTGGCCCAGCAGCAACTGGTAGCCGCCTTCGGCCAGGGTCTGCGCCAGCGCCTCTATAGTTTCGGAAAACACCAGGTTCGAGATGGTCGGCACGATGGCGGCCACGATGCGCGAGCGGCTGGATGCCAGGCTGCCGGCAGTGAGGTTGGGCACGTAGCCAAGTTGCTCGACGGCGTAGCGCACGGCGGCCAGGGTTTCGGGCGACACCTTGCCGGGCTCGTTGATGGCCCGCGAGACGGTGACCAGCGAGACGCCGGCACTGCGGGCCACGTCGCTCATGCGGGGGCGGCCTTGAGGGGGCATGTCGGGGGCAGCGGGGCGGGCGGAGGAAGGCGCGGGGGAGGGGGGCGAGGATTTGCGTGTCACGGACAAGGTTATACCGCGCCTCTTGCATTTATGGAAGCGTTTCCATAAAATGCCAGCCATGCGCCGCATTACGGGTTAAATAAAAGGAGCAGCAAGCTCTATTTTTTTATTTATCAATGGAAGCGCTTCCATTAACTTGCGAAACCCCATGAACACCAGCATTGATACCGCCTCCCGTCCGCTGCCGACGCCCGTGCAGCACGCCACTTTCCAGGGTTTTGTGCGTGCCGATGGTCGCGTTGGCACGCGCAACCACATCGGCGTGTTTGTCGTCGGCAACTGCGGTGCCACAGCGGCGCGGCGCGTGGCCGACCACTTCAGCGCCAAACACTTGGCGGCGTTTCCCAACGTCGATGGCGTGCTGCCCTTTGTGCATGAAATCGGCTGCGGCATGGAGGCTACCGGCGAGCCCATGAACCTGCTGCGCCGGACCATTGCCGGCACTTTGCGCAACCCGAACATCGCTGGCGCAGTGGTCATCGCTCTGGGCTGCGAGCGCAACAACATCCGCGCCTTCTTCGAGCAGGAGCATCTGGCCACCGGCCCGCTGCTGCACATGTTGGTGATGCAGGAAATCGGCGGTACCGCCAACACCATCGAGGCCGGCATTGCCGCCGTGGCGGCCATGCTGCCCATGGCCAATGCCTGCCACCGTGAAACCGTGTCTGCCGCGCACCTAGTGGTGGGCCTGCAGTCGGCTGGCGTGGATGCGGACACCGCGCTCTCGGCGAACCCGGCGCTTGGTGCCGCGGTAGATCTGCTGGTGCAGCACGGCGGCACCGCCATCCTGTCGGAAACCAGCGATCTTGCCGTGGCCGGGCCGGGTGTGGCGGCGCGTGCTGTGAACCCCGAAGTCGGTTCCCAGTTGCTGCGGCGCATCCAGTGGTGGAAGGGCTACACGGCGGGGCGCGATACACAGATGACACGCTCGGAGCCTTTCGAAGCCGCTGGCCTACGCCGCGCCGGCAGCACGCCGCTACAGGCGGTTTATGAATACGCCCATCCCATCACCCAGCGCGGCCTAGTGTTCATGGACGCGCCGGCCTACGTCGCCGTCTCCGCGACCGGCCAAGTAGCCAGCGGAGCAACCATGGTCTGCCTCACCACGGGCAGCGGCAGCAGCTATGGCGCAGCGCCCGTGCCCACCCTCAAGCTGGCCAGCAACACGGCGACGTTTGCGCGTTTGGCCGACGACCTCGATGTCGACTGCGGCGGGCTGCTCAGCGGCGAGGTCAGCGTGGCGCAGATGGGCGCGCTGGTGTTTGCCCGCATGCTGGCACATGCTTCGGGCAAACCGACCAAGAGTGAAGCGCTGGACATGGGGCAGGACGCATTTGTGCCCTGGCCCATCGGCGTATTGGCTTGAACTTTTTTGCTATCTAAAAAGTAGCATCTCACGCAATATCGCTATTGCGCCAAATGCCTAAAAACCGTATGAATTCCACATCCCCCATGAACACCACCACCGCCCCCATCATCCCCACGCTGGCCTCCACCGTACAACCGTCGGAGGCAGTGCTGCGCAGCCCCTTCATCCGGCTCGACCCCAAAGACAACGTGGTCGTGGCGCGCATCGAGGTGCCGGCGGGCCTGGCCGTGGCCAGCGAGGCCCTGACCACCCTGCAGCCCGTGCCGGCAGGCCACAAACTCGCCACGCGCTTCATCCAGAAGGGTGCGCCCGTGCTCAAGTACAACACCGTGATCGGTTTCGCTGCGGAAGACTTACCACCCGGCACCTGGCTGCACAGCCACAACATAGCCTTTGGCGATCTGGTGAAAGACTACCGCCACGGCCTCGACTATGTGCCTACCGTGCTGTTGCCGCCCGCTGAACGCGCGCGCTTCCAGGGCATCGTGCGTGCAGATGGCCGCGTGGCTACCCGCAACTATGTGGGCGTGTTCATCGTGGGCCATGGCGCGGCCACGGTGGCGCGCAAGATCGCCAGCCACTTCGATGCAGAGGAGTTGGCGGCCTTTCCCAACCTCGACGGCGTGGTGCCCTACATCCACGAGCAGGGCGCGGGCATGGAGCGCAGCGGTGAGCCGATGGAGCTGCTGCGCCGCACGCTGGGTGGCTACATCCAGCATCCCAACACCGCTGGTGCGCTGGTGGTGGCGGCTGGCGACGAACACAATCGGCTGGACGATTTTCTGGCACACCAGCATCTGGTGCCGGGGCCGATGCTGCAGACACTGGTGGTGGAGCAGGCGGGCGGCACCAGAAAGGCCATCGCTGCCGGCATCGAGCAGGTGCGCAGCATGTTGGCTGCGGCTAATGCGGTGCAGCGCGAGTCGGTGTCGGCCGAGCACATCAGCATCGGGTTGCAGTGCGGCGGCTCAGATGGTTTTTCGGGGCTGTCGGCCAATCCGGCGCTAGGGCGGGCGATGGAGATTCTCATCGAACACGGCGGCACGGCGATGTTATCGGAAACCTCGGAAATTTTTGGTGTGGAACATACCTTGACGGCCCGCGCCGTGACGCCCAAAGTCGGCCAGAAACTGGTGGCCCGCATCGACTGGTGGCTGGACTACAACCGGGGGCGCGACACGCAGATCAATGGCCGCGTCAGCCCCGGCAATAACGCCGGTGGCCTGGCCAATGTGCTTGAAAAATCGCTGGGCGGCGCCAAGAAGGGCGGCAATGCACCGTTGATGGAAGTCTATGAATACGCCCAGCCAGTCACGCAACACGGCCTGGTGTTCATGGACACGCCGGGCTACGACCCGGTCTCCGCCACCGGCCAGATCGCCGGCGGCGCCAACCTGATTTGCTTCACGACGGGTCGGGGTTCATGCTTTGGTTCGGTGCCTGCACCCACCATCAAACTGGCCAGCAACACGCCAATGTATGCGCGTATGGTCAATGACATGGACATCAATTGCGGCGTGGTGATCGACGGCGAAGCCACCATCGACCAGATGGGCCGCGCCATCTTCGCGCAGATCCTGCGCCATGCATCCGGTGAACCCACCAAGAGCGAGGCGCTGGGCGTGGGGCTCAACGAATTTGTGCCATGGACCCTGGGCATTTCCGACTGACATCGTCGCTGTTTGTCCCAGCCTGCAGGACAGCGTCGGCAGGCTAGGGGTGAACCTGAATATATGCCCGACGCCGTTATCGATTGAATCGGCGTATCTACCGTACAGCCCTTTTCTCAATACCTACAGGAGACATATTCCATGCAAAATCGCCTGCTCACCATCGCGTCAATGACCTCGTTGATCACCCCGTTCCTGGCCTCAGCCGCTCTGCTTGCCGCCACGGCGCTGCCCCTTGCCGTTCAGGCCCAGGCCGACTACCCGAGCCGCCCCGTGAAGGTGATCGTGCCCTTCCCCGCTGGCGGCACCAGCGACATCATGGGGCGGCTGATTGCGGAGGGCCTGGGCAAGCAGCTCAAGCAGGCGTTTGTGGTCGACAACAAGGGCGGAGCCGGCGGAGCCATTGGTACCGACCAGGCTGCCAAATCGCCGGCCGATGGCTACACGCTGCTGCTGTCGGGCATCGGCAGCAATGCCATCATCCACGGTTTCACGCCCAAGCCGGCCTACGATTCGACGCGCGACTTCATCCATATCTCGGAGTTAGCGGCCGGGCCGAATGTGCTAGTTGTGAATCCCGAATTTCCGGCCAAGACCTTCAAGGAGTTTCTTGCCTGGGTCAAAGCCAATCCGGGCAAGTTCAGCTACGGCCAGGTGAACGCCTCGTCGGGCCATCTGACCACCGAATACCTGAAGCAGGTAGCCGGCCTTGACATGGTCGGCATCCCTTACAAAGGGGGGGCGCCCGCGCTCAACGACGTGCTGGCGAACCAGATCCCCGGCATGTTTACCAACCAAGACGCGGCACTGTCTTTTGTTAAAGCCGGCAAGGTGCGGGCGTTGGTGGTGACCAGTGCCCAGCGCAACCCGCTGTACCCTGATGTGCCCACGGTGGCCGAGTCGGGCTACCCGGGTTTTACGGCCGTTTCGTGGACCGGTCTATCGGCACCCAAAGGAACCCCCAAGGCCATCATCGACAAGCTCGAAGTGGCGATGACCGCCGCCTTTAGCGACCCGGCCGTGCGCGCCCGGCTGGAAGCCAATGGCTTCGTCGTGGTGGCGTCAAAGTCGTCCGAATACACCAAGTTCGTACACGATGAAGTTGCCCGTTGGTCCAAGGTCGTGCAGGCGGCTGGCATCAAATTGGAATAAGCCAATGCAGCCCTTAGATAAGCTGGTCTGAGGACTCTCAGGACTTATGCAAGACGCACCGTGCACCCAGAGGGCGACAAAAGGGCGCCGCGTAAGTCCTATTTTTTACTTTTGAAAGCTACAGCTATGCATGCTGTTGAATCGTATACCGTTTCTTATGCCCAGGTCGGGGTCGATGCCCGCATGGCGGCGGACACCGGCGACCGCATTGAATGGATCAAGTTGTCATTGGTGTTCTTGCCGCTGGCCACGCCGGTGAGCGACGCCAAGGTGCTGACCGGACGGCAGAAGCCGTTGACCGAAGTCACCTTCATCTTTGCCGAGATCGCCACCCGCGATGGGCATTCGGGCATTGGCTTCGGCTACTCAAAACGCGCGGGCGGGCCCGGCATGTATGCGCATGCCAAAGAGCTGGCGCCCAATCTGCTGGGCGAGGACCCAAACGACATTGCGCGGCTGTTCACCAAGTTGATGTGGGCGGGTGCCAGTATGGGGCGCAGCGGCCTGACAACGCAGGCGATTGCACCGTTCGACATTGCGCTGTGGGACCTGAAGGCCAAGCGTGCCAAGCTGCCGCTGGCCAAGTTGCTGGGAGCGGAGCGCGACTCGGTGCAGTGCTACAACACCTCTGGGGGCTACCTGCACACCCCACTAGACCAGGTGCTGCGCAACGTGGCCATTTCGCGTGAAAGCGGTATTGGCGGCATTAAGCTCAAGGTGGGCCAGCCCGATCTGGCCATCGACATCGAGCGCGTGGCTGCGGTGCGCAAACTGCTGGGAGATTCCTTCCCGTTGATGGTCGACGCCAACCAGCAATGGGACCGGCAAAAGGCCACCCGTGCCTGCCGTGCGTTTGACGCTTTCGACCTCACCTGGATCGAAGAGCCGCTGGATGCCTACGACTTCGAGGGCCATGCCCAGCTCGCGGAGCGCTTCGACACCGCCATCGCCACCGGCGAAATGCTCACCAGCTTCGGCGAGCATGCGCAGCTCATCATGGCCGAGGGCTGCGACTTCATCCAGCCCGATGCACCACGGGTTGGCGGCATCACGCCTTTTCTGCAGATCATGGGCCTGGGCGCCTTCAAGGGCCGCAAGCTGGCGCCGCACTTTGCGATGGAAATCCACCTGCACCTGGCCGCGGCCTACCCGATCGAGCCCTGGCTGGAACACTTCGAATGGCTGGGCCCGATGTTCAACGAGCAGATGCAACTCAAGGATGGTCGCATGCATGTGTCCGACAGGCCAGGCTTGGGCTTCAGCCTGAGCGAGCAGGCGCTGCGCTGGACCACCGAAACCCAGGAGTTCGGCAAGCGACCTTGAATGGAGTGCTACTGAATCAGTAGCTGTCTGCGCAGGATCAGACTGCGCAGACAGCCGATTTTTCTTAAAATTTTATACCGTGTAGTCCACCGCAGCCCACTCGAAGTACGGCTTCAAGTCGGCTACCAGGGCTTGGTGCAGCGGATGGAATAGATAGGCGTCGAGGGCCGTGGTGTCATCGACCGCGGATTCCAGCGCCACATCCCAGCTGATCGGACGCACCAGCTCGTTGATTCCGACGCGCCATTCGCGGATGCCCGGAATCTGCGCGCCCAGTGTTTGCATGCGCTCGACCAAGGCTTGCTCGAGCGTGGCATCTTTGGCTACATCGGGCTTGCGCCGGAATAACACAGTATGTTTCAGCATGGAATACCTTTACGTTCAATGATCCAGGTCGGCGCGTCCTGTAGCGCCACGGGGCGCAGGAAACGGTCGACCGCGGCATAGCCCACCGACGTGGTGGCGGCTTGGGTGGAGGCGGGGTACGGCCCGCCGTGTTGCTGCGCCGCGGTGACAGCGACACCGGTAGGCACGCCGCCGAACAACACGCGGCCGGCCATCTGCGTGGCTGCGCGCACGAGGCGGCGGTTGTCCGCCGTGTCTTCGTCGGCGCCCCACAGCGTGACCGTGAGCGAGCCGCCCACTGCCTGCAGCACCGCCACGGCTTCGTCGGTGGATGCGGTGCGCACCACCAGCGCCGCCGAGCCGAAGACTTCTTCCTGCAGCGCGTGGTGGGCAATGAAGTCAACGGCCGATGCTTGTGCAAGGTAAGGTCGTGGCGCCGACGTGTCGGCCACGGGTGCATCCTGCACCAGCGGCTTGAGCACGCTGGACGCGCGCCAACGGGCCACGCCCTGGTCGAAGGTGGCGCGGATGCCAGCCGACAACATGGCGTGCGGCTGTAAGGCCTGCAGCGCTGTGGCGAGGCTTTGCACAAAGGTATCGCCGGCTGTGCCCGTGGGCACCACGATGACACCGGGGCTGGTGCAGAACTGGCCTGCGCCCAGGCAGATTGAGCTGGCCAGCGTGGCGGCGAGCGCCGTGCTATGGGTCTCCAGCGCAGCGGGCAGTACCAGCAAGGGGTTGATGGAGCCGAGTTCGCCGTAAAATGGAATCGGCCTTGGCCGTTCGGCGGCCACCTTGGCCAGTGCCGTGCCGCCTTTGAATGAGCCGGTAAAGGCGATGGCGGCAATGGCGGGCGCGTTCACCAGGGCCACGCCAACGGCGATCGATCCGCCTTGCACAAATTGGAACACCCCGGGTGGCAGGGCCTGCGCGGCGACTGTCTTCTGCGCCAGCGCTGCCGTCACCCGCGAGAGCTCGGGATGCGCCGGATGGCCCTTCACCACCACCGGGCAGCCGGCAGCTAGCGCCGCAGCGGTGTCACCGCCCAGTACCGAAAATGCGAACGGAAAATTGCTGGCCGAAAACATGGCCACGGGGCCGAGTGGCACTCGTGTTCGCATGAGGTGTGGCCGGCCTGCAGGCGGCACACCGGCTATGGCCGGGTCGTCGACCACGGCGTGGATGGAGCCACTTTCCAGTACATCGGAAAAGCCCTTGAGCTGGAAGGTGGTGCGGTCGAGTTCGCCATGCAGGCGCGGCAGGCCTAGACCGGTTTCGCGGTCGGCCAAGGCCACGAGTGGTTCGCGGTTCGCTTCCAGGGCCTCGGCCAGAGCGCGCAGCAGCATGCTGCGTGTGTTGGCCGAACTGGTGGCAAAGTCTTCGGCGGCCAAGGCGGCGGCTTGTACCGCGGCGTCGATCTCGGCCGGAGTGGATTCAGGCCAACCCAGCCCTACAGTTTTGCCGGTGCGGGCTTCGATAGATTGCAGCATGGCGTCCTTACTTGCTTTTCAGTGGGTAGCCACGGCCAACATAGTCGAACGCCACGAGTTCGTTGATTTTTGCGTCCTTGTCGGCGGGGGATGCGTAGTAGGCGCGGATCTCCTTGATCTTGCCCGTGAGGGGGTCGAAGTCATACCACTCGGCGCCGCGCAGAGCCGTGCCGAGTTTGTTTTTCCAATGGGTCCACTCGATCATGGCCTCGGGGGTGTTGTGGCTGACGATGAGTTTGTCGATGGTCCACTGCGAGCCCAGGGTTTCGACGCACCACTGCCATTTTTTTGCGATGGTGTCGGCGCTGCGCCAGGGAATCTCGGGCAGGCCTGCGGGAAAGTAGTGCACGGCATCAGGCGTGAAGCAGGAAACCAAGGCGTCATAGTCGGAAGTGTTGCAGGCGTCGAAATAACGGCGGATCAGCGCGGCGTGGTCTTCGGGGGTGAATGGGGCATGCATGGGGTGTCCTTGAGGTCCTGGGGAGGGAGCGGGCCGGGGTGTCAAACGCTGGCCGGTTTCGCTGGCGCAATGGCTGGGCGGCCATCGGCAACCCATTGCTTGTGTTGGTCCCGCGTGGCTTGGCTGGGCGGATACAGGCCCCACAGCGCTTCACCGGCCTGCACACGTAGCGCCAGATAGGCCTCGATGTCGTCGCGCTTCTCGCACAGGTCGGCCATTTCTTCGGCCAGGTGGGCCGGGATCACCGTGATGTTGTCGCCGTCTCCGTGGATCACGTCACCGGGGTAGACGGCTACACCGGCGCAGCCAATCGGTACCTGTAGGTCGGCCACGTGGTGATAGCTAAGGCGTGTGGTGGCAGTGACGCCGGTGCACCAGATCGGGAAGTCCATCGCACTGAGCTCGGTGCCGTCGCGGAACGTGCCATCGGTGATCACGCCGCGCGCGCCGCGCATCATCATGCGGGTGATGAGCATGTTGCCCATGGAAGCGGCGCGGCCGTCCTTGTTGCTGTCAATGACCAGTACGTGGCCGGGCTCGATCTGCTCCACGCCGACCCATTGCAGGTTGTCGGCGCTGGGCTCGGTGGTCAGATTACCGTAGACATCCACATCCTCACGCGCGGGAATGAAACGCATGGTGTAGGCACGGCCGGCAAAGGGTTTGATCTTCTTGTTGAGCGCGCTCAGTCCGTGCAGCACGGGCTGGCGGAACCCCTTGATGTAGAGCTGGGTGGTCAGAGAACCGCTGGTGGCCTTGGCCAGGCGGTCCAGTACGGTGTCGGAAACGAACGGCGCCGGTGCGCGCTGCGGAATCGTGGCGAGCGGAGGGACGGAAGTATGGTTCATTGGGCCTTGTCTCAAATGGTGGGAATAAAAGCCGCACCTGCCAGGCAGCAGTGGCTTCGCTCCATCGTAGCCAGCAGCACACGAAAATAGAATGATCCGCACACCGCGCCGGCATTGGAAGGCGTGCCAAGTACCATAATCTGAGACAAAAACGCATGTCGACCACAACTGGAGAAGGCACGGGCTCTTTGGAGAAGGCGCTGGACGTACTCGACGCCATCGGTGCGTCGCCCGAAGGCCTGGGCCAGAGCGAACTGGCCGAACGTTTGTCCCTGCCGCGCACCACGGTTTACCGCCTGCTGGCTACTCTGGTGGCGCGAGGCCTGGTGCGTCGCGATCCGCTGCGCAAGGTCTATTGCCTGGGCTTTCGCTGCTTCGAGATGGCACGCCAGGCTTACGCCATGCCTGACCTCGTGGTCGCGGCCGCGCTCGAACTGCGTGCCTTGCGAGACCTGACCGGCGAGACCACCTATCTCGCCACGCTCGACGGTCGCGAGGTTATCTCGCTGGAGCGCTGCGATGGCGCGCACAGCTTGCGCTCGGCCGCGGTGCTGGGCCAGCGCAAACCCGTGTACTGCACCAGCCAGGGCAAGGCCATTCTTTCCGCCATGCCCGACGAAGCGCGCGACGCCATCGTGCGCGAGGTGGTGCTGAAGCCGCTGACACCGCTCACCATCACCGATCGCCGCCGCCTGCAGGCCGAGCTGCGCATCACCCGCGCACGCGGCTACGCGATCGACGACGAGGAGATCGTGCTGGGCGTGCGCTGTGTCGGCGCGCCGGTGGTTGATGCGTCGGGCCAGGTTCGCGGCGCGATCAGCGTGGCGGGGCCGGCGTACCGGCTCACGCGCGCGCGGCTCGAGCTGCTGGGGCCGGAGGTCGCGGAGGCTGCGCGTCGTATCGGCGCGCAGATCGTTACGGAAACGGTACCCGCAGCCAAAACTGAATCTGCGGTCGTGGCGCTGCCGGGCCCATGGGCCTTCCACGGCGCCCACCCTTTGTGGTCGAGCGACGGCACCCGCATGTGGTGGGCCGATGTGCTTGCGCCATCGGTCAGATGCTGGTCCGACGGACAAGACTCTGAATTGGCCGCAGTCGAGTCGCCTGTGGTCGGTTTGCTCCGACGTGCAAGCGACACAGCGGAGGAGCTGATTGTGGTTTTCGAGAGCAGCGCGGAGCGGCTTGGGCTTGATGGGCACCGAACCCCGCTCACGCCGTGGCTCGTCCAGCCAGTGCTGGCAGTGTGCGAAGACGGTGCCCAAGGCGTGTGGGCGGCCGTGGCACTGCCGGAATCGGGCGCCGCCATCGGCCTGGTGCGCGCAGACGGCACGCTCGATGTGCGCTGGCGCATCGGCGAGCCGGTGCAGTGCCTGGCCTGGAGCGCCGTGGACCAGGCGCTCTACGCCACCGCGCCGCACTCTGGAGCCATTCTGGTGCTCGCGCCGGGGCAGGGGGTGCGCCGACTGGCTTCCGTGCCCAAGGGCTCGGGTCGCGTCAGCGGCCTGGCTTTCGACACCGAGGGCGGCATCTGGACGGCGCTGTGCGATGGTTGGTCGTTGATGCGTTTCACTTCCGATGGTCAGGTCGACCGCGTCGTCGGCCTGCCTGTACCATGCGCAACGGACCTAGCCTTCGATGCCGGTGGCAGCGGGCACCTGATAGTGACTACTGCCCGTCACAGCGTGTCGCTCGACACGCTGGCAAGTGCGCCACTTTCCGGACGATTGTTAATGTTGCCAGCATTTAACCAAAAGGTTGTGGAACCTACGTAGACAAAATAACGAGCATGCTATCCCACAGTATTCAAGCTACGGATAACCTGTGGCTTTGTGCATTCTGGGATCGTATCAGCCACCGAGTGGTCTCCGGTATTTTTGTAGGCAGAAAATGGCCAGCGTAAATAGTCTTTGAGTAGGGGAACTTGCACACCATGGCGCGCAAGACCAAGTGGCAAGCGCTACCGGAGGCGCCGGGTGCGGTACCGGAGTACCTTGAGGCGATTGTAACGCCCGGCGTTCGCACCGACGCGGCTTTTGTGGTGTTGCAGTCGCTAGTTAGCCGTATGGAGGAAATGGCCTCCGGGCCATACTGTGTCGAACATGATCAGTCCAAGAATTTGCTGCAGCGTTACATCAACCACGACCAGGCCATCGAGTTCCGCCAATCCGAGATCGCGATCATCAAGTTTCCGCTCAAGCTCGCATCGGTGACACAGGTGGACTCGAAGACAAGTCCGGCGGTGCAATTGGCTGACGTGATGATCGGTGCCGCCATCGAAGCGGCCAATACGCTGACAGGCCAGCGTAGTACGGGAGGGCAGGATGCTCAAGCGGTGATGGCACTGTATGTCGACCATCAGTTCATCCATATGGTGCCGTCGATCGATTTCGAAGCACAGCGCCGGTTCCGCCAAGGCACGTAGGCTGCGGAGGTGATCGACTATTTCGCCACTCACTTTCACGGTCAGTCCAGAGGCTAGGCGATTCGTTTGATGTGGCACGGAGGAGGGTTCCCTAGTGATGTGCGAAGGGGTAGGGTGCTCTGTGATTGACAATGGTTTCGCAGAAGTCGTCGCCCCGTCTTCCGCGCCAGAGAAGGGACTCCCCTGGTTGGGTAAAAGCAGAAGACATCAGCCATCCTTGCAGACCGTCGATAAATAAGTCCGTTGTGCCGATTTCTTCAGTGAAGAGGCCCAACTTGTTCTTGTGGGGGCTTTGAATGACCTTTTTGTTGATTACTGTGAAGTACAGGCCTGGTGGCTACCAATTCCTCTCCGTCGTACCGGATGTTCGTGCCATTTAGATAGAGATAGGTCTGTGTGATCCCGTGCGCGAGAAGCTGCTGATGCAGAGTCGCCAGATGTAAACGATAGTAATCGGTCGGTTGAAGTGGTACGGTGTAAAGCAGGGTTCAGATGGAGGCTACAGCACCCACCAGGGATGCATCGTTCGCACGGGAGAGTCCGGCTCGCTGCGGGTTGTGGGGCGAGGAGCCGGCAGTTCCTCCACTGGCGTGTTCGGGGTCAGTTGAAGCTCCCAGCGCAATTTGCGCAGGGCTGGTGGGCATGTTGATCGAGGGTAGCTGTGTTAGCGGATTGAGGCGATGAGAGACTCTGGCCGCAGGTTGGTGTAACGTTTGAGCATCTTCCAGTCCTTGTGGCCGCTCACCAGCGCGGTTTGTTCGATGGTGAAGCCGGCTTCGAACAGGCGACTGGCGAGCCTGTCAGAAATTTTTCGTGTGAGGCATAGCATGTCAACAAGGAGCATGAATGCCACGCAAGACAAAGACGACCGCTACGGTGGACAAGGCGGCGCAGCCGCAATTTTCAGCCGAGTTGCTTGAGCAACTCATCCCTAGGCCGGTGACGCCGGCTGAGTTGGAGGGCATCTTCCAGCAGTTCAAGAAGTCGGTGCTGGAGCGGGCGCTGGGCGCCGAGATGAGCCACCACCTGGGTTACGCGCCTGGCCAGGCCAAGCCTGAAGGGGCCGCTGCCAATCACCGCAACGGCAAGAGCGCCAAGACGGTGTTGACCGATGTTGGCGCCCTGCGCATCGACGTTCCCCGCGACCGTGAGGGCACGTTCGAGCCCCAACTCATCGGCAAGCACGAACGCCGCTTCACCGGCTTTGACGACAAGATCATCGCCATGTATGCCCGTGGCATGACCGTGCGCGAGATCCAGGGCTTCCTCGCCGAGATGTACTCGGTAGACGTCTCGCCCGACCTGATCAGCAGCGTCACCGACGCGGTGATGGGCGAGGTCACGGCCTGGCAGACACGCCCGCTGGAGGCGATGTACCCGGTCGTGTTCTTTGACGCGCTGCGGGTCAAGATCCGCGAGGACGGCGTGGTGCGCTCCAAGGCCGTGTATCTGGCGCTGGGCGTGCTGCGCGACGGCAGCCGCGACATCCTGGGGACTATCAGTTTGGCATCGATACAAGCGTGCTCAACTGATCAATTCAAGGTCAGCAGTAACACTGACTCCTCTTTGGGATGCATTGCAAGACGCGATGTGTATCCTGACAAAACTGCCTGCTTCTTTCTATAGCTCGGTGCTGTGCGGAAGAACCATCGAGTGCCCTATGCTGCCGCCAAGGCTGCAATTTGCGCCGCAGTGAGCGCGCCCCTGTAGATGCGGAACTCGTCCACCAGCCCGGTGTACAGGGGATTGCCGCCGTTGTACGAACGACCTATCCAGTTCTGGGTCGTGTTCCCAAGGCGAAATGGTTGGAAGCGCATCGCGGTGTTGGTGCCAACGACCGAGCCATTGAAATACATCGTACCCACGCCACCGGCCAGCGTCACGGCCACATGCACCCAGCTGAAGTCAGACATTCGTGCACCAGACGAAATCAAATCAGATCCGCTTTCTGCGTTGGTAGTGATCATGAAGCGTGCCTTGCCGTCGCTCCATTTCGGACAAAACATCATGAACTGGTCCACACCAGAGCCGAAGTTGAAGACGCATTGCACGTCATTGTGGAGTCCCGTCCAATATGTCCAGAACGAAATCGTGCAATCACCGAGATCTGTCAGCATACCGGTAGGCAGGTTGACATATCCGCTGCTGCCGTCGAGTGACACCGCGCTGCCGCTCTTGCCGCTCGCCCAGGTTGCGTTCACCAGCGTCCCCGTGTTGCCGCTGCCGCTACTGTCCGCCACACTGGTGCCGGTGGCTTCGTTAAAGGCCAGATAAGTGTGCAATTGCGTGGCGGTGACAACGGTCACCTCGTTGGACGCGGTTGTTTCGCCTGACGAGGTCATGGCCGTCACAACGTAGTAGTACGTGCCCGCGGCCATACCGCCATCCGCATAAGTGAGGAGATCGGTAACACCAGTCGCAATACTGGTGTAGGAGCCACCCGCGGAGGTACTGCGCTTGACGGTGTAGCTAGTGGCGTAGGCCGAGCCCCACCACGACAGCGTCACGATCCCCGAGGTCACGGTCGCGGTCAAGCCGCTGGGCGCCGCACCACTAGAGATGGCTTCACGTGTGAAGGCCAATGTGCCGTAACCCAGTTGGTCATAACCACCACTGTTTGGCCCGTAGTTGCCACCACCGCCTTCGGGTGCGGTCAGCGCTGCGAATGCTTTGGAGTAAGGCGCCGCCAGGCCCTTGCGGTTCACATAGTGGTGGTAGATCATGGCCCACTCGGGCCGGACCGAGCCTTGCCCGGTGGTGGAAAAAGCCGTGTCGTCGATGCCGTTGGTCTTGTATTCGGTAAATGGCATCGTGTAGTAGCTGGTGCCGGACTCGATCAGATTGCCCTTGGCCACATACTCGCAACCCGCCAGAACGCGGTTGTTGTCATAGCCGTATAGATCGACGCCCTGGTTCCATGCCATCTCGCAGATGACGGTCAGCAAGGAAATGCTGAGTGTGTTGTGACCTTGATCGCGGCCCGATTCCTGTGTCTGTCCCAGGTAGCCTGGATGGAGGTAGTACACCGTTTGCGCCACTCCGCCATTGCCCTGGCCCGTCTTGAAATAGGTAATCGCCTCATTAAAGATAGTGCTGTTGTCACAAAGCACCCCGATCGCCAGTATCGCTGCGACGCTGCACAGTTGCCAGCTGGAATAGACCGTCAGCGATGTCAACGAAGTGTTCACGCCGTAATCGGCGAGCGGGTAGAAAATGGTCAGCATCATGTTTTGAAAACTGGCGAAATCCACCGCCGCCCAACCTGAATAGCTGCGCATGATTTCACCGGCATTGGCGAACTGGTATCCCTGGATAGCCAGTAAAGCTACGTCGTTATTGCCGCCTAGCCCGGTAAGGGTGGAGGACCAAGCGTTCATGATGGCCACCGCCTTGTCGGCGTAGACGATTTCCCCGGACACCTTCCAGCGCAGTGCACAGGCGTAGGCGGCTGCCACATCGTTGTAGAACAAACCGAAATTCGCGGCGTGCGTACCATCGCTGCCGCGGTAAATCACGGCCACTGGACCCTGGAGTGAATACGTTGAGCTCGCGTGGCTGTTGCCGATCAATGCATTCCAACCGCTAGCCCAGGGTTCTATCGCCAGCTTCGCAACCATCCGGTCAAAATCAGCCTGCGTGTGCAGCAGGCCTGGATGCGTAAAAGCCGTGCTAGTTGATGAAGAAGAATCCGACCTAGAGTCAATCGTGCTGTTAGATGTTGTCGAGGTACTAGATGTAGCTGAAACGGTTGCCTCTGAACTACTGCCCCCACCACAGGCGGACAAACCCAATGCGCCCAAACTCCCCAGGAATAGGCGACGCGAAATATCTTCGCTCCGATCCTCAGCCGATGTACTGAATGCCTTCTCCATCGCGGCCGATCGCTCGGTGGCACCTACATGGACGACAGTGTCCTGTACGGTGGAGTCGGCTGATTTTGAATGCATGCTTTGGTATCCTAAAGTTTGGTTTTGGTTCGCCGCAGTGATTTCTGCAATCATGGATGACACACGTTGCACCTGGGTCACGATTTCCGTCATGGTTTGGCCAGCTTCTTGCACTTGGGCAACGCCAGCCTCCACTTTGGCGACCGAGTCACCGATCAGCGCCTTGATTTCGCGCGCTGCGCCAAACTGCGAAACTCGGACGCGACTACGGCGAAGCCACGCCCTTGCTCTCCTGCGCGGGCCGCTTTCACAGCCGCATTCAGCGCCAGGATATTGGTCTGGAATTAAACCCCTGGAGTCAAGCCAAGCTTTGCGTCAGGGCTTGCTGGGTCGCTGCCACTGACAGGTTTTAGATAAAGCTCGACTTGGCTGCGAAATTGTTCCACTGCAGCGCGGTCACTCATGAATTTACTAAGCGCCGCCGGGTCAGTATTCCTGTAAGCGTTGATGGGCTTCAACCACACAGGCTGAGCCACATCATTGCGCACTGACCACGTCCAACTGGCGATCGCCTCCTTCTGCCCCCGTGCTGACACCAACCAGCTTAGAAACAATTTAGCCGTATGCGGATGCTTTGCCGTCTTGAAAATTGCCGCTCTTTGCACCCAGGATACGAACGGATCGTTGCTATCGAGGATAGCAACAGAAGTTTGACCGGGATCTCCCGCCGTCATGGGGTTCGCGAGGTAAGGGCCGGATGCCACACCAGCGGCGGCATTCGGCAATCCTCGCACCAACGTTGGGTTTTGTTCTGCTAGGACCTTGAGCCAGTCCCAGCCATATTTGTCAACCAGTAGTTTGAAGCCTAGTAGAACTGCATCATCATCATTGGGATAGGTGAAGATAAGTTTGTCCTTGTACTTTGGATCAAGTAGATCGGTTGCTTTGTAGGAAGAGGCCTCGCCGTTGACCGCCTCCTTTTTGACCAATGGGCCAAAGGCTGCATAGAACGCGCCAGTCCAATAGCCGTCACGGTCTTTTGCAACAGGATAGATGTTGCTCCATCCAATCGGCTTGTACTTTAGCAGTACGCCCTTTTGCTTCCAGCGATCAAAATCTTGCAAGGTCTGCAAAATAGCCATATCCGGCACCAACGCCTTGTTAGCTAATTGGTTGTCGATGCGTGCGTCATGGTATTTACTAAGGTCAACGACGATATTGATCTTGATGCCAGGGAAGGCTTTCATGAAAGCGTTGCCAATTGCATCCCATTGACCCGGCGCATCTCCTCCCATGTACACAGTCAGTTTGTCCCCTTCAGTCTTGGCTTGGGAATACAAGGCATTCAATTGCACTTCTTCAGAGGCAGGCTTGGCCACTACATCGGACCTGGCGGTGTTCATGACAAACGATGTAACCAATAACGCAGCAAGCGTCGGGAGTCCTGTCTTGCGGCTAAAGACTATTTTTTTTGGGGTATTGATTTGACAAGGCATTGAGAATATTTCTTAAAGGTATTTACATGGTGGGGCTAGCAACACTCACGGGAGTACTTTCTCAAAACTCCAAGTGCCGGAGCCTGTGATCGACAAAAGGAGGAAACGAAGCAAAACAATACTGCTGACTTGGCATGGGTGACAGGAAGCTGCCTTAGGAGGCCTGTCTAGCTTATTGATTTCCCTTGCGTTAATCTATGGCCCTTCATTCTTCAATCAATTTCCTCCAGAGAAACCCTGGACCGTCTAACCAATTTGCGTGTTTTCCGAGAGGTGGTGGACAGGGGACGTGATCAGCAGAGGCATCTTCACCTGGCTCAAGGACCTGGACAAGAAGCTCATCCGCTACATCCGGCAGCACAACAAGGACGCTACACCGCTGCAGTGGAAGTACAACAATCCTCAGCGCAGGCACCGCCAATTCTTCTGCTTCAGTGGACTAGAACCGAGATCGGTGACAGGCGCAGCGTACTGAAAATAATTTTGTAGGTGTCTTTACGGGCTCGAGAGCGACTCACGTGTACCGTCTAGCGTCAGCGGCGGTCTAGCCTCATGCGATAGCCCGCACCACACCGCCGTCAACCCGCAGCGCTGCTCCCGTCGTTGCAGATGCTTGAGCGCTGCAGACATAGGCGATCATCGCCGCGACCTCGTCCGTAGTTGCGAATCGCTGAATCAATGAGGAAGGACGCGCGGTCGCGAGGAATTCCCGTTCCACGGTCTCGATGTCAAGGCCTCGGCTCGCGGCTATTTGCGCAACAAGGGTACCCGCGGCCTCCGAGGATGTCGGCCCGGGCAGCACGCTATTAACCGTGACACCGGTACCGGCGAGCGTCTCGGCGAGCCCGCGCGCCACGGCGAGTTGCGCGGTCTTGGTCATGCCATAGTGGATCATCTCGGCCGGAATCTGCAACGCCGATTCGCTCGAAACAAAGACGATCCGCCCCCAGTTGCGCGATCGCATGCCGCGCACATAGTGGCGCGAGAGACGGATGCCGCTCAGTACGTTGGCCTCGAAGAAACGCAGCCAATCCTCATCCGAAATTTCCTCGAACGATTTCATTTCGAAAATGCCGAGATTGTTGACCAGTACGTCGATCTCCGGCAGCAAGCCAAGCAGCGCCTCGCAACCTTCACCGCGGCTTAGATCGGCTGCGATCCCGGTGATGGATGCGCCGGGAAGCTCGCTTGCCAACGCATCGATCGCACTGTCAACGCGCGCCTGGGTCCGGCCATTCACCGTGACATAAGCGCCCTCGGCCGCCAGCGCGCGTGCGGTAGCAAACCCGATGCCGGCCGTTGAACCCGTCACAAGCGCCCGTTTTCCCTTTAGTCCCAAATCCATAGTCGATCTCCAGGTTATCTGAAAAAATTTCACTCTATCGGTCTCTTAGCCGCTGAGCGTTGATTCCACTTCCTCAGGGGGGGCTCCCCAGGGCGGGGCGGGATCGCGTGGAACTCCACGGCATCGTCTTACCGCGCGGCGAACCAGGCCGTACCGCGCCGCTGTCAGCCGCCGGCTGGTTCTCTACCTCATGGAGGCGGAATACCTCAACCACCCGTTTCAACTCGTCGGCCTGCGCTTTCAGGCTTGTCGCGGCAGCGGCCGATTGCTCGACCAGTTCGGCGTTTTGCCGCGTCATCCGGTCAAGCTGGCTGATGGCCAAGGTGACTTCACCCAGGCTTTGAGTCTGTTTGATGGCGGTTTGCGTTCTCTCGGCCGCGACGTTACCGAGCCGCTTGATCGAATCGACGATCTGCGTCACCGCGGTGCCGGCCTCTTTCGTCAGCGTTGCGCCCGACTCGATTTTCCGGACGCTGCTGTCAATCAGGCTCTTGATGTTGCTGGCCGCGTTCGCGCTGCGTTGCGCCAGGCCGCGCACCTCGCTGGCTACCACCGCGAAACCGCGGCCTTGTTCGCCGGCGCGCGCCGCCTCCACCGCGGCATTGAGCGCGAGGATATTCGTTTGGAAGGCGATGCTGTCGATCACGCCAATGATGTCGGTTATCTCGCGGGCGCTGACGTGGACGGCCTCCATCGTCACCTCGGCCTCGGCCATCACCCGGCCACCGCGTTGCGCGGCGGCGTGCATCGTCTGCACCAACTCCCTGGCGGCGTTCGACGCATCGGAACCCTGCTGCGCGTGGTCATGCATCTGCGTCAATGAAGTGGCTATCTGTTGCAAACTGCTGGCCGCCTCCTCGGTACGCAGAGACAGGTCCTCGCTGCCGGCGGCGATCTTCCCGCCGGCCAGGACGATCGAGTCGACACCACTGCGTACCCTGCCGACGATCTCGTGCAGAGAGCCCTGCATGATCTTGAGACCACCCAGCACCTGGCCCATCTCGTCGCGCCACAGCGTGCGGATGGGTTGGGTCAAATCACCGTCGGCGATGGTCCGCGTAAAGTTCACCGCCCGCGCCGCAGGCCGGGTGACTGAGCGTGTGATCTGCCAGGCAGTCAATACGCCCACCAGTACGCCCATAAAACCGAAGACGCGCAGCCAACGACCGCCCTCGCCAGACGCCCGTTCCACTTCAGCGGCGGCCTTTGCGGCGAGCTCCCTCTCCTGCTCGGCGAGAGCTCCCAGCGCTTGTACATAAGCATCGAACGCCACATCTACGGCTGCCGGGTTGCCGTCGCCCCCGCCGCTCATCAGCTTCTTGCGTGCGTCCAGCATCTCCTCACGGAGCTGGCCCACCTGGCCGAGCAGCGCGCGTTCATCCGCCGGGGTGATCAACTGCTCGACCGCCTTGTGAACCTCGCCGATCTGCTGGCTGGTTTCCGCGATCATGGGCGCAAACAACACTTTCAGGTTCTCGCTATCGCTTTTCACCACGGCCAGCGTACGGGCGCGATTGAGCAAGGTCATCTGCTGCCAACGCTCGATCGCGCTGCTAGCACGCGCCAGGCGCCCCATCTCCTCGACATTGCGGTTCGAGGTATGCAGTACGCCCAGTCCCACAGCCATCATCGTTAGCATCAATATCAAGAGAATGGCGAAGCCCAGCCCCAGCCGGTATGCCAAAGGCCAGTTGTTTAGTTTGGTCATTTCCGCTCCGTAGAGCTGTTGTCCGCCGCCGCGTTCGGGTGACGACACCCCCATTCATCGAAAAAAGCTGATAAACGCGGGCACACCGAAAGTGTTCTTGACATGAATTTTTTTGAGGGAGCACGGATGGAGAGTCTAAATATATTGACTCTGGATATGAGCGGGATAGCGAGTTTCGGCCATACCGTTATTCAATCCAGCCAACCGTAAGTTCCCCCTTGCCGAGCCTAAAATCTCGCGGTCACGCTCAAGTAGTAACAGCGACCATCTTCGACGAATCCGTAGCTGTCATAGCTGATTTTTTGTCGGTCAGGTTGTAAATGTCCCCCGCGCAAGCTCACGGTCTTGTTGACCTCATAGGTCGTGCCCAAGTCTGCCACCGCCGACGTTACGACTGTCTTTGCCACGGTAGGTCACGCGTGCTCAAGTCGTCAATGCGGCCATGGGCTGGTAGTTCAGCGTGCTGGCGAGCCGGTGGCGCGGGAGTTTGTTGAGTGTCAATCCCGCAAACTGCCCCGTTTGTTGCCGAGAGTAGGTATAGGTATAGCTGCCGTCGAACGTGACGTTACGTACGAGCCAGCGGCAAGGGGTGATGTCGGTTTTTCAGGAAATATCGAAAATGCCGACCTGACTTCATAGCTCATCCGGCGTAGCTTGGATTTTGAAGTCTTCAAGTTCGACACCAGCCTCGATCGCTTCGACCGGCCACCTAGGACGTCGTCCTTTTCCTGTTCGGGAGTTTGGGGTGTTTAAGCGGGCCGCAATGCTGGCCCGAGGTTTGCTTGAAGAGTCGCAATGCCAACTCAAAAAGAGTAATAAATGCAAGCCCATGTGTTCATATTTCTCCCGCAACTGTGACGCATATCACCCCTCCTAATAGACGCCGGCTAATGTTTTGATCAGCCCACCTCGGGACAAAATTTGTCACATCAAGGTTCTGTTTGCTACAAGAATGTCAAGTTGACTATGGGATTAAAGGAAGCCATAGTAAAAACGTGCGAGCGTAGATCTTGCTCCCTGGCGGAAAAAGAAACCACTTCACATAACTGCTACGAAACGCGAACGATCTTTCGCATGACAGGGGTTTGCCAAGCAAGTCGGGGCAATCCATTCGCATCGCTCTTCAACCCAAACCAAACTCTAGGATACAAAAGAATGCATTCAAAATTAGCTGATTCCGCCGCAGTACGTACCCTCGTCCATGCAGATGTTACCGAGATATCTATTCCGGCTGGGAGGGCATTCGGACAATCAGCTACTGACCGGGTGGAAGACATTTCGCGTCGCCTATTCCTGGGGAGTTTGGGCGTATTGGGGTTGTCCGCCTGCGGAGGGGGAAACAGCTCAGATGCATTCGCTGTTACCGCCAGGTCTGACTCATCCTCATCGACCACCACGGCTTTTACGCATCCAGGCTTGCTGCACACGCAGGCCGATTTCGACAGGATGGTTGCGAAAGTTGGCGTAGAACCCTGGGCCAGCGGCTGGAACAAGTTGACAGGGAACAGTCACGCCAGCCTGTCATACACCCCGACTCCGCAGGCAGTGGTCTACCGCAACGACGGTGTGCATAACGACAACGTCTACTATCTATACAACGATGTTGCTGCCGCCTATGCGTGCGCCCTGCGCTGGAAGGTATCGGGCAACACCGCGTATGCCGACAAGGCCGTGCAGATCATGAATGCATGGTCGTCGACCCTCACGGGAATCTCGTGGTATGACGGTCACTACGATGGATTTCTGGTGGCGGGCATTCAGGGCTATCAGTTTGCCAATGCCGGCGAAATCATGCGCACTTATTCGGGATGGGCGGCGGCTGATTTCCTGAGCTTCCAGAACATGATGCGCAACGTGTTCTATCCAATGGATAGCGGCTTCACCGGGAGCACCCCGTCCAGTCTTGCGGTCTACTCCAGTTGGGACCTGTGCGCGATGGCGGCGGTCATGGCCATCGGCGTGCTGTGCGACGACCAGACGATGTTCAACGCGACGGTCTCGTATTTCAAGACCGGACTCGGCAACGGCGCCATTGCGCAAATGCTCTACTGGGTCCATCCTGGCTATCTGGGCCAAACGCAGGAGACCGGCCGCGATCAGGGGCATAACACGCTCAGCCTGACCTTGTTGAGCGCCATCTGCGAGATGGCCTGGAACCAGGGCGTCGATCTGTACGGCTACGACAACAACGCCTGCCTGGCGGCCGCCGAATACATTGCCAAGGGCAATCTGATCGAATCCGGAACGTCCTATTATTCGGTGCCGTTTGCGACCTATGCGAATGGCTACGTCACCGACACCGCATTTTCGACGGCGGCGCAAGGCACCCTGCGACCGGCCTGGGCCTTGATTTATCACCATTACGTCAACCGCAAGGGACTGGCGGCGCCCTACACCCAGAAGATGATGACATTGGTCCAGCCGGAAGGCGGTGCCACGAACAGCGGTGGCTACGACCAGTTGGGCTATGGCACCTTGGCCTTCACACGCGATGCGATTACCAGCGGCGCCGCGCCGAGCGGCCTAACGGCCCTCATCAGCAACGGTGACGTCGTTCTGTCTTGGTGGGGCACGGCCTATGCCACTAGCTACACCGTCAAGCGCAGTACCTCCTCAGGGGGGACTTACACGACCATTACCAGCGGCATCACCGATCTGCTGACGTGTACGGACAGCGGTTTGACGGCGGGGACCTACTACTATGTCGTAACCGCGACAACGCCGTCCGGTGAAACTACCGTGTCGAACGAGGCGAAGGCGGTCACGGATGTACTGCAACTGCAAACCTACCTGGCATTCAACGACGGTAGCGGCACCACCACAGCCGATTCGAGCGGCAATGGACATGCCGGCACACTGGTCGGGGGCGCTAGCTGGACGACTGGCAAAAAGGGCGCTGCGGTGGCACTCAACGGCAGCAATGGCTATGTCAGTCTGCCTGTTGACATGCTGCTCGATGTCAGCGATTTCACGCTCGCGACCTGGGTCTATTGGAATGGCGCAAATAGCGGGGAACGCATCTTCGATTTCGGCTCTGGCCCCACCCACAATATGTATTTGACGCCGCGGGCAGGAAATGGCGTCATGCGCTTCGGTAGCACGCTTACCGGCTGGCGCGGCGAGAGTGGGATCAACAGCAATGCGGCATTACCCTCGGGACAATGGGTACACGTTGCATTAACGCTGGCAGGCACGACCTGCACTCTGTACGTAAACGGCAGCGTGGTCGGCACCAACACGGCAATGCAGTTTGCGCCGTTCCGCCTGCGCAGCACCAGCCAGAACTGGATCGGCCGCTCGCAGTACTCCGGCGATGCGTACTTCGGTGGTTCGATCGACGAGTTCCGCATCTACCGGGGTGCGCTCAGTGCCGCCCAGCTTGCTACGCTGATCGCGTCCTGATGCAAGACGCAAATTATCGATCGTAAGGTTCCACCAATCACCCCCCCTGAATTGATGAATTGAACATTGGTACAAGTGCTTGTTGCCGTCAATCAAATAATTGACCAGCCGGCCGATTGCGAGTGATCAGCCATGAAGTTCGTATGCGCTTGAGTGAGTAGATTTTTTCATGTACTGGGGTGGTCACTGATTTCTGGCGGACTTGGCCAAATTTGCATTGGCATCAACGCGATGTTTGGCCAGACTATTGGCCAGTCCGGTAAAACTCATGCATTTGGCGATACTTTCCAGCTCTTCTGCAGGGCTCTACCGCCGTACCGAACTGACAACAGGCGTTTGCAATGTGAATTGCTTCAGTCGTGAGTATGGACGATTGCGCCCTGTCTGACGTGACGCCAAGACGCCACAATGGCGCAGGCACCGGGAAGCGTGATGAACAGCAAAGCCGAGAAAATAATATGCCCTCCATCTCGGATGCCATCGAAGACACCGGCAAGTGTGTTCAGAATCGCAAGAGCACTACCAAGAATCAGCATGGCCCAATTGGCGCGAGAGGTTCCAATCAACGCGAGCAGGACGGTAACGATCCAGGCGCCATAGAAAGCGGACACCATCCACAACGCGCTTGCGTTAAACGTCATTGCCGGCATCGCACCGTGCGCTACGATATAGTCGTTGACGTAGGAAAACGATTGCAGCGTTACAAACAGCACAGCACCGAGTGCCGCCGTCAACCAAAATAAAGCAATTCTGTTTTGTTCCTTGGTCACCATGTGACAGTTCTCCTGTGGTTGCAAAAAAAGTAAAAAGTCAGGCTCCCGACAGGATCAAAACTTGGCAGTCATGCCCAAGTAGTAGCGACGACCATCCTCGACGAAGCCGTAGCGGTCATAGCCAATCTTTTTGTCGGTCAGGTTGTAAATGCCCCCGCGCAAGCTCACAGTCTTATTGACCTCATAGCTGGCACCCAGGTCGGCCATGGTGTAGGAGGGGGCCTCCACCGGGAAGAGGATGGCGGAAGTGCCGCCGACGTTGCGGCTGTCTTTACCACGGTAAGTCACGCGTACCCAAGTCGTCAGCGCTTCGATGGGCTGGTAGTTCAACGTGCTGGCCAGCAGGTGGAGCGGCAACTTGTTGAGCGGCAGTCCTGCGTATTGGCCCGTCTGCTGCCTGGAGTAGGTATAGGTATAGCTGTTGTCGAGCGTGAGGTTGCGCGCGAGCGATAGGCCGAGAGTGGCTTCTAGGCCTCTGGTGATAGCGCGGCCCACGTTCGCATAGGACTGGGGATAGCCGCCATAGAGGTTGGGAACCTGTGCGCATTGATCGGCGGGACATGCGACGTCGGTAATCTTGTCCTTGAACTGGTTGTTGAACAAAGTCACGCTGCCGCTCAAGCCTTCTTGCTTGTACAGGACACCGATTTCCTGGTTCAGGGATTTCTCGGGCTTCAGATCCGGATTCCCGTAGATCGTCCCCAAGCCACCGATCGAGCCGAAGTTCTTGTCGATCTGGGTAATGCCTGGCGCCTTGAAACCAGAGGTAACCCCCCCCTTAATCGTCCATTGCGGCGCCACGTTCCACACGCCATAGATGCGCGGGCTCCAGTGCTGGCCGTACTGGTCATCGTCATCCACGCGCGCGCCCGTCGTCAGCGTGAAGGTGTCGGTCAGATACCAGGCATCTTCCGCGAAGAGGGATTTTTGCGTACGCTTGATGTCGGTCAGACTGGAGACCTGGTTGGAAAATCCGTCGTGCAGTTCATTGCGGCTCAAACTGCCACCCAGAGTGACGATGTGGTTACCCAACGGCAAGGCCCACGAGGTGCGCACGTCGGTATTCTTGAGATGGATATCTTGCGATGCGATGTCATATTCCTCGTGCTGCACATAGGTTTCCGAGGTGCCGAAAGCCCAGCGCCCGGTATGAGACAGCGACAGGCGATCGACGTCTACCTTCTTGTCGACAGGCAGCGCACATCCGGGGTATGAGTAGGCGCCGCATCCGGGGTCGATACTCTTGCCCGTCTCCTGCTGGATGCGTTGCTCGGTGTGGTTGGCTTCGAGCACGATGTCGTGGTCGCGAGTGGGTGTCAGTGCCAGCTTGGCCGTCAGGTTGTCGCGCTTGCTACCGCGGTAGCCGTTGTAAATCTCGTCTTCGCTGCGCTTGGAATATTGCCCATAGAGTTGCAGGCCCAGTAGATCTTGCTTGATCGGACCGGTCACAAAGAAGTTGCCTTGGTAGACATTGCCGGATTTGGAGTTTTCCTGGAACGTGGCGTCCGTGCCAATCTCACCACCCCATTCCTTGGCGACCTTGCGGGTGATGATATTGATTACGCCACCCATGGCATCCGAGCCGTACAGCGCCGACATGGGTCCCCGGACCACCTCGATACGCTCGATCGCAGATACCGGCGGTGTCCAGGCGTTCATCTGACCCAACCCATCGGACAGACGACTCGTTTCCCGTGAGTCGATCCGTTTGCCGTCGATGAGCGTCATCGTATAGGCCGACCCCATGCCCCGGATATTGACTTCCTTGTGGTCGCCCCCGCCGGTGGTGACCACGCCGGGCACCGAGCTGAGTGCGTCGGCCAGATCGCGATAGGGCTTGCTTTCCAGCTCCTTACGGGTGATCACGCTGATCGACGCCGGGGCGTCCTGGATCTGCTGTTCGACGCCACCCGCCGATGCCGTGACAACTACGGCCGGCAACTCGAATACCGCAGCACCGGCACGGGCCGATTCGATCCGGAACCTGCCATCGGCGCCTGCCACGACGCGCAGATCGTTGGAGCCGATGAGAGCCCGCAGGCCATCAGCCAGCGAATAAGTTCCGGCAATGCCTAGTGTGGTCAGGCCTTGAGCAACGCCAGGTGCGATGGCCAATGTGATGTTTGCTTGTCTCGCGAATACCGGCAACGCTTGGTCGAGTGGCCCCGCCGGGATATTGAATTGCTTCGCAGCCGATATCTGGCTGGACTCAGCGGCGAACACAGGCTGCAGACCCGTCAAGGAAGCGGTCGCCATGGCAAACCCGAGCAGGGCTTGTCGGGTGGCCCGGGCCATCGGTGTCAGGGCTGGGTTTGCGCGGCCCCCTTCTTGACAAAACAAATGGGAAAGCAGGGCAGGGCGTACATATTTCATAAATAACTCTTATTCGCATTTGTAAATGCCCCAATTTACCAATGACTGGCGTGACTAGATAGCGAAATTTGGCCACATCGTTATCCAGTTCAGCCAGTCGCAAGGCTTTTGAATTCCAATCAGTTCTTGCGAATCTGTTTGGCTGAAATGAAGAATATCTTGACCAGATTTCGCAATGTCGATTGCGTGATTCCCTCTTACTCTTCTTGGCATCGTGGCTCCATCCATCTCTAGCGTGCATGGCTTGGCGTCGTCAATAAATCACTTTTGCCAAGGACTGACCCTATGAATTTCCTCCCGAGCGCTGGCCCTGCGCGCATCGCAAAGCCAGTAGCGATTGCAGCTATCGGCTTGATTGCTATTTTTGGGGCGCTGTACACCTGGCGTCAAACCCACGCGGCCCCAGCAGGTCACTTTGAAATGCCGCCGCTGCCGGTATCGACCATTAAGGTTCAACCCCGTAGCGCGACCAATGAACTACAAGCCATCGGCAGTCTGCAAGCGGTACGGGAAGTGCTGCTGGCGCCGGATACGGCGGGACGCGTGACGGCCATCCATTTCGAGGCCGGGCAAACCGTTAAACAGGGCGATGTGCTGGTACAGCTCTATGACGCCCCCGAGCAAGCTGATCGCGCCGCCGCTGTTGTCAAGGCCGACTTTGCGCAACTGCAACTGAAACGCTCGGAGGGCTTGGCACCTAGCGGTGCCGAGCCGCGCGAATTGCTGGAGCAGCGCAAGGCGGAAGCCGACCAGGCGCTTGCAGCGATCAAGCAACTGGATGCACGCATTCAACAGAAAACCATCCGGGCACCGTTTTCTGGCCAGATCGGCATCCGCCGCATCAATCCGGGCCAATACCTCAATGCCGGTGATGCGATTGCCACGCTGACGCAACTGGATCCGCTGTACCTGAATTTCACGCTGCCGCAACAGGAGCTGTCTAAGTTGAAGGTGGGGGCGTCCGTCCGGGTGTCCGTCGATTCCGCGCCGGACCACTTGTTTCAGGCCAAGGTCAGCAGTGTCGAGCCTCGTATCAACGGCGAAACCCGCAATGCCGTGGTGCAGGCACAGTTGTCCAATCCGGACCGCCTGCTTAAGTCGGGCATGTACGCCACTGCGCACCTGCAACTGCCCTCCACGGAAGACGCCATTGCCCTGCCGCTGACGGCTATCCAGACCTCGGCTTCCGGCGACAGCGTTGTGCTGGTGCAGGAGATCAATGGCGAGGGCCTTGGCAAGGCCGTGACGGTGCCCGTCACGACGGGGCGCAGGTTGGGCGAAGAGGTGCTGCTCACCAAGGGCGTGAAGGCCGGAGACGTGGTGGTCACTGCCGGTCAAATCCGCTTGCCGCCTGGTGCGACGGTCAAGATCACACCTGCAGTTGCAAGCGCCGCCCCTGCGGGGAATGTCGCGTCGGCTCGGTAAGGGAGAACGGAATGCATTTCACCGACATCTTCATTCGACGACCTATTTTGGCCTTGGTCGTCAGTCTGCTCACCCTGCTATTGGGCGCGAGCGCGTTCTTCCTCCTGCCTGTGCGCCAGTACCCCAGCCTGGAGAATGCCACCATCACGATCAGCACCTCATTTCCGGGGGCGACGCAAGAGGTGATGCAGGGCTTCGTGACGACGCCGATTGCGCAGTCCATCGCTACAGCGAGCGGCATCGAGTACCTGAGTTCGACCACTACGCAAGGCAAGAGCGACATCAAGGCCCGGCTGGTGTTAAACGCCAACGCCGACCGTGCCATGACCGAGATCCTCGCCAAGGTACAGCAGGTCAAGTACCAGTTGCCGGCGGGGGTGACCGACCCGGTCATCAGCAAGTCCACTGAAGGTGGCACGGCCGTGCAGTATGTGGCATTTTTCAGCGACACATTGTCGATCCCACAGGTGACCGATTTCGCCACACGGGTGGCGCAGCCCATGTTCACTGGCATTCCTGGCGTGGCCTCGGCCGACATCATGGGTGGTCGGACGTTGGCCATGCGCGTCTGGATCGACCCGGTGCGGCTGGCAGCGCGCGGCTTGTCTGCCGGTGAAATATCGGCCGCGCTGCGCGCCAACAATGTGCAGGCCGCCCCAGGACAACTTAAGAGCGCGCTGACCATCACCAACATCAGCGCAGGAACCGATCTGCGTGATGTCGAGGACTTCCGTCAGATGGTAGTCAAGGCCAGCCAGGACGGAGGAGTGGTTCGCTTGTCCGACGTGGCCACGATGGAGATCGATGGTCAGAACTACAACGGAGCAGCCTTCGCTACAGGCACCCCGGCCATCTTCATCGGTATCCAGCCCACACCGGATGGCAACCCAATTGATATCGTCAAACACGCCAACGAACTGATACCCAAGATCCGTGAAATGGCACCACCGGGACTGAAGGTAGAACCCAACTACGATGTTGCGCGTTTTGTGAATGCCTCCATCGAGGAAGTGAAGCACACGCTGATCGAGGCCATCGTGATCGTCATCGTGGTGATCTTCCTGTTCCTCGGCTCCTTCCGCGCGGTGATCATTCCCGTCGTCACCATCCCCTTGTCCCTGGTAGGGACAGCCGCGCTGATGCTGGCCTGTGGCTTCTCGATCAACCTGCTGACTCTGCTGGCCATGGTGCTGGCCATTGGCTTGGTGGTGGACGATGCCATCGTGGTGGTGGAGAACATCCACCGCCATATCGAGGAAGGCCTGACACCGGTGCGCGCGTCGCTGTTGGGTGCGCGAGAGATTGTGGGGCCTGTGATTGCAATGACCATTACGCTGGCCGCAGTCTATGCACCCATCGGGCTGATGGGTGGACTTACCGGCGCGTTGTTCAAGGAATTCGCCTTCACCCTGGCCGGATCGGTCTTGGTGTCAGGTGTGATCGCGCTGACCCTCTCGCCCGTCATGAGCTCGATGCTGCTGAGCCCGAAACAGAACGAGGGCCGTCTGGCGCAGTTCATCGAGCACCGCATGGAGCGCCTGACCGCTGTCTACGGTCGACTGCTGGCGCATACGTTGGCTGCACGCGGCGCAGTGCTGTTGGTCGGCGTGGCTGTGCTGGCTGCGATCGTGGTGTTGTTCAACGGCACCAGCCAAGAGCTAGCGCCGACCGAGGATCAGGGTCTTGTTATCGTCTTTACTAAGGCTCCACAGTATGCGGGGATTGGTTATACCTCCCACTATGCTGCACAGATAGAAAAGCTGTTCGCCAAGATTCCGGAATATGCAAGTGGCTTCATGCACGTGGGCGGCATCGCTGGCGGGCAGAACAATATGTTGGGTGGCGCAATCCTCAAGGACTGGTCCGAGCGCAAGCGCTCGGCCACCGAGATCCAGGGCGAAATCCAAGCGGCAGGCATGGCCATTGAGGGTGAAACGGTAACCGCCCTGCAGTTGCCTTCGTTGCCTGGTTCCAGCGGTGGTCTGCCTGTGCAGATGGTGCTGCGCTCGCCGGACGACTTCAAGACGCTCTACGAGACTGGCGAGAAGATCAAGCAGGCGGCCTATGCCAGTGGTCTTTTCCTCTATGTGCAAAACGACCTGGCCTTCGATAGCGCACAGGCGCGCATCACGATCGATAGCGCCAAGGCCAGCGAGATGGGTGTCACCATGCAGGCCATCGCTGACACGCTAGCGGTACTGGTGGGCGAGAACTACGTCAATCGCTTCAATTTCCACGACCGCTCCTATGACGTGATTCCGCAGGTGCGCGGCAGCGAACGTATGAACCCGGAGGACCTCGGTCGCTTCTATGTCAAGGCCACCTCCGGTGCTTTGGTGCCGCTGTCGACGGTGACCCACGTGGAAATGCATCCGCAGGCTAACCAACTGACCCAGTTCGGTCAGATGAATTCCACAACGCTCGAAGCCTTGCCGCGTCCAGGTGTCAGCATGGGCGAGGCTGTGGCATTCCTCGAATCGCAGCAGTTGCCGGTGGGCACCAGCGTGGACTGGCTCAGCGACAGCCGCCAGTTCGTGCAGGAAGGTAACCGCCTGCTGGTCTCTTTCGTGTTCGCGTTGGTCGTCATCTTCTTGGTGCTGGCCGCGCAGTTCGAGAGCCTGCGCGATCCCCTGGTCATCTTGGTCACCGTGCCGCTGGCCGTCTGCGGCGCGCTGGTTCCGCTGTGGCTCGGCTACGCCACGCTCAACATCTACACGCAAATCGGCTTGGTCACGCTGATCGGGCTGATCTCCAAGCACGGCATTTTGATGGTGACCTTTGCCAACCACATCCAGCATCACGAGAATCTCAGCCGCATCGAGGCGATCGAGAGGGCCGCTGCGGTGCGCATGCGACCTGTGCTGATGACCACCGCAGCCATGGTGGCCGGCCTGGTGCCGCTGCTGTTCGCCGAGGGCGCGGGAGCTGCTAGCCGCTTTGCCATTGGTATCGTGGTGGTGATGGGCATGCTGGTGGGGACGCTGTTCACGCTCTTCGTATTGCCTACGGTTTACAGCTTCTTGGCCAAGGACCACCGGGCTGCGGCGGAAAGCCCGCGTGTCCGCGAACTCGCCTCTGTGGAGGTGTCCAGTGTCTAAATTATTTCGCGACTCTTTCACCCCCATGACCATCTCTCTGTGCTCGGCCCGTTTCCCCTCACGAACCATGGCTGCTACGGCGTTGGCCGCCGCTGCCCTCGCCACCGGATGCGCGAGCGGTCCGGACTACCACGCTCCCACGATGCCTGACACGGCAGTGAGCCCCTTCGTGAGCCGGATTGCGGCGTCCGACACCAGAATTGCGGCTGCCGACACCAATACACCGATGCCGGTAGATTGGTGGAAACTTTACGAGAATCCTACGCTTAACGGTCTGGTGCAAGACGCCTTGTCAGCAAATACCAGTCTTCGGATGGCGCAGGCCAATCTGGCGCGTGCGCGGGCGATCTTCGGCGAGGCACGCAGCGGGCTGTTCCCATCGACCACCGCCTCGGCTGGCGCAAGCTATGGCCGCGACCAGACCTCATGGACCGGCAGCGGCCAGGCCCCAAAGCAGTGGAGCTACAGTGGTGGCCTAGACATCTCCTACGAGGTAGATCTCTTCGGCCGCGTACAACGTGACATCGAAGCCGCGGGCTACGACACCGATGCCGTGGCCGCCGCCGTTGACGCAGCGCGCGTGGTGGTCGTGGCCGAGACAACACGTGCCTATGTGGACGCCTGCACACTGGGCGAGGCGATCGAGGTGGCCAACTCATCCATCGCTTTGGCGCAGCGCAGCCTCGGGATCATTGTCGAGCAGGAGCATGCCGGCTCAGGTTCACGTCTGGACGTGGAACGGGCCGGGGTGACCGTGGCCCAGGCCCAAGCTGCCTTGCCTGCGCTGCAGGGCCAGCGCGAGTCCGCCTTGTTTGAGCTGGCAGCACTCACTGGTCGAACGCCGGCGCAGGTGCCGGATGCGGCACGCGCATGTATCAAAGCTCCGGAAATCGCCAGTGCTCTGCCGGTGGGTGACGGTTCTGCGCTGCTGCGCCGACGCCCTGACGTGCGGCAAGCCGAACGTCGGTTGGCGGCTGACACGGCGCGCATTGGCGTGGCCGTGGCGGACCTCTATCCGCAGATCAGCTTAGGCACATCGGCCAACTATCTGCGCAACGACTTCCTGAAGGGCGACCGTACCTTTTCCTTCGCGCTGGGGCCGCTGATTTCGTGGAGCTTTCCTAATGTGATGGTGGCGCGCAGCCGTGTCGAACAGGCCAAGGCGCAAACCTCGGCCTCGCTGGCCAGCTTCGATGGCACGGTGCTGAATGCCTTGAAGGAGTCCGAGCAGTCCCTCAGCACCTACGGTGCTGCGCTTCTGCAGCGCAACGCATTGATTGATGCTCGGGCACGCGCGGAAAACGCATTCAGGCTGGCAGACCAGCGTTTCCGCAGTGGCTCCATCAGCTACCTGGACGTGATCGTCGCGCAGACGAGCTTCATCAATGCCAGGTCGCAAGTGGCTGCTGCAGACCAACGGGTAGGTTCGGCCCGCGTGTCGGTGTTCAAGGCGCTGGGGGGCGGTTGGGAGGGTGAAGATGTCCAGTAAGCCGCGACTTCATGAGGAATCCAGCATCCCCTTACATATGGAGCATCCCCTGGCAATTGATCTGATGGCTGCGTTCGCCCGCCGCAACACAGTACATACAGATGTCGAGACGAAAGCGCAAGTCGAGAGCGTGAGATCGACATCACCTAGCAACGAGCAAGAGAGGGCTGCTTTACGCCATATAAGGCGCTTACGCACCGTGCAGTTGCGAGCCACTGTCATGCGTGTGCGCGTCCTGAACGTGCTGGAGCAAAGCTCTCCCGATTACCTCGACGTACACCAGATTCTCCATGTATTCCACCAGCGGTTCGGTATCGTCGCGCCAGCAACAGTCTACCGGGCACTCAAAGAAATGACACAGACAGGATTATTGCTTCGCACATGGGGTGAACATGGCCGTGCACGGTACAGCAACGCGCCTGAGGGGCCACATACGCAGATGGATACCTTGGTGTGTCGATGCGGAAAGCGGAAAGTCTTCATCAAGAACCTGAAGTTGCATGCGCACTTGAACGTGCTTGCGAGCCAGGAGGGCTTCGTCCTCCAAAGTGATTCTGTATTCACGATCTCGACGGTCTGCGCAGGATGCAAGGGCGGCCCCCCGACCAGGCCTCGCGCTGCAGGGGCCGCGACGTTAGCGAGCGGTCTATGACGCCGACGCCCGGTGACATTCATTCGATGGAGCAAAAAATATGACTGAATACGCCACACCAGAAGCCGCTCGCAACACGACACCCATCGGCAAGCGCATGGGCCTGCTGGAAACGGCAGTGCAAAAGTTGTTTACGCGGCCAGCCCGCGTGATCACCATTGAGGACTTTGGCGAAAAGTTCAGATTAATCACGCTTGGCGGCGACGCGCTCAAAGGGGGCGAATGGACACCCGGCGACAAGATCCAGTTGCAATTCGGAGGCTGGGTGCAGCGAACCTACACGCCGCTGGATTGGAACCCGACCCAAGGTCGTACCCGAATCCTGGTCTACATGCACGGCGATGGCCCCGGCTCGCAGTGGGCTCGCGGACTGCGCACGGGCGACGGTTGTCTCATCTTCGGTCCGCGCCGATCTATTGACCTCACGAAACTCCAGTCCACCCCCTCCTACATGTTTGGCGATGAGACCTCGTTGGGCTTGATCTCCGCGTTGAATGGCGTTATCCCAGGGACTATGTCAGTGCAAACCTCTCTGGAGATATCGGCGTCCAGCGAGACGCTGGCCGTCATCAAAGCGCTGCGCCTGGATAAGGCTCACATCAGCGTACGCACAGAAAGCGAGGCACATTTGTCGGAAGTGGAGTCGCACGCTCTTGGGCTGCTCCAAACACATTTGGTCACCTCGTTTGTATTGACCGGCAAGACGACTTCCATTCAAAGAATTCGCCAATTTCTGCGCCAGCATCGCGGTAGCAATGGCCAGTACCAGATCAAAGCCTACTGGGCGTTGGGTAAGAAGGGACTGGATTAATAGTGGCAGCCATGCGCGACAGCATGGCGGTTACTTTGGACGAGACGTTAAACGCAAGCAACTAAACGCTTTCGGGCGTTTGGGTGTCCAGTGGCACCACGCACTGCTGCAAGCCCATGCCGGGCTGGTTCAGCACGTTGACCATCATCTCTACCAGTCCCTTGGCCAGTCGCGGCAAGGGATGCGACAGCGTGGCGTCCAGGTCGCCCGCTCGCAGCCCCTGGCGCACGTGCTCTGTGAGTTCCCGCACCACGCAGATCGGCCGGGTGCCAGGTGTAGCGCTGTAGTGCTCGCGCAGCGCCCGCACCACACCGTCGATGCCGCTGCCGGTGACAAATACGCCAACGATGTCCGGGTGCCGGTGCAGCAGATCGCGCGTGCCCTCTTCGGCCAGTTGGTCGCTCTCCAGCGTGAACAGCGGCTCCATCAGCTCGAAGCCCGGCGCGTGTTCGCGTACATAGGACCGAAAACTCATCTCGCACACCTCCTGGCACTGGAAGCGGTGGCTGCCGACGAAGGTCACCAGCTTGCCGGGCGTAGGCGCCATGTGCGTGATCAGCCAGGCCGCGGTGCGGCCCACGCTGCGGTTGTCCAGCCCCGCATAGCCGGCGCGGGCCGGGGTGCTCAGGTCGGAGATCAGCGCAAACACCGGTATGCCTTTGGCCTTAAGGCGCTCGACCTCGGCCCAGATCAGCGGATGGTCTACAGCCACCACGGCGACCGCGTCCACCCGCTCACCCAACTCGCGCAAACGCAGCGACACAGCCTCGGGCGAGAGGTCGTCCATATAGCCAATCTGTGGCTCGGCGCAAAACTCGCTGTATTCCTCGGTGGCAAAGGCCAGCGATTCGCCCAGCTCCTGGTAGAAGGCCGCGTCGGTGCGCTGCAGCAGAAAACCCAGGGTGTGGCGCACGCGCTT
Source organism: Rhodoferax sp. GW821-FHT10B06 (assembly GCF_059415605.1). Taxonomy (NCBI): domain Bacteria; kingdom Pseudomonadati; phylum Pseudomonadota; class Betaproteobacteria; order Burkholderiales; family Comamonadaceae; genus Rhodoferax; species Rhodoferax sp. GW821-FHT10B06. The sequence continues at coordinate 145,851 of NZ_JBWKNO010000003.1, read as the reverse complement.
GCCGTGCACCCGCTCGCGGATCACGCCGGCCGCATGGAAGCCTATGGATTCGGCCACTTCGTGGATGCGCTGGGCGGTGTCAAGCCGCACGGGTGCCCGGCCATTGAGCACGCGATCGACGGTGGACAGGCTGACGCCAGCGGCTTTGGCCACGTCGGCAATGGTGATTCGGCTCGAATGTACTGTGTTTGACATATAGCTTTCAATACTAACCCTAATGAAATGCTAGTTTATGACAGTTTTCATTTCCTTTTAGAACTTTTTTTCTATCGCACTCCTAGAATTCACCACAGAGCGCGGCCAAGCCAGCGCCGAACAAGGAGACAAAGTGCTGATGAAAGTCAAAACCGACGACCTGGTGCTGGAGATGCGCAAGATCACCAAGTCCTTCCCCGGCGTGAAAGCGCTGGACGGCGTGCAGCTGAAGGTACGCGCCGGCTCGGTGCATGTGCTGGTGGGCGAAAACGGCGCCGGCAAATCCACGCTGATGAAGATACTGAGCGGCGAGCATGCGGTGGATTCGGGCGAGATATTCTTCAAGGGCGTGCAGCTCAGCCACCAGAACACCCGCGCCGCGCTGGAGCTGGGCATCGCCATGATCCACCAGGAACTCAGCCCGGTGCTGGACATGACCATCGCCGAGAACATCTTCCTGGGCCGCGAGCCCATGCAAAGCAAGTGGCTGGGCCTGTTCGTCGACTTTGAGCGCATGGCCAGCGAAACCCAGGCCCTGCTGGACCGCTTGGGCCTGCCTTACCGCGCCGGCCAGAAGATGCGCGAACTCAGCATCGCCGGCATGCAGCTGGTGGAGATCGCCAAAGCCATCTCGCGCAACGCCGCGCTGGTGATCATGGACGAGCCTACCTCGGCCATCAGCGACACCGAGGTGGCGATGCTGTTTCGCCAGATCGCCGATCTGAAGGCGCGCGGCGTGGCCATCATCTACATCACCCACAAGATGGACGAGATCTTCCAGATCGCTGACGACATCACCATCATCCGCGACGGCCAGTACGTCGGCTCGGGCAAAGCGGCCGACTACGACCAGAACAGCTTGATCGGGCTGATGGTGGGTCGCACCATCTCCAGTATCTTCCCGAAGGAAACCGTAGCTATCGGCGAAGTCGCCCTGTCGGTGTGCGGCGCGACCCGACACGGTGTATTCCAAAACATCAGCTTCGAGGTGCGCAAGGGCGAGATCCTCGGCCTGGCCGGGCTGATAGGCGCCGGCCGCACCGAGGTGGTCCGCGCCATCTTCGGACTGGACAAGCTGGACGCGGGCGAGGTTTGGCTGGGTGGTCAGAAGCTGGAGCTGAACAAGCCCACCGACGCCATCCGCCGCGGCATCGCCATGGTGTCCGAAGACCGCAAGGCCGAGGGCCTGGTGCTGTGCCGTTCGGTGCAGGAAAACATATCCCTGGCCAATCTGGAAAAATTTGCGCCACGGTTATGGCTAGATTTAAAAGCCGAAAGCGAATCCGGCCAGCACATGCGCCAGCTGCTGCAAATCAAGACAGCAGATTTAAACACCGTCGTAAATACCCTGAGTGGCGGTAACCAACAAAAAATTGCGATTGCCAAATGGTTGCTGCGTGATTTAACCGTTCTGATATTGGACGAACCGACCCGTGGTATTGACGTGGGCTCTAAATCCGAAATCCACAAACTCATGACCCAGTTTGCCAAGCAGGGTCTGGCCATCATCATGATTTCCTCCGAATTGCCCGAGATATTGGGCATGAGCGACCGTATCGTGGTAATGCAGGAGGGAAAACTGCGCGGTGAAATAAGCCGTGCGGACGCTACGCAAGAAAAAATAATGACTCTGGCCACAGGAGCACACGCATGAGTACCGCAATCCAAAACCTCCAACCCAAAGAGACAAACATGATGCTAGCAAAAATAAGAAATATGGGCTTTGCCGAGATTTACCGAAAATACGGGACCATTTTGATATTCATCGGTATTTTCGTCTTGTCGTCATTTTTGAATGAAACATTTCTGACCACGGGCAATTTGACCAACGTCCTGCGCCAGGTGGTGGTGGTGAGTTTGCTGGCTTGTGGCGTGACCTTCATCATCATCCTGGGCCATATCGATGTGTCGCTGGGTTCGGTGGTAGCGCTGACTGGCACCATCGCCGCCAGCGTGATGTCCCAGACGCAGAACATCTACTTGGCCATTGCCGCCGGAATTGCTGTCGGAATCGTAGTGGGATTGATCAACGGATATGTCATCACATATTTCAAGATCCCATCCTTCATCATGACTCTGGCCATGACCACCGTGGCGCGGGGTGCGATTCTGCTGTACACGGCAGGCGTACCGGTCAGCGGCCTGGGGGATTTTCAAGTGATTGGCCAAGGCAATATCGGCCCCGTGCCTATTTCGGTCTTGATATTGATCTTCGTGGTGATGGTGTCCTGGGTATTATTGAACCGCACCAAGTTTGGCCGTCACGTCTATGCCGTGGGCGGTAATGCCAAGGCCGCGTTGGCATCGGGCATCAACACCGATGGGGTATTGCGTCGGGCCTTTGTATTCAACGGTATCTTGGTCGCCATTGCCGGTATTGTGCTGATGTCGCGAATTAATTCGGGACAGCCCGCCGCCGGTGTGGCTTATGAATTTGACGCGATTACCGCCGTGGTGGTTGGTGGCACCAGTTTAATGGGTGGCACCGGCACGATTACCGGAACGGTGATTGGCGCCATGATTATCGGCGTCATCAACAATATCTTGAACCTGATGAATGTCAGCTCGTACTGGCAGCAAATCGTCAAGGGCGTGATTATCGCAGTGGCCGTGATTCTGGATGTAAAAACAAAATCGGGCAGCGCGCGCAAAAAATCCTGAACTACACCAGTTCCAACTTTGGAGGATTCTCTATCGAGCGACGAAATACCCAGGCTTATCCGGTCATATGGTTTTGAGACAGCCGTGACCCGGTGCATATCTGCACCAAACCATCCATAAATATTCCCAAGGAAATCAAGCCATGAAAAAATTCATTTACACCTTTGCCGCCTGTGCCGTCATGATGGCCGTTACCCCTGGCGCGGCTTTCGCCCAGGCCAAGAAATTCGTCGTCGGCTACGCCAATCTGGCCGATACCGATGTGTTCACCATGAGCCGCAAGACAGCCTTCATCGACGCGGCCAAGGCCAACGCCAATGTCAGCGTGTCGTTTGCCGACGCCAACGGCGACATCAGCAAGCAGCTGGATCAGATCGACAACTTCATTGCCCAGAAGGTCAATGCCATCGTGATCGTTCCAGTCGACTACCAGGGCATCGTGCCCGGCGTGGAGAAGGCCAACAAGGCAGGCATCCCGGTGATCGCGCTGGGCATCGAGTCGGCGGGCGGCAAGTTCACCTTTGTTGGCTCCAAGAACCTGGACGCCGGCCGCATGCAGGGCGAGTTCATGGCCAAGCAGTTGCCCAAGAACGCCCAGATCGTCTACCTGCAGGGCCAACCCGGCCTGTACCACTCCAAGGAGCGCCTGGAAGGTTTCACCAAGGCCATGGCCAGCCGCACCGACGTAAAGGTGCTGGCGAACCTGCCCGCCAACTACGACCGTGCCGAAGGCATGAAAGTGACCGAGGACTGGGTGCAGAAATTCCCCAAGTTCGATGCGCTGATTGCGGCCAATGACCAGATGGCCCTGGGTGCGCTGCAGGCGCTCAAGTCCGCTGGCCGCAAGGGCGTGCTGATTTCCGGCATTGACGGCACCGCCGACGCGCTGGCCGCCATCAAGGCCGGTGACATGGCCCAGTCCATCTTCCAGAACGCCAAAGGCCAGGCTCAGGGTGCGTTCGAAGTCGTGCAGATGATCGAAAAAGGCCAGCCTTTGCCCAAAGAAAAGCTGATCCCGTTCGAGTCCATCGTCAAAGACAACGTCAACAACTACAGCAAATAACTCCCGGCCCGAAGGCAACACCTCCGGGTTTTTCATCCCAACGACTCACCACCCAACGCAGCGCACAACGGATCTCATGCCAGGAACCCGTGGAATCGGCTTTGCCGGGCCACTGGGTTCGCCCCCTGCAAGGGGGGGGGGCGAAGACACGCAGTGCGTAGCCTGGGGGTGAGCCCAACTTAGACAACTCCATGGAACTCCGAATTGGCGTGATTGGTTGCGGCGCAATTGGCCAAGACCACGCACTGCGCATCCACCGCAAACTCAGCGGTGCGCGCATTGTTGCCCTCAATGACATCAACCTGGCTGCGACGCACGCCTTTAACGATACCTCCCGCCTGGGCGCCAAGGTGTACGAAAACTACCAGGATCTGGTCAATGCAGCCGATGTGGATGCGCTGCTGATCGCCTCCTGGGGTCCGGCCCATGCGGACCAACTGCTGGCCTGTATCGCCGCCGGCAAGCCGGTATTCTGCGAGAAGCCCATGACCACCTCGGCCGAAAGCGGTCTGCGGATCGTGGAGGCCGAAGTCAAGGCCGGCAAGAAGCTGGTGCAGGTGGGTTTTATGCGCCGTTACGACGCGGGCTACCGCGCCCTCAAGAAGACATTGGATGCCGGCACGATTGGCGATGCGCTGATGGTGCACTGCGCCCACCGCAACCCCAGCGTGCCCGAGATGTACGTGGGTGATATGTGCATCACTGACACCTTTGTGCACGAGATCGATGTGCTGCGCTGGCTGCTGGACGACGACTACGTCACCGCCCAGGTAGTCGAAGGCCGCAAGAGCCGCAACGCCCATGTCGGTTTGCACGACCCGGTCATGGTGCTGCTGGAAACCAGCAAGGGCATCCGCATCGACACCGAAATCTTTGTCGGCTGCCGCTTCGGCTACGACATCCAATGCCAGGTGGTGGGCGAAGTGGGCGCGGCCCATCTACCCGAACCCGCCAGCGTGGCACTACGCCTGGAAGGACGTGCGTCCACCGCCATTCAGACCGATTGGAAGCAGCGCTTCATCGACGCCTATGACGTCGAATTACAGGAATGGATTGACGACACCCTGCGCGGCCAAGTCAATGGCCCCACGGCCTGGGATGGCTACTTCGCCTCCGCCACCGCCGAAGCCTGCGTGGAAGCGCGCCACAGCAAGGCCATCGTGCCGATCCGTTTGGCCGAACGCCCCGCTTTTTATTCCAAGTAATCTCTCAGGAAACCACCGTGAAACTCTCCATCTGCACCGACGTCTACAACAATCTGTCCTACCCCGACATGCTGGACAAGGTCCAATCCCTGGGCGTGAACGCCGTCGAAATGACCGCTGGTGGCTGGGCCACCTGCCCCCATGTACCCACGGCCCAGCTGCTGGCCAGTGAAAGCAAGCTGCAGGCCTTTCAGGCCGAGCTGGAACAGCGCGGTATGGAAATCGCCGCCCTCAACTGCTCCGGCAACCCGCTCAGCCCCGGCGAAATGGGCGAGAAGCACACCCAATCGACCTACGACACCATCGTCCTGGCGGGCAAGCTCGGGGTCAAGAAGATCGTGATGATGTCGGGTTGCCCAGCAGGCGCTCCCGGCGACAAGACGCCGAACTGGATCACCTCCACGGTATCGTGGCCAGACTATATGGCGCCGGCGCTCGAATACCAGTGGAACGAAGTGGCCATCCCCTGGTGGAAGAAGTTCGCCGAACACTGCAGGGCCCACGGCGTCGAACAGATCGCCATCGAAGAATTTCCCTGCATGCTGGTCTACAACCCAGCCACGCTGTGGCGGCTGCGCAATGCGGTCGGCCCCATCGTCGGCATGAACCTGGACCCCTCGCACCTGATCGCCATGGGCGCCGACCCCATCGCCGCAGCGCGCAACCTCAAGGGCGCGCTGTTCCACATCCACGGCAAGGATGCGCGCATCGAGCGCGGGCTGTGCGATGTCAACGGTCTACTGGAAACCCAGCCCGTCACGGCCGCCGAGAGCCGCAGCTGGAACTACGTGGCCGTGGGCTGCGGCAAGGACCTGCAGTGGTGGAAGGAGTTCTTCTCGGTCTGCCGCATGGGCGGCTACGACGGTTATGTCTCCCTGGAAATGGAAGACCTGACGATGTCGATAGAAGCCGGGGTTCTCACCTCCATCAACGCCTTGCAGCAAACCATCAGCCAGTAAACATAAATCACACAAGGACACGCCATGAAAATTGCCCTCGATCCCTATATGCACCGCCACCTCTCGCTGCCCGAGATCTGCCGCAAGACGGCAGAACTGGGCTACGAGTACATAGAACTTTCGCCGCGCGCCGACTTTCTCGAATGGTGGGCCCAGCCGCGCGTCTACCCCGAGCGCATCCAGGACTTCAAGAAAGCCCTGAAGGACCACGGCGTCAAGCTGGCCACCCTGCAGCCCATGTACCGCTGGTCCAGCCCGCTGGAAGACGAACGCCTGGCAGCGATGCGCTACTGGAAGAAGGCCATCGAGGTGGCGGTGGAAATGGAGTGCGACACCATGATCTCCGAGTTCGGCCGCGGTGCTTCGCCCGAGCGCTCGGCCAACCAGAACTTCAATACGCCCGAGGCTTGCGAGGCGGCATTCTGGCGTTCCATGGACGAACTGATTCCGATCTTCGAGCGCGAAGGCGTGGTGCTGTCGATAGAGCCACACCCGGAGGACTGGATCGAAACCATGGCTCCCGCCATGGATATCGTGCGCTCCATCGATTCGCCGCAGATCAAGCTGTCGTACATCGCGCCGCACACCTACTACTACGGCGACGATATGGCGGCCATGCTGCGTGCTGCCGCCCCGATACTGGCCCATGTGCGTGTTGCCGACACCTTCAACCACAAGGCCTCGTCGGCAATGCGTTATACGGTGAACCCGCCCGGCGCCAAGGTGCGGGTGCACCAGCATCTGGACATGGGCAAGGGCGAACTCGACTGGAACCTGTTTTTCAGCACCTTGGCCGAGATCGGTTTTGACGGCGTGCTGTCCAGTTGCGTGTTCGGCTGGGACGAACGCGCCGATGACTCGTCGCTCTTCATGCGCAGCGAGATCCAGCGCTACCTCGACAAGCACTGCGGCAGTGCAAAGCCGCAGGCCCAAAAGGAAAAATGAAAGACATCTTGATCATGAGCACTTTGAACTTTCCTGAGGGACGTCCCATTGATTTGGCCTGCCTGGGACGCTTGGCTGTAGACCTTTACTCGCAGCAGTTTGGAAGCCGGCTGGAAGATGCCCGCTCCATGGCCATGTACCTGGGCGGAAGTTCGGCCAACCAGGCCTTTGGTGTCGCACGCCTGGGACTCAAAAGCGCGATGATTTCACGGGTTGGCAATGAGCAGATGGGCCGTTTCCTAACCGAAACGCTGGAAAAGGAAGGCTGTGACATTAGCCAAGTGCAAATCGACAATGAGCGGCTGACGGCACTGGTCCTGCTGGGACTCAAGGACCGCGACACCTTCCCCTTGCTCTTCATGCGTGAAAACTGCGCTGACATGGCCATTGATGCCGCCGCCATCAGCGAAGACTTCATCGCCCAATGCAGAGCCTTGGCCATCACCGGCACCCATCTGTCCACCCCTGGCACGCGTGCGGCGTCTGCTGCAGCGCTTGCCTATGCTAAGAAGCACGGCGTCGTTCGTGTTCTGGATATTGACTACCGCCCGGTCCTGTGGGGCCTGACACCCCGCGGCGCTGGTGAAAACCGCTATGTCGCTGATGCCCATGTCACCCAGCAGTTGCAAGAGATGCTGGGTGAGTTTGACTTGTTGGTGGGAACCGAAGAGGAATTCTTCATTGCCGGCGGTATGGCGGATGACCTGGTTGCCAGCCTGCGGGCGGTACGCAAAGTGAGCAATGCAACTTTGGTGGTCAAACGGGGCGCACTGGGTTGCTGCGTGATAGCCGGAGACATTCCGTTCCACATCGATGCTGCGACCACTATCAAGGGCGAGCGCGTAGAGGTGCTCAATGTATTGGGTGCTGGCGACGCATTCCTGTCGGGTCTTCTTGCCAGTCTTCTGCAGGGCAAAGATTGGGCGCAATCTACCCAGGTGGCCAATGCCTGCGGCGCTATCGTGGTGTCGCGCCATGCCTGTTCAGCGGCCATGCCCACGCAGGCCGAATTGGCGCATTGGTTCAGCGGCAGCCGCAACCCCAAGGTGGATGCAGACGCCCAACTAGCGCATTTGCACCGCGTCAGCGTGAAGCGCACGCGATGGGACGAGATGTGCGTCATGGCCTATGACCATCGCAGCCAGTTCAAGGACATGGCCAAGGAAGTCGGTGCCAACGAATCATTGATCCCTTATTTGAAAAAGCTATTGGTTCTCGCAACAGAAAAAGTGGAGAAGGAATGCCAGCTGCAAGGGCACATGGGTGTCTTGATTGACGGCAGCAGCTTGGGATTGGATGCCTTGGCCACGGCGACCGGTCGCGGTTGGTGGGTGGGGCGCCCTGTGGAGCTGCCAGGCTCGCGCCCCTTGCGCTTCGATGAAACCAAATCCATTGGCAGCGCTTTGATCCACTGGCCGACAGAGCACGTTGCCAAGTGTCTGGTGCATTACCACCCGGACGACGCCGCTGAGCTGCGGCTGGAGCAAGAAGCCGCGGTGCAGGAACTATGGGAGGCAACACGAGAGTCCGGCAATGAATTGCTGCTGGAAATCATTTTGCCCAAGGACATGGTCAAGGCGGGAGAGGAAGATTCCGCCGTGCTGTGCGCAATCGAGCGCTTCTACAACCTGGGCATCAAGCCCGAATGGTGGAAGCTCGCACCCATGCAGGAAGCCGGCTGGGCTGCATTGCGAAAGATGCTGGAGGAGCGCGACCCGTATTGCCGCGGCGCGGTGATTTTGGGATTGAACAAGCCTTTGCAATACCTTGCCGACAGCTTTGCGGATGCCACGAATCCTGTGGTGAAAGGGTTTATGGTGGGACGCACCTTGTGGGCGGACGCCTCCAAGCGCTGGCTCAAAAGTGAGCTCAATGACCAGGGCTTCATCGACGAAGTAGCCACCAACTATGCCACCCTGGTGCAAGCCTGGCGTGGACGCAAAAGTGCTGCAACCCGCAATTCCATGAAGAAGGCCGCCTGAGTCTCTGGATATCCCATTATGAAAACCAAACGTCTCACCACGTCCCAGGCACTCGTGCAGCACCTGGCTGGCCTTCGCATTGAAACGGCGGACGGCAGAACAGAACCTTATTGCGGTGGTGTCTTCACCATCTTCGGTCACGGCAATGTTGCAGGCCTGGGGGAGGCGTTGTATGCACAGCACGACTCCTTGCCGACCTTTCGCGCCCACAACGAACAGGGTATGGCCCTGGCCGCAGTGGCGTATGCCAAAGCGAACTTGCGCCAACGCATCATGGCGGTGAGCACCAGCATTGGGCCAGGGGCCACCAATGTGGTGACCGCAGCCGCTGTTGCCTATGTCAACCGTTTGCCGGTGCTGATCTTGCCAGGCGACACCTTCGCCACCCGCACGCCGGATCCGGTCCTGCAGCAGATCGAGAATTTTCAGCAAGGCGACATGAGCGCCAGCGACACCTTCCGTCCGGTGACCCGGTACTTTGACCGCATTACCCGGGCAGAACAAATCTTGACTGCGCTGCCGCGTGCCATTCAGGTGATGACCGATCCTGCGGCCTGCGGCCCGGTGTGCCTGTCTTTGCCACAAGACGTGCAGGCCCACGCCTTTGATTGCCCGCTGGACTTTTTGGAACCGCGCCTGTTGCACTTCCGGCGGCCGCCTGCGGACCCGCGAGAAGTCGCCAGCGCCGCTGCTTTGCTCAAGACATGCAGGAGGCCGTTGATCGTGGCCGGCGGCGGCGTGCTCTACAGCCAGGCATGGGAAGCCCTGCGCGCGTTTGCGGAAAAGCATGGCATTCCTGTGGCGGAGTCCCATGGCGGAAAGAGCAGCCTGAGGTGGGATCACCCTTTGAATGTAGGTGGCATTGGCGTGGATGGTGGCCCCGCCGCGAACGCGGTGGCCCGCGAAGCGGATCTGGTGTTCGCCGTGGGGACACGGTTGCAGGATTTCACCACCGGATCGCATGCCTTGTATGCCCAGGCCAAATTGCTGAGTCTGAACGTTCAGCCTTTTGATGCGGGCAAGTGGGGCGGGCTTGGACTGGTCGCCGATGCGCGAACAGGTCTGGAGCAGTTGACCGAGGCGATGGGCGACTGGAGGGCAGACCCTGCCTGGACAAAAACTGTAAAGCTTCAGGCCTCGGCCTGGGTGTCGCGCGTGACCGAGTTGACCGCTGCCGTCCCCCCAAAAAACGTATTGCCCTACGACGCCGAAGTCATCGGCGCTGTGCGCGACTCGCTCAATGATGCAGGCGGAGACAGTGGCAAGCGCGACGTAGTCGTCTGCGCCGCAGGCACCTTGCCCGCCGAGTTGCACAAGCTGTGGCGGGCCACGCTTCCGGGCAACTACCACGTCGAATACGGCTACTCCTGCATGGGCTATGAAATTGCCGGTGCACTGGGCGCAAAGATGGCCCGGCCCGATCAGGAAGTGATTGTCATGGTGGGCGATGGCTCGTACATGATGATGAACTCCGAGCTGGCCACCTCGGTGCTGCTGGGGCAAAAACTCATCGTGGTGGTGCTGGACAACCGCGGGTATGGCTGTATTGAGCGATTGCAGATCAAATCTGGCAGCGCAAGCTTCAACAACATGCTGGACGACTGCGTGCCCGAGGGCGGCAACAGAAGCACCATCGACTTTGCGATGCACGCGCGCAGCATGGGCGCCGAGGCGATACACGCCAAGGATGTGGATGAGCTCAAAACCGCCATGGTCAAAGCCCGCGCATCGGAGCACACCTTTGTGGTGGTGATCGACACCACGCACCACCGCATCACCGAAGAAGGCGGCTGCTGGTGGGAGGTGGCGATTCCCGAGGTATCCGGCCGTACAGAAGTCAACGACGCACGCTCCCGCTATGCCGCGGCAAAGCTGGCACAGCGTGTCTGAGCGCTTGGCACTTATCCATTCTCATTTTCAGGAAAAAACCATGGTCAGCCCCTTACTCGCCAAAGCCGCGCCCGCCGGGCGCGAAATCGTCAATGTCACGCCCGAGCGCGCGGGTTGGAGCCATATCGGCTTTCGCGCCCTGCGCCTCGGCCCCGGCGACGTGGAATCCGTGCAAACCGGCAGCCGTGAACTGTGTATCGTGGTGCTGGCCGGCACTGTGGATGTGATGGTGGACGGACAGACCCATGCGGGTCTGGGCACCCGCCAAAGTGTGTTTGAGAAGGTATCGCCCGCCGCGGTGTATGTGCCTGCCGGCAAAACGGTGCAGATCGTGGTGGCGGCCCAGTGCGACCAGGGGGCGGAAGTGGCCTTGTGCAGCGCACCGGGCGGAGCCGACAGCGCCCGGCGCCAGGTGCGGGTGATGGATTCCAAGGCCATGCGCCGCAGCGTGCGCGGCCAAGGCACCAACACCCGCTATGTGTGCGACATCCTGCCCCATGACGACCCTACGGCGGCCCACTTACTGGTGGTGGAGGTACTGACGCCGGCCAGCCACTCCAGCAGCTACCCGCCCCATAAACACGACGTGGAGCAGCCTCCGGTGGAAACACTGCTGGAAGAAACCTACTACCACCGCCTCAATCCGCCCCAGGGTTTCGCGTTCCAGCGCGTCTACACCGATGACCGCAGCCTGGACGAGGCCTGTGCCGTCGAAGATCACGACGTGGTGATGGTGCCGCGAGGCTACCACCCGGTGGTGGCACCCCATGGCTATGACCTGTATTACCTCAATGTCATGGCCGGACCCAACCGCTTTTGGGTGTTCAAGAACGATCCAGCGCACGAGTGGATGCTGGCTCCCGCCGTCGTTTAGCCCGCGAAAGCCGAAACCCTCGGGGTGGTGTCGCACAAGACGCAGCAAAAAGAATTTCGGATGGGGGTCGCAAAACACGATCTGCGCAACCGGCGATACGGATAAAAAAACAAGGTGACCGAGATGAAATTCATGCGGAAAAATTCCGTCGCACGCAGGCTTGCACTTTTGTCCCTTTTTGGACTGGCCGCAGTGCTGGTGGCTGTTGGTGCTGCGCTGGGCTTTATCGAACACCAAAGCACCCACGCCTTGATGGTGAATTCCATTGCGGAGCGTGCACAAAGCATTGTGGCCGTGGCCGATGCTTCTGATCAGATCAACCGTGCGCAGGTGTTGCGGTCTTACCGCAGTTTCCGGCGGGATTTTGAAAGCAACCCCGAAGTCGACGAGGCGACGGGCGAGTTCAAAAGCCTGGGCGTGGTGATCAACAACGATTTTGGCTCAGTGGAAAAATACGCCAGGGAAACTGCCGGGGTTGCCACCGTATATGCCAAGAAGGGTGCGGACTTTGTATCCATCAGCACCTCGCTCAGAAAAGACGATGGCACGCGGGCCATGGGCGTGGTGCTGGAGCCCACCCATCCAGCGTACCAGCAGGTACTGTCGGGCAAGGCCTATACCAGTGCCGCTGTGCTGTACGGCAAGTCGTACATGACGCACTACGAGCCGGCAAAGAACGCGGCTGGCACGGTAGTAGGGGTTTTCTTTGTTGCCAGCGACATCTCCTTGCAGCAACAGGTGCTGGAGAAGCAAATTCAGGAAATCCGTTTTTTTGAGACGGGCGGCGTATACCTCATCGACGCCACTGGCCCTTTGACCGAAGCCCGCTTTATCGGGCACCCCAGGGCCAAGGGCAAAAAGGTGCTGGAGGTCTACCCCCAAGCCCAAGCCTTCCTGGAAGCTCTGCAGAACAACCCTGATGGATACGTGCGCAAGGCCTCGAACTTGTTGGGCGAAGACGCGCAAGACACCTGGGCGGTCATGCGCAAAACCAAGGCAGGCAATGGCTGGCTGGTCGCCGAAGTGTCGGAACGTGAATCCATGGCGCAGTACTGGTCCAATATGCGCATCATCTGGGCCTTGCTGCTGGGCACCGCCTTGCTGCTGGGCGCTGGGCTCTTTGTGCTGGTTCGCCGCACGGTAAGTGTGCCCCTGGGGGAACTCACCACGGCAGTCACGCTGGTGGCCCAAGGCGACCTGACCCAGGCATTTCATACCGACCGCAAGGACGAAATTGGCTCTCTGGTCACCGAGGTAGAAGGCCTGCGCCAGTGCTACCTTCGGGCCTTGTCCCAAGTCCGCGCATCGGTGGAAAGCATCAGTAATGCTAGCACCGAGATCGCCAGCGGCAATCAGGATCTGAGTATGCGCACCGAGCAAACCGCCAGCAATTTGCAGCGCACCGCCTCCAGCATGACCCAACTCACCGGCACGGTGAGGCTCTCTGCCGATGCGGCCCGCCAGGCCAACCAACTGGCTGCATCGGCAGCGGCCGTGGCAGCACGGGGCGGCGACGTCGTGGGCGAGGTGGTGTCCACCATGAATGACATCAACCAAAGCTCCAAAAAAATTGCCGACATCACCAGCGTGATCGATGGCATTGCGTTCCAGACCAATATCCTGGCTCTCAATGCCGCGGTCGAAGCCGCTAGAGCGGGTGACCAGGGTCGGGGCTTTGCGGTGGTGGCCAGCGAAGTGCGCAGCCTGGCGCAGCGCAGCGCAAGCGCCGCCAAGGAAATCAAGTTGTTGATCAGTGCCTCGGTCGAGCGCGTGGAGTCGGGTTCCCGCCTGGTGGAAAACGCCGGCAGCACCATGGATGAAATCGTCGGCTCGGTCCAGCGGGTCAGGGACATCATCGGAGAGATCAGCGCCGCAGCAGCCGACCAGTCCGACGGAATAGGGCAGGTCAACAGTGCGGTCAATGAGCTGGACCAAATGACACAACAAAACGCCGCCTTGGTAGAGCAGTCGGCAGCCGCCTCCGAGAGCCTGCGCGACCAGGCGCACAACCTGGCGCAGGCGGTGTCCATTTTTAAACTTAACGCCGTTCCCGCGGGACTATTGCCCTGAATCCCTATCGATTTCAGCGTTGAGCGCTGGAGCTATTGCGCGTCCTAAATCGTGTCCTGCAGCACGATACCTGGAACTGGCGGTTGCTCTCGGATATCACTGGACGCCCCCATGCGTTCAGCAAGGTAGCGCGCTGGCGGCTTGCCAACAGCCTTGCGGAACATGGTGACAAAGCCGCTGGCGTTTTCGTAGCCCAGATCCAGCGCGACGGTCTGCACGCTCTCGCCTTTAGACAGCCGTTGCAGCGACAAGATGACGTGCAATTGCCGACGCCAGCGCCCGAAGCTCATACCGATCTCCTGTAGCAATAGCCGGGTCATGCTGCGTTCGCTCATGCCGATACGGACAGCCCACTCACCAATCGAGGTCTTGTCCGTTGGGTCCGTCAGCAACAGGTCTGCCAAGCGGCGTAACCGAGGATCGCGAGGCATAGGCAAATGCAAGTCTTCGACCGGCGCCACAGCCAGTTCGTCCAGAAGCGTAGCGATCAGTCGGCCTTCGGGTCCCTTGATCGCATACAGCTTGGGAATGCCTGCGGCTTTAAGGAGAAGTTCGCGCAGCAATGGCGAAACGGCCAGCGTGCAGCAGGTCGTGGGGAGGTCTGGCACGGCATTGGGCTCAACGAATAGGCAATAGCATTCTGTTTCGCCCGACCCGCGCGCCGCATGGGGAAGGTTGCCGGGAATCCAAACGGCGCATTGGGGGGGAACGATCCAGACGCCATCCTCCACTTTGCAATTGATGATGCCTCGCACCGTATAGAGCAACTGCGCCTTGCGATGTTGATGCTGTGCATGCTCCCACTCCTTGGTGACCCCCGCAGTCCCCCACGCCATCACGGGACGCGCGACAGCATCGACGTCAATGGTGGTCGTCAGATCGCCGGGTTCTGGCATAGGCACGGTACGTTCGAGACGGTTTGGCACTGGAATTTTTGATTGGCTGGAATGAATAACATTGTGACGTTTTTATGCAATGACGTCTAGTCATGCGCCAGCTATTCTGACGGCATCTTTAATCAAGGAGTCTCAATTCATGTTTATCGACAGCTCTACCTTTCCTCTTGTTTGGATGCGACAAATCGCCTTGGCCGAAGACCCCGCTCAAGCACCTTTTGACGAGTTTGCCAACTTGCTCGCACGCAAACAAGCTTTCGTCCTTCTAAGTGACGAGGGATTTAACGACCATGAACACACTCAAGAAGAGCGCAAAAAAACTTCGCTCTGGATGAAGAAGAACAAAGCCGAAATTCGAGCATTCATCAAGGGGATGATTCTGATCGAACCGAATGCGGGGAAGCGGTTCGCGAGTAAGGCCTTTGCCATCATGTTCGGCAAGTTCTGGGGTTATCCACTGCTGGTTACGGCCACCCAAGAAGAAGCAATGGGAACGGCGCAGAGGCTCCTAAAGGACTGACCAGAGCGTCGCAACTCCTCATGTTCTGGAACTGAGGGGCGCACGGCAACATCTTGCTATCCCGAGTTACGCATACCGTGGAGCTCAGTTCCGCGGTGAAGGCAATCAATCCACGCAATAGCGTAGTGATTCTTATTAATTTTAAAAGAGATGACATCATGAACACCACAAAAATACTGGCTTCCACCGTAATCGCCTTGGCTTCGGCAATCGCCGGAAGTGCTTTTGCGCAAACCTCTGACAACCAGTATCCCATCACTGATTCCAGATCAGGTACTCTGACGCGGGCACAAGTGCAGGCCGAGCTGGCTCAGGCAAAGGAAAACGGCACATGGTCAAGCTTGGACAATGACAGCAGCTATCCCGTCGTCGTTAATACTGGAACGCCAAAAACTCGTGCGGACGTACGGGCTGAGTTGGCTCAGGCAAAAACAAACGGCACATGGTCAAACTTGAATAATGACAACAACTATCCCGTTGTCGTTAACCCAGGAACGCCTAAAACCCGTGCGGAGGTGCAGGCTGAACTGGCGATAGCGCAGAAGGACGGCACCATGCCTTACTACAAGAATTAAGGATGTTCTGGTGCCCGCATCGATTAAATATTGAGCCGGGACACGTTGCCAATTGTTGAGTCATCAACCATAGATAGGTCAGACAACATGGAGCTACGTCATCTTCGTTGTTTTATCGCAGTGGCCGAAGAGTTGCACTTCGCCCGTGCAGCTGAACGCCTGCACATTGAGCAGTCGCCGTTGTCACGGACTATCAAGGAACTGGAATCTTACTTGGCCGTGCAGTTGTTCGAGCGGACGACGCGAAGCACACGGTTGACCTGGGCGGGTAAGGTCTTTCTGGAAGAGGCTCATCGCATCTTCGCAGCTATCGATCAAGCCAAAACCAGCGTAAAGGCGGCGGCTACCGGTTATCACGGTCGGCTGCGCATCGCGCTGTCCGATGGCATCGCCCAGCCACGATTGTCGGCTTTGCTTGCACAGTGCCGCGAAGATGAACCAGAGGTGGAGATTCGTTTGTCAGAAACACCGCTGTCGCAGCAGATAAAGGGGCTGCACGGCGACCTGTATGACGCGGGGTTTGCACTATCTGATGAAGTAGGCGAAGGGCTCATCGCCGAGGCCATATGGAGCGAACCACTGGTAATTGCTGTGCCGGCGCGCCATCCACTCTTGGTGCACCGGCGCATCCCGCTCGACGAGGTGTTGCGATATCCGCTGGTGTTGTGCCATCCCGAAATTTGCGAAGGCTTCTGGCAGCAGGTCAATCGGGTGCTGCGCACGGTAAATGCGAAACCCATCGTGGCGGATCGTGTGCCGACGCAGGACTTGATGATGACGTTGGTCGCAGCCGGTTACGGGTTGGGGTTCACGGGCGAAAGCCAGATCGCCGCATGCCGCAATCATGATGTGATTGCTCGTCCGCTGACTGGTCGCTCGCCAATGCTAACCACCTACCTCCTGCGACCAGACGCCGAGCCCTCCGAACAGTTGAGCCGCTTCATCGACAGGGTGAGCCCTGTCGATGGCCAAGCATCGAACTCCGCTACCGTTCAATGAAAGGTCATGCCGTGAAGATGATTGATGTCCTGATGCTCGCGGTACTATTGACCGCCTGCGGCCAGTCTGCCCCCACGGAGACGGTCGATTCACTGGCCGCCAACCCCGAGCGGCTAAAGGAACTGCGCGCGCAGTGCAAAGCCGATCGTTCCAAGCTGGGCGATGCGCTGTGTAATGCAGTGGCCGAAGCCACACGCAAGCGCTTCATGGGTAACGGCACGCCCTACACCCCCAAGCCGGTCCCCAAGAACTGATCGTCTCGTGCAGATAGTGACATTACGACTGGCCAGTGCCTGTCGTATGGCCCCGTGTGTATCGATTCTTTGCGTCGGCAAAAATATTTCAATAAATCACCATACACGCCGCAATGCGCATCCGCTTGCGGCGTTTTTCTTGTCTACGCCCCTGCTGGGAATCTTTCTTTTTCTCCATGGATTGTGCCGATAACGGTCTTTGACCGGCACTGACCCAACCTCGAACCTCATGTCTGCGGCACGTCTTTGTGCGCGCGCTGTGCAGAAGAAATTCGGAGGTCAGGATGCAAGGGACCAGTGTGCTGTTCGGTCAGGTGTTGACGGTGTTCAGCATCGTCATAGCCGGCGTGTGGGGTGCCACACAATGGACCGCCGCCGCACTGGGCTACCAGCTACGCCTTGGTACTCCCTGGTTCGACTTCTTCGGCACGCCGGCCTATCACCCGTGGCGGATGTTCGAGTGGTGGTTCTCTTTCGACGCTTACGCACCGCACGTCTTCAACACAGGTGGCGCCATCGCTGGCGCAAGTGGGCTGGTTGCCATGGTGGTCGCCATCGGCATGTCGATATGGCGCTCGCGGCAGTCCAGGCTGGTCACGACCTACGGCTCGGCACGCTGGGCCGATGCCAAGGAAATCCACAAGGCAGGACTGACTGGCCCGGCCGGTGTCTTTCTCGGCTTGCATGACAGTCAGTATCTGCGCCACGAAGGGCCGGAACATGTCCTGACCTTTGCACCGACACGCTCGGGCAAAGGCGTGGGCCTGGTCGTGCCGACGTTGTTGTCGTGGCCTGCATCCGCTGTCATCCACGACATCAAGGGTGAGAACTGGAACATCACCGCTGGCTGGCGCTCGCGCTTCTCGCATTGCCTGCAGTTCAATCCAACCGATCCCAAATCAGCCGCGTACAACCCACTGTTGGAAGTCCGTCGCGGCGCACATGAAGTGCGCGATGTGCAGAACATCGCCGACATCCTGGTTGATCCCGAAGGCGCGTTGGAGCGACGCAACCACTGGGAGAAGACTTCGCATGCGCTGCTGGTCGGCGCGATCCTGCATGTGCTGTATGCGGGCGAAGACAAGACGCTGCGCGGCGTTGCCAACTTCCTCTCCGATCCGGCGTGCCCCTTCGAGGTGACCTTGCACCGGATGATGACGACGCGGCATCTGGGCGAGAACACCCATCCAGTCGTTGCATCGGCCGCACGCGAAGTTCTCAACAAGTCGGACAACGAGCGCTCGGGCGTGCTGTCCACGGCCATGAGTTTTCTGGGGCTGTATCGCGATCCTACCGTGGCGGAAGTCACGTCGCGCTGCGATTGGCGCATTGCCGACCTGATCTCTGCCGAACATCCGGTGTCGTTGTACCTGGTGGTTCCGCCTTCGGACATCAGCCGCACCAAGCCGCTGATCCGACTGATCCTGAATCAGATCGGTCGGCGACTCACCGAATCGCTGGACGGCAGCGATGGCATCGCTCGCCGCCACAAGCTGCTGTTGATGCTCGACGAATTCCCTGCACTGGGCAGACTTGATTTCTTCGAGACGGCCCTGGCATTTATGGCCGGTTACGGCATCCGTAGCTTTCTCATCGCGCAGTCGCTCAACCAGATCGACAAAGCCTACGGCCAGAACCATTCGATTCTGGACAACTGCCATGTGCGCGTGACCTTCGCCACCAACGACGAACGCACGGCCAAGCGCATCTCCGAGACGCTGGGCACCGCCACCGAGCTGCGCGCACAGCGCAACTACGCGGGCCATCGTTTGGCACCGTGGCTGGGCCACCTGATGGTGTCGCGCCAGGAGACAGCACGGCCACTGCTGACCCCAGGCGAAGTCATGCAACTGCCGCCCGATGAATCGGTGGTGATGGTCTCTGGCCAGGCACCGATCAAGGCGAAGAAGCTGCGCTACTACCTCGACCCCAACTTCAAGCGGCGCGTACTGCCGCCGCCCACGTTGATGTTGGGACGCTACGGCGACGTGCCTGCCGCACGCGCTGACGACTGGAGTGCCTTGGCTGTGCCTACTGTGCCGGCCGCTTCCGCCACGGCTGGATTGGGTGAATCGGCCGATGACGGCGGCCCGCGTCAGCAGCCCGAGTTGTCCGAAGTCGCCACCTACAGCCCCGAACCCGATCAGTCGGCCAGCGACCTTTCGCTGCTTGATGACGACGATTTCCCGCTTCCCATCCCATCCCAGTTCGACCCGCGCTTGCAGCGCACGGCACGGCTGGCCGCTCTCGACTCTGACGACGGAATCCAGCTATGACCCAAGCCCGCTTGAATCTCTTTATCCAACATGACCATGCCAAGCGCCTGGACGAACTAGCCGCCAAGAAAGGCGTGTCCAAGTCCTCCATCGTCGCGGCGGCGCTCGTGTCCTGGTTGTCGCCGGACGCGGGCGACCAGCGCGAGGCGGCCACCGCCAAACGGCTGGACCGGCTGTCGCGCCAATTCGAGCGTCTGGAGCGTGACCAGAACATCCTGATCGAGACGATGGCGCTGTACGTGCGCTACTACCTCACAGTAAGCACGCCGGTGCCGGAGGCCCTTCAGGAGGCCGCGAAAGCACAGGGCAAGGCGCGCTTCGAGCAGTTCATCGAGCAACTTGGCCGGCATCTGCTGCGCGGGCGTAGCCTGGTCAAGGAAGTCTACGAGGAAATCCAGCCCGATGCTGCACGGCTAGCAGAAGCGGCCATGCAGGAGGACGGAGCATGAGTGCCGTCCCAAAATTGCCACCCGAGTTGCAGCTTAAGCCGCCGTCATCTGCCGCCACGTCGCTGGACCGGCGTATCCGAATGCTGCGCACGGCGATGGGGCCACTGATTGCCGCCGCACTGGAAGACCCTGACGTGGTGGAGATCATGCTCAACCCAGACGGCTCCTTGTGGATTGACCGGCTGTCGTCAGGCCGTTCACCGACCGGTGTCAAGCTGTCCGAGGCCGATGGCGAACGCATCATCCGGCTGGTTGCTGCCCATGTCGGCACCGAGGTGCATCGCGGCCAGCCACTGCTGACCGCCGAGCTGCCGGAAACGGGTGAACGCTTCGAGGGCATCTTGCCGCCCGCCGCGCCGGGGCCGGCTTTCGCCTTGCGCAAGCGCGCCGTGAGCATCATCGGTCTGGAGCGCTATGTTGCCGACAGCATCCTGACCGAGGAACAAGCCGAGTTTCTGCGTCGCGCGGTGCGCGAGCGGCAGAACATCCTGATCGCCGGGGGCACCAGCACCGGCAAGACCACGTTGGCCAACGCGCTATTGGCCGAGATTGCAGCCACCGGCGACCGGGTGCTGGTGCTTGAAGACACCGTGGAGCTTCAGTGTGCCGCCCGCGACCACGTATCGCTGCGCACGCGCGTCAACGTGGTGTCGATGGCCGAACTGGTGCGGGCCACGATGCGACTGCGGCCGGATCGCGTGATCGTCGGCGAGGTACGTGGCGGCGAGGCACTGGACCTCATCAAGGTATGGGGCACCGGCCACCCCGGCGGTATCGCCACGATTCACGCCAGTTCCGCCCACGGCGCGCTGCTGCGCCTGGAACAACTGATCCTTGAAGTCGCTTTGACACCGCCGCGAGCGCTGATCGCCGAGGCGGTGAATGTCGTCGTCTTCATCGCCGGGCGCGGCCGTGCCCGCCACGTTCAGACCATCGCCCGCGTGGTCGGTTTCGACGGCCACGGCTACCAGCTCGATGACGCGCTCGCCCCGCCGCTTTCGACCATCTCGCTTCCTTCCTCAACCACCCCTGGAGAATTGCCATGACCCGTACCCCTGCGCAGACAGTATTTTCGACTTCCCGCTTTTCTGTAAATCCGCATCTGCGGCTGGCGTTGCACGTTGCCGTGCTCGCCGCGCTGATGTTGTGCCTGGCAACGACTACCCACGCGGCTGGCTCCAGCATGCCCTGGGAAGGGCCGCTGCAATCCATCCTTGAGTCGATCCAGGGGCCGGTGGCCCGGATCGTCGCGGTGATCATCATCATTTCAACCGGCCTGGCGCTGGCCTTTGGTGATACGTCGGGTGGCTTTCGCAAGCTGATCCAGATCGTGTTCGGCCTGTCCATCGCGTTCGCCGCGTCCTCGTTCTTCCTGTCGTTCTTCTCATTCTCGGGCGGGGCGGTGGTCGCATGAGTGCCGCCAATGATTTCGCGGCGGGTTTCACCAGTGGTTTCGAGATTCCGCTGCATCGCTCGCTGGCCGAACCGATCCTGCTGGGCGGTGCGCCGCGCACCGTGGCGATTGCCAACGGCACGTTAGCCGCCGCCGTCGGCTTGGGCCTGCAACTGTGGATACCCGGCCTGGTGCTGTGGATCGTCGGCCATTCGCTGGCGGTCTGGGGTGCGCGGCTCGATCCACAGTTCATGGCCGTGTTCGCCCGGCACATCAAGCACCGTCCGCTGCTGGATGTGTAAGGCGAATGAGGAGAACACGCCATGATGAATCTCGCTGAATACCGCAAGCGTCCCGCACTGCTGGCAGACTGGTTGCCCTGGGCCGGACTGGTCGCGTCGGGCGTTGTACTCAACAAGGATGGCTCGTTCCAGCGCACGGCGCGCTTTCGCGGGCCGGACCTGGACAGTGCCACGCAGGGCGAAATGATCGCCACGTCGGCGCGTTTGAACAACGCGCTACGCCGGTTGGGGTCAGGCTGGGCCTTGTTCGTGGAAGCCGAGCGACGTGCTGCCGCCAACTATCCGCATTCCGACTTCCCGGAACCGCTGTCTTGGCTGGTGGACGAAGAACGCCGGGCCTCGTTCGAGGAAGACCACAGCCACTTCGAGAGCAGCTATCACCTGACGCTGGCATATCTGCCGCCCGAGGAATCGCGCGCTCGCGCGGCCAAGCTGCTGTACGAGAACACACCGCAGGGCGGCGTGGACTGGCGCGAGCGGCTGGAGTCGTTTGTGTCAGAGACGGATCGCTTCTTCGACTTGCTCGATGGAGTTATGCCAGAAATCGTCTGGCTGGACGACAGCCAGACGCTGACCTACCTGCATGCGACGGTCTCGACCCGGCGCTATCGGGTAGCGGTGCCAGAGCATCCGTTTTACCTTGATGCCTTGCTGGCCGATTCCGCCTTGGTAGGTGGTTTGGCCCCCATGCTGGGCGACCAGCACTTGCGCGTGGCATCGGTGCGCGGCTTCCCGACCTCGACCTGGCCGGGGCTGCTGGACGACCTGAACCGCCTGGGCTTCGCCTACCGCTGGTCCACGCGCTTTCTCTGCATGGACAAGGCCGAGGCGGAAACGGAGTTGGGCCGACTGCGCCGCCAGTGGTTCGCCAAGCGCAAGAACGTGGTGGCACTACTGCGCGAAACGATCTTCCAACAGGAAAGCCCATTGGTCGATACCGACGCCTCGAATAAGGCGAACGATGCCGATGCCGCCTTGCAGGAACTGGGCAGCGATCAAGTCGCCTTCGGCTATGTCACCGCGACGGTGACGGTGCTCGATTCAGATCCTTCGGCTGCTGATGAAAAGCTGCGTCGGATTGAGCGTGTCATCCAGGGCCGTGGCTTCGTCACGATCCCGGAAACGCTCAATGCCGTGGAGGCGTGGCTGTCCTCGATTCCGGGCAACGCCTACGCCAATGTGCGGCAACCCATCATCTCGACGCTGAACCTGGCGCACCTGATGCCGGTATCGGCGGTGTGGGCCGGACCGGAGCGCAATGCGCATCTCGATGGGCCGCCATTGATCGTGACGCGCACCGACGGTGCCACGCCGTTCCGGCTGGTGACGCATATCGGCGACGTAGGCCACACGTTGGTGGTCGGCCCGACGGGCATGGGCAAGTCGGTGCTGCTGGCGGCCTTGGCAATGCAGTTCCGTCGCTATCCCGGCTCGCGCATCTTTGCCTTCGACATGGGGTGCTCCATGCGCGCCACCATCCTGGGCCTGGGCGGCGAGCACTATGACCTGGGCAAAGGATGGGAGGAAGGTGGCGAAATCGCCTTCCAGCCGCTGGCCCGCATCGACCAGGAAGGCTACCGCACCTGGGCTGCCGAATGGTTGGAAGGTCGCTTGCTGCATGAAGGCGTGACCGTCGGTCCCGAGGAGAAGGCCGCAGTCTGGTCGGCGCTGGGGAGTCTGGCGGGTGCGCCGGTGGAGCAGCGCACCTTGACCGGCTTGTCGGTACTGCTGCAATCCAATGCGCTACGCCAAGCCTTGCAGCCCTACGTGCTCGGCGGCGCGCACGGCAAGCTGCTGGATGCGGATTCGGACCGCCTGGGGTCTGGTTCCGTCCAGTGTTTCGAGATGGAAGAACTGATGCACAGCAAGGCCGCCGTGTTGGCCGTGCTGGGCTATCTGTTTGCGCGCTTCGACGAACGCTTCGATGGCGCGCCGACCTTGCTGATTCTGGACGAGGCCTGGTTGTTCCTCGACGACCCGGTGTTCGCCGCACGCATCCGCCAGTGGCTCAAGACGCTGCGCAAAAAGAACGTCAGCGTCATCTTCGCTACGCAGTCGCTGGCGGACATTCAGAACTCGTCCATCGCCCCGGCCATCGTGGAGAGCTGCGCCAGCCGCATCTTCCTGCCGAATCCGCAGGCGACCGAACCGCAGATTCGCACGATCTACGAAGGCTTTGGTTTGAACCGTCGCCAGATCGACATCGTGGCCGAGGCGGTTCCCAAACGCGACTACTACTACCAGTCACGGCTGGGCAATCGCTTGTTCGACCTGGACCTGGGGCCGATCACGCTGGCCTTTGCCGGTGCCTCGACACCGCAGGACCAGCGCGACATTGACGCGGTATCCCGTTCGGTGCCGTCTCCCGACTTCGCAGCCGCCTGGCTGCGCCATCGCGGCCTCGACTGGGCCGCCGACCTTGTTCCGTCCTTTCCGTCCCTTTCGTCAGTTCAACAGGAGTACCCATCATGAAAAAGACCATCCTCGCCATTGCCGCCGCAACGCTGGTAACCCTCATGCCCGCCGCATACGCGCAGTGGGTTGTCATCGATCCGACCAACCTTGTGCAGAACATCATGACGGCCGCCAACACTCTGGAGCAGATCAACAACCAGATTAGGCAGCTCCAGAATCAGGCGCAGTCGCTGATGAACCAGGCGAAGAACCTCACCGGTCTGGACTTCAGCGCGTTGAATGAATTGCGTGCGTCGCTATCGGCGACCAACCAGCTCATCCAACAGGCGCAGGGATTGGCGTTCAACGTGTCGCAGATGGAGAACGAATTCCAGCGGCTCTACCCTGATGCGTATTCCGCTTCCACCTCGGGAACCCAGATGGCGATCGATGCGCGTTCGCGCTGGCGCAACTCGCTCGAAGCGCTGCGCACCGCGACCAAGGTGCAGTCCCAAGCGGTGCAGAACTTCGTGTCCGATGAGCAGACGCTGACAGACTTGGTGAACCGCAGCCAGTCGGCCGTCGGCGCTTTGCAGGCCACCCAGGCGACCAATCAGTTGTTGGCCTTGCAGGCGCGGCAATCCATCCAGGCGCAGCAACTGCAAATCACGCAGGACCGCGCCACCGCGCTGGAGCAGGCGCGCGTCGTTGCGGTGCAGGAGCGTGCGCGCGAAGTGCGGCGGCGCTTCATCGGTGACGGCACACCGTACACCCCGCAGACCGTCGATTTCTACGGCAACTGAGGGGCCGCCATGAACGACGTTTCCGTCATCGACCATTTCCTCAACGTCTTCTCGCACTACATCGACTCTGGTTTCGGTTTGCTGCAAGGAGAAGTTGCTTTCCTGACAACCACGCTGGTGGTGATCGACATGACGCTGGCCGGGCTGTTTTGGGCCATGAGCCATGCCAGCGGTGGCGGCGACGACATCATGGGCAAGCTCATCAAGAAGGTGCTGTATGTGGGCACCTTCGCCTACATCATCGGCAATTTCAATCTGCTGGCCGGCATCGTGTTCCGGTCCTTTGTCGGTTTGGGACTGGTGGCATCCGGCTCGACGATCACACAGGCCGAGTTCCTGCAGCCGGGGCGGCTGGCCAAGGTGGGCATCGACGCGGGCGCGCCGATCTTGAAGCAGATCGGTGACATGGCGGGCTTCCCCGAAGTGTTCGTGAACCTTGACGCGATCGTCGTTTTGTTCCTGGCCTGGTTCGTGCTGATCGTGAGTTTCTTCGTACTCGCGGTGCAGCTCTTTGTCACCTTGATCGAATTCAAGCTGACCACGCTTGCCGGCTTTGTGCTGGTGCCGTTCGCCCTGTGGAACAAGACCTCGTTTCTCGCCGAAAAGGTGTTGGGCAACGTGGTGTCGTCGGGCATCAAGGTGCTGGTGCTGGCGGTCATCGTAGGAATTGGCACGGGCTTGTTTGCCGAGTTCCAGGTGACGCCAAATGAACCCTCCATCGACCACGCGCTGACCATCATGCTGGCCGCACTGTCGATGCTGGGCCTGGGGATCTTCGGGCCAGGCATCGCGACCGGGCTGGTGTCTGGGGCGCCGCAGTTGGGTGCAGGTGCCGTTGCCGGAACCGCGTTGGGCGTAGCGGGAGCAGCGGTGGCCGTAGGTGCTGCCGCCACGGGTGTCGGCAGTGCCGTTGCTGCCGGTGCGCGCATGGCACCGGGGGCCGCAAAGATGGCCGCGAGCGGTGCCAGTTCGATGGCCTCAACCGCCAGCAGCGCGAAGTCCGCATTCCAGGCCGGTTCTGCCGGTGCAGGTGGCGGGCTCAAGGGTGCGGCGGCAGGTTTGGGCAACGTCGCCAGGACGGGCGCGCAATCGGTGGGGCAGAAGGTCGCAGCCGGAGCCAAGTCCATGAAGGACCGGGCTGCTGCTGCTATCAAACCGGATGCCCCGGCATCCGGGTCTGGCGCTGGTTCCGGTTCGGCCAGCACAGCCAGTGGTCCGGCCGCGCAAGGCGGCAACGATGCCACACCCACCGATACCCAACAACCCACGTGGGCCAAGAGTCTGCATCGCCGCCAGCAAATTAGTCATGCCGCTTCGACCGTCGCCCACACGCTGCGCGGTGGGGATGGTGGCGGCGCAGGCAGCAGCCCCAGCCTGCGCGACCCGTCGGATTCATAAGGAGAACATCTCATGCGATTCAAACGTCCACTGGTGCGCTATGCGGACACGCCGCAGCCTGCCACCCCGTATCAATCCGCCGAACAGGTCTGGGACGACCGTATCGGTTCATCCCGCGTGCAGGCAAAGCACTGGCGGCTGATGGCCTTCGGCTGTCTCACGCTGGCCCTCCTGATGGCGGGCGGCCTGGTCTGGCGCTCGGCGCAGTCCATCGTCACGCCCTTTGTGGTGGAGGTGGACAGCGGCGGGCAGGTGCGCGCTGTCGGTGAAGCGGCCACGCCGTACAAACCCAACGATGCACAGACCGCACATCACCTGGGGAGCTTCGTCACGCTGGTGCGCTCGCTGTCCATCGACCCCATCGTCGTGCGGCAGAACTGGCTGGATGCCTACGACTACACCACCGACCGAGGCGCGGCGGTGCTCAACGACTACGCGCGCACCAACGATCCATTCGCGCGTATCGGCAAGGAGTCGGTGACGGTGCAGATCACCAGCATCGTGCGCGCCAGTGATGCGTCGTTCAACGTGCGCTGGACCGAGCGCCGCTATGTCAACGGCGCAGCCGCTGGACTGGAGCGCTGGACGGCGGTTGTGTCCGTCGTCCTGCAAACACCGCGCACCGAGGAACGGCTGCGCCGCAATCCGCTGGGTATCTACGTCAATGGGTTGTCGTGGAGCCGTGAACTCGATTCTTCTGAAGGAACCAAACTATGAAACCGTCTTTACGCATTTACGTATTTCTGTCCCTGCTGGTGGCCGCATCCGTGACGCTTTCGGGCTGCGCCACCCAGGTCAAGCCGCCGCCCACCATCACGCTGGATGAGGCGGTGCAGGCGCAGCCTTTGCCGGAGCCGCCCAAGCCGGTTGAAGTGGTGACCGTTCCACAGCCTGTGCCACTGCCCGAGCAGTTGAAGCCCTTGCCGGTCCATGCCGATGAAAAGTCCGAGCCGGAACCCGCCGACGAAAAGCTGCGCGTGTCCCGCGCCAATCAGGAGGCGCGCATCGCGCCCACCCGCGAGGGCTACCTCAATGCGATCCAGGTATGGCCGTTCACCGACGGTGCGCTGTATCAGGTCTATGCCAGTCCGGGCCGGGTGACGGTGGTTTCGCTCCAACCCGGCGAGGAGCTGATGACGGTCGCGGCCGGAGACACCGTGCGTTGGATCGTGGGTGACACGTCCAGCGGTACGGGAAGTGACCTGCGCGTGAGCGTGTTGGTCAAACCTACGCGCAGCGGTCTCAAGACCAATCTGGTTGTGACAACCAACCGGCGCACCTACCTGATTGAGCTAACGTCGACCGAGAAGGCTTGGATGGCGTTGGTGTCCTGGGACTATCCGAAGGACCGCATGCTGGCCTTGCAGCGCCAGTCGCAAGCGGCGCAGGTCGCCGCGCCGGTGGATGCGGGGCTGTCGCTGGAGAGGATTCGCTTCCGCTACGCGATCACGGGTAGCAATCCGCCGTGGAAGCCCTTGCGTGCCTTCGATGATGGCGAGAAGGTCTATATCCAGTTTCCCGGTGGCATCGCCCAGGGCGAGCTGCCGCCGTTGTTTGTCATCGGCACCCAAGGTGATGGGCAACTGGTGAACTACCGTTTCCGCTCGCCGTATTACATCGTGGATCGGCTATTCGGCGCAGCCGAACTTCGCCTGGGCGCAGATAAGGGCGACGTGGTGCGCATCGAGCGCACCGATGGACGGAGGAACTGACCATGCGCCAAGACGATACCGCCGATATTCCGGTGTCGGACGTGCCGCCCAAGGTGGCCCCGGAGAACGTGACCTTGCGTGCCCAGCCGCGTGCGGTCACGCGCTTGAACCGGCGCATGCTGGCCGTCCTCGCTGGCGGGCTGGCGGCTGCCGTACTTGGCGGCACTATCTGGTCGTTGCAATCAACGCAGCGCCGTGGCGCTGGAGACCAGAAGGAGTTGTACAACGTTGATCGCGTGTCACGCTCGGAAGGGCTTGATCGACTGCCAGCGGACTATTCCAAGCTACCGCCGGCCTTGCCTCCTGCCGTACCTCAGCTTGGCGCGCCGCTGCCAGGCGACTTGGGCGGGCCGATCCACAAGGCTGAGCAACAGGCGCAGGGTTATGGCTATCAGCAGCCCGGCCATGATCCGGCCGAAGCCGAACGCCTGGCGCGCCTGAAGCAGGCCGAGGAGGCTGCTGCTTCGTCGGTGTTCTTCCGTTCAGGTGGTCAAAAGGTGGACACTGCCGCGCAGCCGCAGGCCTTGCCTGCGGCCACAGCGTTGGCCGCGAATGCCGCCTTTGATCCGATGGCCGCTGGTCCGGCCTCGACAGCAGCGCAGTCCGGTGATCCCACGACGGTACAGAACCGGCAAGACCAGAAGGAGGCGTTTCTGTCCAAAGCCGGTTCTACGGAAACCCGTAATTCCGGCTCCCTGCAAATGCCTGCATCGCCGTATCAGGTCATGGCTGGCACGGTGATCGCCGCTGCGCTGGTCACGGGCATCAAGTCCGACCTGCCGGGCGATGTGATCGCCACGGTGACGGAACCGGTCTACGACACGGCCACCGGCAAGTACGTGCTGATCCCGCAGGGCTCGCGCTTGCTGGGCAAGTACAACAGCCAGGTCAGCTATGGGCAGAGCCGCGTGCAGGTGGTGTGGAATCGGGTGATCCTGCCGGATACGTCTTCGTTCCAGCTCGACAAGCTGGTCGGCACCGATCCAGCGGGCTATTCGGGTCTGGAAGATGGGGTGGACTGGCATTGGGATCGCGTGTTCGCCGGGGCCGCGCTAACTACCTTGTTGGGCGTCGGGGCCGAGTTGGCCGCACCGGAGAGTCGTAATGGTGGCGATCGCGTGATCATCGCCGGACGCGACAGCCTGAAGGACTCTGTGAACCAGGTGGGCCAGGAGATGACCCGGCGCAATATGAACATGCAGCCGACGCTGACCGAGCGACCCGGCCTGCCGGTGCGCGTCATCGTCAACCGTGATCTTGTGCTGCGGCCGTATCAGCCACTCTTTTTCAATAGAGGTGCGCCACGATGAGCGCGAACAAGCTGCGGCTCGGGCCGCTGCCGAAGACCGAGACTGTCAAACTAACATTCGCCTGCCCGGCGGGCTTGAAGGTGGAGCTCGACCGCTACGCCACGCTGCATGCTCAGACCTACGGCGAAGCGGTGGATGCGGTGGCGCTAATTCCGCATATGCTGGAGGCGTTTATCGCAGGGGATAGGGGATTTAGGAAAGGCGGAGTGTCAAAGTTTGGTTCGCAAAGGCCAATTCGCCGAGATACGTCTTAAATCTGGAGAAACTAGTGTTTCGCAAGGCATTCAAGGTGGGGCGCTTAATCGGCTCTTCCACCAGGTGGCGATGGAAAAATTCCATTGCTCAAAGACGGCCCCCATAAGCAGCATGGGTGTTTCACGTTTGGGGTACAAAAAGTCATCACATCTTGCCCGCAAGAACGGGATGATATGTAAAGAGTGATAACTGTCTTAGACGTTGAACTAGCTCTTCGCAACCTCGCTGAGGAGGGATGCGTACCGATCTGAGCAGTCTTTTAAAAGCCGGGACAGCGAGCCTATGTATCGATTCGTATGGAGTGCAAATTGCTTAGTGCGCTTATTCCCGGTCATTTCTGCATTAATCCTTCGGTCGGCATGTTCTTTCGGATCGCATAAATGTCTGAATGCAATATCTTTAACTGGTAGTGCCGCTGTGCCGGCCAAGAATGGAGCATCAAGCAATGAACGCTGAAGTTCAACGAATTTGTCCCAGCCAGGCAATTGAAATGGTGAAACTTCTTCTGATCTACCCGCGTGAAGCGCGGCATGTAGTTTCTGGCGTAGCGCGTAGCCTTCTTTGCCGCCCCATACGTAGTTTTTTAACGAAGTCTCAAATTTTCCAAGAGGCATTCCTTGGTCAAAGACGGCATTAAACGCCCGTGTCATTGCACTCATAAAGATAAGCGCTTGGCTCACTACTAAACCGTAAAGCATGAGATGAGCCGGCTTGGTCGCATCAAATTCACCTTCAGCTTGTTTTAATCTCGCAAGTAGGCTGCGAAATCCGGCTGTAGGGTCATCTTCAAATGGGGCTTCGCTGGTCAGGAAAACCACGAGGGGGGCAATTTTTACTGAAGAATTGCGCAACGCAAAAAGCGTATCCCAAGCACCTAAATCATCTAAATAAGTTATTCCTTCGATGTAGTCGATGGAGGATGATTTTGCGAATTCATCAAACAATTTTTCCGAAAATAGGTGGACGGAGATTTCTCCCGCCGCAAGACGATGCCCCTCGGGGGCCGCTTTGGATAAAATCACAAAGGCCTCATCAGCACTGACCATGCGAAGCAGGCCTGCAGCCCAGAGTGCCCTTGACACACCACTTATTTTGGCTTGAGTTTTGCAATCAAACAAAACCCTTCGATTTGCGCCTTCGGCGGCTGGTCTAAGGCCCAATACATCCACATCTGTAATATCAGCTGCGATTTCGGACGTATCGGCAGAGTACCGAACAACTGCTTCCATATATGGGACATAGCCATGGGAGACACAGTAGCGAATAGCCTTTTGTTTTTGTTCGGAATCTTTAATCATTTGAGGTCCAAAAGCATCTGCTCCATTTCTGACCGCGCTTGTTCGTCTAATGCGGGGCGAGGCGTGGCTCTAAGTACTGAAGAAGCAAGAATTGACTGGATATATGACTCATCTCGTTGCAGCGCAATTCGGGCATCATCTGAAACACCTGTTGATAGCGGTTCACCTTCTTGAAAAAGTGCAATTGCGTCTAGTAAAGCCTGGGCATTTTCCGGGGTGTCATTTAAAACAAACTCATACCAACCCTGCTTTTGTGTCGCAACCAATCTACCCACGCGCAACGTTACAAGATTCATGTACTGATGTGCTGATTCGGTACTCGCACCAATTTTTTTCTGATTTTTTAGTTTATTAAGAAGTGCAACAGGCGAGCGAATTGCGTAAGTGCTCGGCATAAGTTGACCTTTTCGTACGGCCGCAACAATCGCCATCGTCCGCTCATAAATCTCACGTGAAGATCCGTCAAGAGAAACCGAGCCTGGCCTCGGGGTAAAAACGAAATGCTCGTCCGTATTCGCTTTGGTATTTCGAAGGCTTGGTGGGCGCAAAATGCCGTCTGCAACTAATTCCTGAAGAATTTGGAGTTCACTAACGGTAAGTTTGGTTCCGTTGATTTCTCCTTTTCGTACGATCATTGACAGCGGCCAGCCTTGCGCCTTCTTCAACAATTCTAAAACGCGCTGGACTCCCTTTGCGCCTCCTGATGCGGCTTGATTT
This sequence comes from Rhodoferax sp. GW821-FHT10B06, assembly GCF_059415605.1. Taxonomy (NCBI): domain Bacteria; kingdom Pseudomonadati; phylum Pseudomonadota; class Betaproteobacteria; order Burkholderiales; family Comamonadaceae; genus Rhodoferax; species Rhodoferax sp. GW821-FHT10B06. Next base: position 114,456 of record NZ_JBWKNO010000003.1, on the reverse strand, counting down.
GCCAGTGCGTCAAGACTGTCGGAAAAATAGAAAGGGCTGACCAGTACATCTTGACCGCGAGCTCGTTTGGGAATGATCAGTCCACCTTCCGTGGCAATCGATTCGACTCTGCCAAACAGCGACATCGGTGCGCCCAGACGATTAATCAAAGCATCACGTTTTTCAGGCTTTGTACGAAGTTCATTCAGTACTGCAATTGCCACTTCCTCATGCTCAGTCAGCGAAATTGTCCCGATGTACTCGCCAAGCCCTCCATATACATTCGAAAAATGAGGGACTTGAGGAATGACGGACTTCAGCGTCTTGCCACTGGTGACGAGTTGCACGTATTCGATCTGAGCCAGGATATCTAGAGCTGGCTGCAGAACCATGGCTGGAATATCAAAAAAATGATCAGCGACCTGCCTTAGAACTGGTCCTTCAATCTCGCCCAGGCCACGCAGGTTGATGGCAAGCTTCGCAGCCATGCCGATGAGAGGCAGTTGATCGAATTCTGGAACACTCTTCCGGGAGAGACCGATTTGTAAATCGTGTGCGAACTCCGCTTTTTGAAGGTCGGTCGTCAAGTAGTTGTCTCCTTGCTGGATGCTTAGCAATGACTGATCTGGTAGGTCGATGCTAAATGTAACCGGCAGAGATCCTTCTTTTTTCGTGCCGCTGACCAGTATTTAATTCGCCTGGGTCCACTATCCACGCGGAGACTGTGCGGGGGGTAGTGAAGCTGGATGTCGCGGCACTGATTCCGCAGATGTCGGAGACGTTCATGTCACCGGATAGGGGGGAAGAACTGAAATGCGCAAAACGATCACAGAGCGAATTTTCCCCATAATTAGGTACAAGGGGTGCAAACAATTCGTTACCATAGGACTCGGCAGTCGGTGACACCGTGCGTGATTCTGCCCAACAGGGCCACCGAGGATGTGTCGGTCCGTGCTCTTTTTCTTTGTGCAGTCTTGCTTCTGCCGCGTCAAGCTGCAGGGTTGAATAACAACAAAGGAGGTAACCGTGGCAATTGACTTACGTGTGTATGCGAACGGTGATGACTGCCTAGTCATCTGGAAAACAACGGAAATCGCCGATTGCCTTGGTTTCACGATTGGTCGCGAGCGAAAGCGTCCGAACGGCATAGAACGCCTTGTGCTGCCCAACCGCTTGGGATTCAAGGGCGAGCCCATGAAGGAAGGCGAAACCCGCCCCTCCACCATATGGCCTTTTCAACGGTATGACTGGACGGACCACAGCGTCAGCACAGGGGATGAAGTTCGCTACTGCGTCACCCCGGTGCTGCGTCTGGCCGATGGTTCCGTGCAGCCCGATGTAGCTCAAGCAGCAGATTGGACGCCGTGGATCACATTGACCCCAACGGCAGGCGATGCTTCGGTATATTTCAACCGAGGTCTTGTGATGTCGCAGTTCATGGCGCGGGCGCTCAAAGGAGATTTCTCGGTCAAGGCGCTAAAGAAATTCAAGGCTAATCTAGCAAATCATGAGGACGCGCTGCGAAAGTTCCTGGGAGGCGACCTTCTCAGCAAACTGGTCAGTCTGTTGGCGTCCGCTAAATCCGATGGCCTGCACATCTGGGGCGCGCTATACGAGTTGTCGGATCCCGAACTGATCGAGTCGCTCATCGGCTTGCGCACCAGGGCTCACGTTATCTTGGCGAACGGCAGCGACAAGTCTGGCGATGGCAATGCCAAAGCCGCCGCGCAGCTAGATGGCGTAATTGATCTGCATCGCCGTTTACTCAAGTCCAAAGGCTTAGGACACAATAAGTTCGTGGTGTTCACGAATGCGGCGCGCGAGCCACAGGTCGTTTGGACCGGCAGCACGAACTGGGCAGAGACGGGGCTTTGCACCCAGGTCAACAATGGCATCCTCATCGAGGACAAGGAACTAGCACAGGAATACCTAGATCAATGGGATCGCATCCAGAAGGCAGGTGACGAGTTCCCTGACGATTTGAAGACCAGCAATTCGACCGCCAAACAGATCGCTGACCGCTATTCCTTGTTTTTCACGCCAACCAAGCAACGCGTTGACATGGACTACGCCGCATCGTTGATTGATGCAGCCAAGGAGTCCGTTCTTTTTCTGATGTTCAAACCTGGAACCAAAGGTTTGCTCAATGACGTTCAGCAGGCACGGCTAAAGAACCAAGGCCTATATCTCTACGGTGTCATCAATGATTTGACTATGCCGGTCACGACTGGATCGGGCGACCAGAAACAGACGACGGTGGTCAAGCTGGTCAGTGATGACGTCACGAAGAAATATCCCTTTGCAGTGCTTGAGCCGGAGGGTGTCAAGACGCCTTTGGCGACTTGGGCTGCCGAAGTTACGCGCCGCGATTTCTTTGGCTCCAGTCCGCAGTTTCCGACGGTCGGCCACGCCATCATTCATGCGAAGGTGATCGTGATCGACGCATTCGGTGCTGAGCCCTTGGTGATCACGGGCTCACATAATTTCAGTGACAGTGCGTCGAGCAAGAACGACGAGAACTTTCTTGTCGTACGCAAAAACAAGGAACTGGCCTTGAAATATTCCGTAGCCATCAGCGCGGTGTATGACCATTACCGTTGGCGTGCATTGCTTGCCTTGGGCAAGATCAAGGATCCCGGTCTTGATCCCAAGCCGATCTGGCAAAAACGGAAGCGCTCTGGTGACGCGCTTAGCAAGATTGACTACTGGGTTCGATGAGCAAGGCCTCGGGGTTGCCGTGCTGGTGTGCCAGCAACCACGTTAGGGTATCCCTGATGCTGATCGATGATGGCGTTGAAAACGCCGCCTCCCCGAAAATCGCTCCATCTCCCGCGCCAACAAAAAAGGGATACCCTGGCCGGGTAAAAGCTGAGAGCGTTGATTATCCTCCTTTAACGTGGTCGTCGGGCACCTGTCTTGCGCACAAAAAACCCGCCTCTCGGGCGGGCTGGTTGTTGGGGGCAGGGCGCTGACTATTCCGTGACAAGTTGGGGGTAGTCGCGTCGCTTGCTGTTCGCCCTTGCTGCGGTTTCCAGTCGTTTTTTGCCTTCTGCAGTCACACGCGGGATGCCCTTCAACGAGAGGGTGAAGACGCGCCCAGGCTTCGCCCCCGCCTCAAATTTGGGCGCTGCTGCAGACTTCTTGAGGGCGGTGGAGCTAGTCACGAGGATCTCCGGCAAAAACTTTTTCACCAGCATAGGGTATCAGTTTTTGCCAAGATGTGCTAGCAGCGCTCAGATCGAAGGCCATGAGGCGCTGTGATCCTTGGGCGTCCCACCATGCGGAATCGATCGCCAGTACGTCCTGAACGGTTTCGCAGTCCTGGAGATGTGGCGCGCCCGCAGTTTCGCCAGGAAGCAGATCGGCGTCGAAACCGAGTTTTGGCCAGACTTTGTAGCCGATATGGCGCTTGCTGTAGCCCTTGCCGCCGGCGGCGACCAGAGAGATATGACCCAGCCCGGCCAAGTGCGCCGTGATCGCGCACAGCGTGAAAGCGAATGTGCCCAGGTTGCGCGGGGTTTGGTGCTCGTTCAGGAAGTAGTGGTCGATGTGCAGACCGTCGATAAACAGGTCCGTCGTGCCGATTTCTTCAGTGAAGAGGCCCAGCTTGTTCTTGTGGGGGCTTTGAATGACTTTGTTGTTGATCACTGTGAAGTACAGGCCCGGCGGTGCATCGTCGGGGCCATGCCGTTTCTCCGCCTGTTCGTGTACGCGGCTGCCATCGAACACGGAGAACAGGTGGGCGAATTCCAATGTCGACAACTGACCGAATGGCATCTCGAAAAGGTTGGTGGCTACCAATTCCTCTCCGTCGTACCGGATGTTCATGCCAGTCAGATAGGTTTGTGTGATCCCGTGCGCGAGAAGCTGCTGATGCAGAGTCGCCAGATGCGAACGGTAGTAATCGGTCGGTTGAAGTGGCACGGTGCAAAGCAGGATTCAGATGGAGGCTGCTGCACCCACTGGGGATGCAGCGAACGTACGGGAGTGCCCGGCACCCTGCATGTTGGGGGGCGAAGAGGTGGAGGTTCCTGTACTGGCGTGTTCGGGGGCAGTGGAAGCGCCCAGCGCAATCTGCGCTGGGCTGGCGGGCATGTCGATCGACGAGAGCTGTGTCAGCGGCTTGAGGCGATGCAGATACTCCGGCCGCAGGTTGGTGTACCGCTTGAGCATCTTCCAGTCCTTGTGGCCGGTCACCAGCGCGGTTTGCTCGATGGTGAAGCCGGCTTCGAACAGGCGGCTGGCGGCTTCATGTCGCAGGTCATGGAACTTGAGATCCTTGATTTTCAGTTCCTTGCACCCGCGTCTAAATGCAGTGCCTACAGAGCGACCGTTGTAAGGGAATATCAGGCTGCTGCGTCCGGAGAATGATTTCTGTTCCTCCAAGATGGCCCAGGCATCGAAGCCCGTGGCGCTCAGCAGCGGCACCCTTTGGTCATTGCCGTTCTTGTCGCGCGGATCCTTTCGGTCGCGCACGACGACGGTATGGGCCTTCGCGTCGATGTCCTCCCAGCGGATGCGGCAGATTTCGTCCTGGCGCATGGCCGTGGCAATGGCGAAACGCATGATCCGGCCGATGGGGATGATCTGCCGGCCGTTGTTCTCGAAATAGTCCGCGAGCGCCTGCAATTCGTCGAGGGTAGGGCGTCGGTCGCGCTCCCGGCCCTTGCCGACCAGGCCCAAGCGTTTGAGTGCGATGCGGGCCAGGTCGATCGGCTCGACTTGGACTCCAATCCCGTGAACGGCCGCGGCATGAGAAACTACGAGCTTGATATAGCCGATGTCCATGCCGATGGTGACAGGGCCTGCGCCTTCCTTTGCGCGGTCTTTGCCGAACTGGATGAGCCGTTCGCGCGTCAGTTCCTTTAGGCGCACCTTGCCCAGCTTCGTTTGCAGAGCATCGAGGGTGAAGGCCTTGGAGCGGCGCGGTGCCCGCAGCACCTCCTTCATGTCGGTGACGTGCAAATCGATCAGGTCGCCAAAGGTCGTGGGATCCTTGACCTTGGGTCGGCTTGCCGTCCCGCCCAGGTCGATGCGGCGTTCCGTGGCCAACGCCCATTCTTGGGCGTCCTTGTGGCGCCGAAAGGTTTCACTGGCATAAGAGCCCTTGCGGCGGACTTGCGCGCGCCAGTTGCCGGACGGGAGCTGCTTGAAGGTGGCCATTTCGTGTGCTCCTTGTGTGCACTGCTAGGTCAAAAGTGGGCGAATTTGGTCAAATTTGAGTGCACACGGGAGTGCACACGAGAGGTGGTAAGTGCATGAATGATAACGCTAAGTTGTTGAATTATAAAGGGAAAATTCTTTCTGTCGCTCCTATGATGGACTGGACTGACGCGCATTGCCGCTATCTCCACCGTCTGATTTCCCGCCACACATTGCTTTATACCGAGATGGTGACCACCGGCGCCTTGCTGCATGGCGACGTGCCCCGGCACCTGCGCTTCAACGCCGAAGAACACCCCGTTGCGCTGCAGCTGGGCGGCAGCGAGCCGGCCGACCTGGCGCGTTGCGCCGTGCTGGGCGAGCAGTGGGGCTATGACGAGATCAATATCAACTGCGGCTGCCCCAGCGAGCGGGTGCAACGCGGTGCCTTTGGCGCCTGCCTGATGAACGAGGCGCCGCTGGTAGCCGACTGCGTGAAGGCCATGGTGGATGTGGTGGATGTGCCCGTCACGGTGAAGCACCGCATCGGCATCGATAAGACCGAGAGCTATGAGTTTGTGCGCGACTTCGTCGGCACGGTGGCCGAGGCCGGTTGCAGCACCTTCATCGTCCACGCCCGCAATGCCTGGCTGAAAGGCCTGAGCCCCAAGGAAAACCGCGAGATTCCCCCGTTGCGCTATGAGCTGGTGCACCGCCTCAAGCGCGACTTTCCGGCGCTGACGATTGCCATCAACGGTGGCATCACCACGCAGCAGCAGATTGCCGAGCAATTGGACCTGCTGGATGGTGTGATGGTGGGCCGCGAGGCCTACCACAACCCCTGGTCCATGGCGGGCTGGGACCAGGCTTTTTACGGTGCGGCGCCTAGCGAGGCTACGCGTGAATCCGTGGAAGAGCAGATGGTGGTTTATATGGAGCGCCTGGCCGCAGAGCAAGGCCTGGGTTGGTATGGCATTGCCCGCCACATGCTGGGTCTGCGCCACGGCCTGCCCGGTGCGCGCCGCTGGCGCCAGGTGTGGAGCGACCACCGTTTGAAAACCACGCCACCGCGCGAGGTGATGGCCCTGGCCCACGCCCACTGACGTTTTTACTTCAATTCGACCAGCGCGGTTTCAAAGTCGTAGTTGGCCATGGCAGCAGATACCGTGCGGTAGGTCTCCCCTAGCGCGTCTTGCAGCATGCCTTTGTGCTCTTGCCAGGTGTCCAGGGCTTCCGGGTCGCTGTCGGCCAGTTGCCGGCGAATCGTATCCAGCGTGGCAGCCAGTAGTACCGGGTCTACTTCGGTGCTGGATGTCTTGGTGCTGGGTAGGGCTGCCTGTATGGCTTCAACCAGTGCGGCCAGCTGGCTTGCGACCAGGGCAAGCAGTATGGCCACGGCTTCTGCGGGTTCCCGGGCTTTCAGGGCGGCCTCCAGCTGGTTCGCGGCATGTTGTAAATCGGTGGCTCCAATATTGCCGGCAAGACCTTTGAGGGTGTGGGCGTAGCGCTCCGCGCTGGTTGCGTCGTCCTCCTCCAGTGCTTGGGCTATAGCGCTGGCGGCATGCGCCTGGCCATGGGCAAATTTGCGCAGCATCGATACATAGAGCGACTGTTTGCCCATGACGCGGCGCAGGCCCAGAGCGGTGTCCAGCGCGGCGATGTGCTGCGGCACGGCATCTGCTGGCGGCTCGGTAGCGACCTCTGGTGGCTTGACGTCCAGCCCCAGGCCGCTGCGGGGCAGTACCCACTGCGCCAGCGCACACCAGAGTTCATCGGGTTCTATGGGTTTGGCAACGAAGCCATTCATGCCGGCGGCCAGGCAGCGCTCGCGGTCTGCTTGCATGGCGTTGGCGGTCATGGCCACGATGGGCAGCGTGGCCGGCGCGCTGCCGGCGCCCAATTGGCGAATCGCTTCGGTAGCGCTGATGCCATCCATCACCGGCATCTGCATGTCCATCAACACCAGGTCGTAGGCCACTTGTTGAACCATGTCCACTGCGATTTGTCCGTTGTCGGCCATATCCACATGGAAGCCAGCGTACTTCAGCAGCTCGCCGGCAACCTGCTGGTTCAGCAGATTGTCTTCCACTAACAGGATGCGTGCACCGCGCAGCGGCGCCAGGCTGCGCAGTGCGGCACTGGTATGCGCGGCCGTGTCTTGGGCCGGGCTGAGCGTCGTGTGCTGCCCCAGCGCGTTGACCATGGTGTCGAAGAGAAGGGAGGGGCTGACAGGCTTGAGCAGCACATTGGGAACGTGGGCATCACCTGCACCCAGCATGATTTCTTCGCGGCCGAAGGCCGTGACCAGCACGACCTGTGGTTCGGCTGGCAGCTTCAGGGCGCGCAGCCGCTGTATGGTTTGCAGACCGTCCATGCCGGGCATTTGCCAGTCCATCATCACCAGATCGAAGGGGCTGCTGCCCTGGGCGCGGCTGCTGACAGCTTCCAGTGCCAGCGCACCGCTGGAGGCGGTTTCCACCACAAAATCCATGCTGCGCAGCATTTCGCTGAGCACCGTGGCCGCAGAGTCGTTGTCGTCTACCACCAGCACCCGGCGGCCACGCAGCTGCATGTCGCTCAGGCATGGGCGTGCCACCCGTTGACCGAGTCCCATGCGGGCCGTGAACCAGAAGCTGGAGCCCTGGCCCGACGTGCTGTCCACGCCGACCTGGCCCCCCATGAGTTCCGCCAGGCGCTTACAGATCACCAGCCCCAGGCCCGAGCCGCCGTACTCCCGGGTGGTGGAACTGTCGGCTTGGCTGAAGCTTTGGAATAGGCGGCCAATTTGCTCGGCGCTCAGGCCGATGCCGGTATCGCGCACGGTGAAGCGCAGAACGACGCCGCTGGGTGTGTACTCCTGCACACGCACCGATATTTCAATCTCGCCATGCTCGGTGAACTTGATGGCATTGTTGGCGTAGTTGATCAGGATCTGGCTCAGCCGCAGCGGATCGCCTACCAGCTGCTGCGGTACCTGCGCGGGCAGGTCGCACACCAGCTCCAGGTTCTTGGCCTGGGTCTTGTCGGCAATCACGGTGACCACATTGCCCAGCACCTGCTCCAGGTCGAAGGCGATGTGCTCCACCTGCAGCTTGCCTGCCTCGACCTTGGAGAAGTCCAGGATGTCATTCAATATGCCCATCAGGTGCTGGCCTGACTTGTAGATCTTTTGCAGGTAGTCGCGCTGGCGCGGGTCCAGGTCGGTTTTTAGCGCCAGGTGCGACATGCCGATGACGGCGTTCATAGGCGTGCGGATTTCGTGGCTCATATTGGCCAGAAAGTCGCTCTTGGCCTGGCTGGCCAATTCGGCTGCTTCTTTGGCGCGGCGCAGTTCGGTGGCGGTGGCGCGCTGGATGGAGATGTCTTCATAGACCCATACCACGCCTTCTTCGAGCTTCTTTGGATTGATGGCACGGCCGTAGGTGTGCACCCAGAGTGGCGATCCGTCTTTACGCCGCAATTCCACGTCGCCTGAGAAGAATCCGCTGGCCTGCATGGCAGGGTTGACCCGCCGGCGGATGGCGGAGAGGTCTTTCTCGGACAGGAATAGCTCCTTGGTTCCGTGCTGCAGCAGTTCGCCCGGGCCGTAGCCAAACATGCGCTCCATGGCCGAGTTGCAGCGCTGGATGGTGTAGTCCACGGCGAAGATTACGCCCAGGCTCACCGATTCGAAAATGGTTTCCTGCTCACGCAGCGCAACCGCCAGCCGTTCCTCGTACTGTTGCCGCGCCCGGTTGGTTTGCAGCAAGCTATGGTTCATGTCGTTCAGCGAGGCCAGCAGCTGGCCCATCTCGTTGTTGTCGTGCGGCAGCGGGGTGTCGTACAAGTTGCCGGCGGCAACCTGGCGTGCAATCTGCACGGCCTGCAGTACCGGCTCGCTGATGGATCGGCCTATGAAGTAGGCCAGCACCGCCAGCACAAGGTACAGCAAGGCGACCACGGTGAGCAGCGTGTACTTGGTGGTGGTCAGTGCGTCCAGGCGCTGGTCCAGGCTGCTTTGAAGTGCCATGAAGGCCGCTTCTGTGAACCGGTTTTGGGTGTCGATGATTTCGTTCAGGGTCTGGAAATCATCGGGCGCATTGCGACCGAAGATCTCCGGCTGCAGGATGTGGGCATGCAGGTTTTTGTAGATGCGCTGCCAGTGGAAGCTGCTGGCCAGCACCGGTGTCTGCAGCGGTTCGCGGAAGTCTGCGTTGGCGCGTACGGCTTTTTCCAGTGTGTTTTGCAGCTCGTCGAAGTCGTCGGTGATGCGGCCGATCTGGGCCGTCAGGTAGTTGCGCTCTTCGGCCGATACATCGATCTTGTTGATAAGTTCCACGCCCTTGTCACGCACTTGCGCCAGCGATTCCAGCAGCGAGGGAGATTCGATCAACGCCACACGCTCCAGCAGATAACTCTCGGCGTGCGGGTCTAGGTTCAGACCGAAGTCGTCGGCCAGCTGGTCGTTGATCTTCGTCAGCAGGCGTATCAGCGTGGTGTGCTGGACAAAGCTCTGATCCTGCAGCGGGTGCTTGCTGTCCAGCGTGTCCTGCAGGTCCAGCCACTCGGATTGGCATTGCTCCCACAGGGCGGAGATCACCGGCGTGCGTATGCCGGGCAGCAGGGACTGGACACGCGCCATCGCCGTGTGGACGCCGGCCCGTGCGTCACGCAGCCCGGCGGTGGGGCTGCTGGACGAGGTTTGTGCCACCAGTCCACGGTGTTTTTGCAGCTGCATCACCAGTGTCAGCACCGAGCGTATTGGCGGTACGCCCTGCAGCTCTTTGTGTAGTGTGTCGGTGGTGGTGTTGGCCTCGCGCAGGTACAGGGCCATGGGCAAGGCCAGCAGCAACAGGCTGAGTAAACCCAGCAGGGCCACTTTCTGCGATATCAACCGGCGGTTCAGCCAGGCTTTCATGGTGCGCTGTTTCTATTGCGGTGATGGTGTGCGGTATGGCTCGCCGCATGTGCGGGCCTCAGGGCGTTCGCACGTATTTTGGGTGCTATATATTCAATAGCTGCTTGCGTACGATTTATCTGCGCCACAGGTCTATTTTCTTTGTAATTCATATCGGTTGGTAGACGGGCCTGATTTTTCGCTTGCAGCGCCAGGGTGGCGAGCTGCCAATATACCGAACACCGTGTGGCTTGGAACTTTGAGCGTAATGGATATAGCGTAACCAGTGGTCGACAGGTGACCTTCTGGAGCTGAGTCAGGCCTGCATGGCCTGGGATAGCTCGGTCAGTGCCAGTTCAAAGTCGTAATCCCGCAGGGCGGCTTCCATGTCGGCATGGCGGCCGCCCAGCACGGCCCTGAAGGGTTCGCGGTAGCGCTGGAAAACATCGCGCGCATCTGGGTCGTTGTCTTGCAGCTGAAGCACGAAGCGTTGCATCACTTCAGCAGGTATGGGGTCTGTGGCCCGGGCCGGGGACGGCGCCTTGCCCAGTACCGATTGGGTGGCCTGCACCAGGATATCCAGCGGCTGCTGCAGCAGTTGCAACAGGGCTTCCACTTCGGTCGGACTGCGTTGGTCTCGGATGGCGAACTCCACCTGGGCGGCGGCGTGCTGCAGGCCCGCGGCGCCAATCGTGCCTGCTGCGCCGCGCAGGGTGTGGGCCAGGCGCTCGGCTATGGCGGGGTCGTTCTGCTGCAGGGCCAGGCGTATGCGTGTGCAGCAGTCATGTTGACCGTCGATAAACTTACCCAGCATGCTGCCGTAGAAGGATTCCTTGCCCATCATGTGCTCCAGCCCCATGGTGACGTTCAGCCCGGGCACCGCCCGCAGCCGGCTGGTCAGGGAGAGGGCTGGGCCGGGTGGGGCTGCTGCAATGGAGGCCACGCCGCCCAGCCCGGCACGCGGATGTATCCAGCGCGCCAGAGCCCGCCAGAGTTCTTCGGGGTCTATGGGCTTGGCGATAAAGCCTTGCATGCCGGCGGCGGCGCAGCGGTCGCGGTCCGCCTGCATGGCATTCGCCGTCATGGCCAGGATGGGCATCTGGGCGAAATCGGGGTTCGCGCGTATCGCCAGCGTGGCGTGGATGCCGTCCATCACCGGCATCTGCATGTCCATCAGCACCACGTCAAAAGCTTGTTGCACAGACCGCGCGCACACCATGTCAATGGCGATCTGGCCGTTGTCGGCCAGACTGACCTGGAAGCCCGCCTCTTGCAGCAGCTCGCTGGCCACCTGCTGGTTCAAAGGGTTGTCTTCCACCAGCAGAATGTGCGCGCCGCGCAAGGGGGCCAGCGCGGTCAGGGCTGAACTGCCGGCTGGGGACGCATTTTGTGCGCCTGCCTGTGGCGGGCGTGCGTCCAGCAGGCGCATCATGGTGTTGAACAGCACCGAGCCACTGACCGGCTTGTGCAGCAGTTCGTCGATAAAGGCCGCATGTTGGCCGTCGATTTCGTCTCGGCCATAAGCCGTGACCATCACGCGGCGTGGCAGCAGAGGCAGGCGCAGCGTCGTAATGCGCTGCGCGACCTCCAGACCGTCCATGCCGGGCATCTGCCAGTCCAGCATCACGATGTCGAAGGGCGTGCCAGCGTCAGAGGCAAGTTGCAAGGCGTCCAGCGCCTGTGGGCCGGATGCGACCGAGGCCACGCTCAGGTTCAGCGCGGCCAGCATGTCCACCAGTACGGCACGGGCGCTGTCGTTGTCATCCACCACCAGTACCCTGCGTCCGCGCAGGTCGATGCTGGGGGCCAGCCAGCGCGGACGCTGCTCGCCCAGGCCCAGCCGGGCGGTGAACCAGAAGCAGGAGCCCTTGCCTTTATCGCTATACACGCCTACGTTGCCGCCCATCAGCTCGGCCAGGTTTTTGCTGATCACCAGGCCCAGGCCGGTACCGCCATACTGGCGGGTAGTTGAGCTGTCGGCCTGGCTGAAGCTCTGGAACAGGCGACTGATCTGCTCGGGCGTGAGGCCTATGCCGGTGTCGTGTACCTCGAAGCGCAGCAGGACCTGGGTGTCGCTGCGTTCTTCCATACGTACGACGATATCGATTTCGCCGTCTTCGGTGAACTTGATGGCATTGTTGGCGTAGTTGATAAGGATCTGGCCCAGGCGCAGTGGGTCACCCAGCAGGCTTTGCGGCATGTCGGCTGGCACCTTGAACACCAGCTCCAGGTTCTTGCTCTGCGCCTTGTCGGCCACCACGGTGGCCACGTTTTCCAGCAGTTGGTCCAGCTCGAAGGCGGTTTGTTCCACGCGCAGCTTGCCGGCTTCCACCTTGGAGAAGTCCAGTATGTCGTTCAGGATGCCCAGCAGATGCTGGCCGGACTGGCGGATTTTGAGCACATATTCGTACTGGCGCGGGTTCAGGTCGGTCTTCAGCGCCAGGTAGGACATGCCGATGATGGCGTTCATGGGCGTGCGGATTTCATGGCTCATATTGGCCAGAAAGTCGCCTTTGGCCCGGCTGGCTGCATCGGCTGCATCCTTCGCCAAGCGCAACTGCTCCAGCATGGCGCGCATATCACTCTCGGCCTGGCGGGACTCCATGAACAGCTCTTCGCGCGACTTTTCGGCGAACCGGGCCCGCAGGTCGTCCAGGCGCTCGGGGCGCAGCGTTTGCTGCAGGGCAAAGTACAGGCGCAGACCGTGGCGGCCGTCTTTCTGGAAGGTTTCACTGTTGTGCACAAGGCCGCGCAATACCAGTGCAGGTGCCGGCAGCGGCGTGCTGGCGCTGAAGCTCAGGCCGGCGAAATCGCGCAGCCCCAGGCGGTAGATGTCCATGGCCAGCTGCGGGTCTTGTCCATGGGCCAGCAGCCAGCGGCACATCTCGGAGGTACATGCTGCCATGGGCGTGCAGTGTGGCGACGGGCCCTCGATGGCCAGCAGGGCATGCAAGACCTTGCTGCGCGCCTCCAGGCAGGAGTGGGCCGCATACAGCGACAGCTGGCCTATGCTGGCTACCGCTTGCACTTGAGCACGATGCAGCTGGCATCGTCTGTTGTTTTGCTGCCCTCGCGCAGCACATGCTCGGCAATTTGCTGTGCCGTACCTAGGCGGGCGCGGCGCAGCATCTGGCTGCTGATGGTTTCGCGTATGCCGTCCGAATAGAGCAGCACCACATCATCGGCATGCAGGGGGAAGCGTTGTACATGCGGCGAGGGGAAGCGTTCGCCCAGCACGCCATCACGTGAGATGCCGGCCCAGGGGATGGCCCCGACGCAGCGGATGCGGATATTACCCACGCCGGCAAACAACAGCTCGCCGCGTACCGCATGCACAAAGGCCACGGCTGCAGCGGCGCCCACCGTGCCTATGCAGTACTCGTGCATGCGCTGCAGCAGCTGGTCCGGTTGGGTGTTGCCGGCCGTGCGCACCAAATCGGCCAGCGGCTCGGCTACCGCATGCGCGCGTTTGCCATGGCCCGATGCATCGATGCAGGCCAGTAGCAAGCCGTCCGGTACCTGTTGTACCACTGTGCTGTCGCCGCACAGGTACTCCGGGTAGCGTGGGCGGTTGATTTCGGCCAGATCGAACGACAGCTTCGGGGCCTGGCCAGGCCGCGGTGCGGCGGCAGCCTGCAATGGGGCAGGGCCGGGCCGCGGCGGGGCGGCGGAGAGGGCCATGGTGTGGGCAGACTGGTTCAACCATTTGCGGGTTTGCACCTTGCAGCCCTGTCCGGGGGCGGACGCGATGTGGAACTCGGACACCATGCGGCGCACGCCGCTCAGACCCAGGCCCAGCGTGCCCGAGGAGCTGTAGTGTTCCTCCATGGCCAGGGCCACGTCGGCAATGCCCGGCCCGGCGTCTTCGGCCACGATGTCCACGCCATGGCGGTAGCCGCTGTGCACGGGCTGGATGCGGATTTGGCCCTGGCCCGCGTATTTCAGGATGTTGCTGCCCAGCTCGGCGACCACGGTGGCCAGCATCGTCAGGTCTACCGCCGAGTACTGTGCCAGTGCCGGCATGCGCCCCACCTGGGCCACGGCCATGCGCAGGTCCAGTGCGGACTGGATGCGGAAGGCGGCGCTGTCGTGGGTGCTGCCGGACATGGTTAATACGTACCCTGGGACGCCAGCAGCGCGAAGGCGTCTTCCATGTGCATGCAAAACTGCTGGTCGCCGATGTTCGCACCGGCCTGGGCCAGAAAACTGGCAATGCCCGGATTGAGCGCCACAAACACCACCTGCGCGCCCAGAAAACCCATCACCCGGGCCAGGGCCTGGATGCGCGAGAACTCATGCAGGTCCAGCACCGGCACGGCAGAGAAGTCGAGCACGGCTGCTGGCAGCCGTTTGTCCACCAGGCGCTCGGTTACGGCCTGGTGCAGCGCATCAAAGCTTTCGTCCCGCAAATCGGCCTGCATGGCCACCACCAGGCAGCCCTGCACCTCGGTCATGGAGACGCTGTGGAGCATGCTGGCGGACATGCCAACGCGTCCCTACGACCCGTTCCGGGGACGCAGGCCGCCGGTAAGTTGGGCGGTGGCGCTGACATCGGTTACGCCCACTGCGCGCAGCGCCAGTTCGAAGGCATCGCGCAGGGTGGCGGTGGTGCGTACTTCGCCAATCACCACGCCCAGCTCGACCATGGTGCGGGCGATGGAGGGCGACACGCCGGAGATGATGGACTCGCAGCCCATCAGCCGGGTGGCCTTGGTAATCTTGATCAGCTGGTTGGCCACACCGGTGTCCACCGAGGCCACGCCGCTGATGTCCAGCACAAAGACCTTGGAGCGGCTCTCGGCGATCTTGGTCAGCGTCTTGTTCATGATCTCGGCCGTGCGCGTGGTGTCGATGATGCCCACCAGCGGCAGCAGCAGGATGCCCTCCCAGATCGGCGTGACCGGGGTGGACATTTCCATCATGGCCCGGTTGTGGTCGGCGATGCGTTCGCGTGCGATGCGCGAGATGGTGTCTATCACCAGAAATGTGTCCATCTTCAGCTGCTTGCTGATGGACAGGGCCATGTCCAACACCTCCTCGGTGGGCAGGTCGGTAGTGCGCAGTTTTTTCACCAGCATCTGGTAGAACATGCTGACACCGGCGAAGTAGATGTCGTTGGGCAGCTCGATGTGGGCGTGGATGGCGCCCACATGCGTGCAGCGGGCCACGTAGAAGTCGTTGATCTCGGCGGCAAAAAACTGTTGCCAGTGGCGTACCTGCAGCTTGCGCACGCGGCCCACGTTGTCGCTGTCCGGAAAGAACTGCAGATACTCCGGCTGCTTGCGCAGCCACACATACCATTCCTCCACAAAGGCTTCCAGTTCAGGCTCGATGATGCTGCCCGCCTTGCGAACATGGTCTACATCTTGGGGGGTGATATTGAACTTTTCCAGCAACTCGTGCGATGTCATGGTGCTCCTTGGAGATGGCTCTGGCAGGGGGGCGGGCCGGACACGCGTTGGATATGCGCCGGGCCGCAGGCATGGCCCATTTTGTAGTGCTTTAGACCATTCGCCAAGCCCCGTAGCAACCCGTGGAGCTGGGCGATCATCTGTTTAGGGGATGATGGTGAAAATATGTGCTGGCGCAGGTGATATCTGCGCTAGCAGCTACAAATACTGTAGCTTTTCGGTGTCTTCAGGAGGCAGCTTCCAGCCCGTTGTGGAAATGCTGGTGCATGCACTGGCTGGCGCGCGCAGCATCCTGGGCCAGCAGGGCATCCATCAGCGCCCGGTGCTCCTGCAGCGACTCCTGGATGCGGCCGGCTTTCAGCAGCGAGTTGTGCCGGTTCAGCTTCATCACCTTGCGCAGATCGGCCACGATCTGGTCGCGCCAGCGGTTGTTGGCGATGGCCAGCAGGCGCATATGGAATTGCTCGTTGATGGCAAAGAACTGCTCGCGTTGGTCCACCGCGGCTTCCAGCTCGGCGTGCAGGGCCTGCAGCTCGGCGCGCTGCGCGGGGGTGGCGCGGGTGGCCACCACGCCGGCAGCGTCGGACTCCAGCAACGCCAGCAGGTGGTAGACATCGGCCAGGTCGGTCTCGGACACCTCGGTCACATAGGCGCCACGGCGCACCTTCATGGTCACCAGGCCCTCGGTGGCCAACACCTTCAGCGCTTCGCGCAGCGGCGTGCGGCTGATGCCGTATTCCTCGGCCAGCTTCAGCTCGTCGATCCAGCTGCCGGGCTCCAGCGTGCGCGCAAAAATGCGCTGGCGCAGTAGCTCGGCCACTTCTTCGTAGAGCGCGCGGGGAGTCAGTGGAGTAAGGGTGGTGGCAGCCATGGGCCGGATTCTACGGCAAAAATAATTCTGAATTTATAATTATGAATGCAGTAAACTGCCGCACAACGCAGCCAAGCCCCAAGTCATATGAGTCACACCGTACCTGAATTTAGCCCCGCCAGCCTCGCGCAATGGGCCAAAGCCGCCGCCAAGTCGGCGCCGGGCGGCGATGTATCGGCACTGGACTGGCATACGCCCGACGGCATTACCGTCAAACCGCTGTACACCGCCGAAGACACGGCGGGCCTGCCGCACACCAATACCTTGCCCGGCTTCGCGCCCTATATCCGCGGTCCGCAGGCCACGATGTACGCGGTGCGGCCCTGGACCATCCGCCAGTACGCGGGCTTCTCCACCGCCGAAGAGTCCAATGCCTTCTACCGCAAGGCCTTGGCCGCTGGCGGCCAGGGTGTCAGCGTGGCGTTTGACCTGGCGACCCACCGCGGCTACGACAGCGACCACCCGCGCGTGACCGGCGACGTGGGCAAGGCCGGCGTGGCCATTGACTCGGTGGAGGACATGAAGATTCTGTTCGACCAGATCCCGCTGGACCGGGTCAGTGTCAGCATGACCATGAACGGTGCCGTGCTGCCGGTGCTGGCCGGCTATGTGGTGGCGGCGGAAGAGCAGGGCGTGCGCCAGGACCAGCTCAGCGGCACCATACAGAACGACATCCTCAAAGAGTTCATGGTGCGCAACACCTACATCTACCCGCCCGCGCCCAGCATGCGCATCATCGGCGACATCATCGGCTACACGGCACAGCACATGCCCAAGTTCAACTCGATCTCGATATCGGGTTACCACATGCAGGAGGCGGGCGCCAACCAGGCGCTGGAGCTGGCCTTCACCTTGGCAGACGGCAAGGAATACGTGAAAACCGCCATCGCCACCGGCATGGATGTGGACGCCTTCGCCGGGCGCCTGAGCTTCTTCTGGGCCATAGGCATGAACTTCTACCTGGAAGTGGCCAAGATGCGTGCCGCGCGCCTGCTGTGGTGCCGCATCATGAAGGGCTTTGACGCCAAGAGTCCCAAGAGCCTGATGCTGCGCACCCACTGCCAGACCAGCGGCTGGAGCCTGACTGAACAAGACCCGTACAACAACGTGGTGCGCACCACCATCGAGGCCATGGCGGCCGTATTCGGCGGCACGCAGAGCCTGCACACCAACAGCTTCGACGAAGCCATCGCCCTGCCCACCGAATTCAGTTCGCGCATCGCCCGCAATACCCAGCTCATCATCCAAGAAGAGACCCACATCCCTCACGTGATCGACCCCTGGGCCGGCAGCTACATGATGGAAAAGCTGACCCAGGACATGGCCGACGCCGCCTGGAAGATCATCGAAGAAGTCGACGCCATGGGCGGCATGACCAAGGCCGTGGACAGCGGCTGGGCCAAGCTCAAAATCGAAGCCGCCGCCGCCGAAAAGCAGGCCCGCATTGACAGCGGTAAAGACGTGATCGTCGGCGTCAACAAATACAAGCTGCAGACCGAAGACGCCATCGAAAGCCGCGACATCGACAACGTGGCCGTGCGCGACGGCCAGATTGCCCGCCTCAAAGTTATCAAGAAAAAACGCGACTCCGCGCAGGTGGAGCGTGCGCTGGCTGCTATCAGTTCTGCAGCAGAAACAGGCCAGGGCAATCTGCTGGCCCTGAGCATAGACGCCATCCGCGCCCGCGCCACCGTGGGCGAGGTCAGCGATGCGCTGGAGAAGGTGTACGGCCGCCACCGCGCCGACACGCAGAAAGTCACTGGCGTGTACGCTGCAGCCTACGACTCTGCCTCTGGCGAAGGAGACACCATGGAATTCTGGGACGCTCTCAAGGTCGACATCAATGCCTTTGCCACCGAGTTTGGCCGCCGCCCCCGGGTGATGGTCAGCAAGCTCGGCCAGGACGGCCACGACCGGGGCGCCAAAGTAGTCGCCACCGCCTTTGCCGACCTGGGCTTCGACGTGGACATGGGCCCGCTGTTCCAGACCCCCGAGGAATGCGCGCGCCAGGCGATTGAAAACGATGTGCACGCCGTGGGCGTATCGACCTTGGCGGCCGGCCACAAAACCCTGGTGCCGGCCATCATTGCCGAGCTACGCAAGCAGGGCGCGGACGACATCATCGTCTTCGTCGGCGGCGTGATCCCGCGGCAGGACTACGACATGCTGTATGCGGCGGGCGTGAAGGGCATCTACGGGCCGGGCACGCCGATTCCGGTGAGTGCGCGGGATGTGCTGGAGCAGATCAAGAAGGTGCAAGGATGAGCGTCCTGCTTGGGCTGAGTCCGATTGAGTCCTGAGCCATCTGGAATGAAGCCTTTTTTTGTTTATCTCCTGCGCTGCTCCGACGGCTCCTACTACGCGGGCCAAACTGACGATATGGATGCACGTATGCATCAGCACGTCGTCGGTCAAGTAGGCTATACCTCAAGCAGAAAGCCGCTGGAGCTCGTCTGGCAAGGCGAATTTGAAACGCGTGAAGCCGCTATTGCGTTTGAGTTGCAGATCAAGGGGTGGTCACGAGCCAAGAAAGAGGCCTTGGCGCGTGGCGACTGGGACCGTATCAAAGAGCTGGCCAGGTCTCACAACTCCGTTCGGGCTGAGCCTGTCGAAGCCGCCGTTGGCGCGCCGCAGGGATTACCAGGCTCGCCACCACCAACCGTTCGGGCTGAGCTTGTCGAAGCCAATGCAGCTCCTTCGACGGAGCTCAGGACAGGCCCTTCGACAAGCTCAGGGCGAACGGCGGGGGTTGAGCAGGTGATTGCAATGGGTAGTCCTATGGCCCAACGCCGCGCCATCGCCAAGTCCATCACCCTGCTCGAATCCACCCGCGACGACCACCGCGCCCAGGCAGACGAACTGCTGACCACGTTGCTGCCGCACACCGGCAAATCCTTTCGCCTCGGCATCAGCGGCGTGCCGGGCGTGGGCAAATCCACCTTTATCGAGGTGCTGGGTCTGCACCTGATAGGCCTGGGCCACCGCGTGGCGGTGCTGACGATTGATCCGTCCAGCACGGTGTCCGGCGGCTCCATCCTGGGCGACAAGACGCGCATGGAGAGGTTGTCTGTGCACGATCGGGCCTACATCCGCCCCAGCCCCAGCAGCGGCACCCTGGGCGGTGTGGCCGAGAAGACGCGTGAGGCCATGCTGGTGTGTGAAGCGGCAGGTTATGACGTAGTGATCGTCGAAACGGTTGGCGTGGGCCAGAGCGAGACGGCCGTGGCCGGCATGACAGACATGTTCGTGCTGATGCAGCTGCCGAATGCTGGTGACGATCTGCAAGCCATTAAAAAAGGCGTGGTCGAGCTGGCCGACCTGGTGCTGATCAACAAGTCCGACATCGATGCACTGGCGGCCCAGCGCGCCCAGTTGCAAATGACTTCCGCCATGCAGCTATTGGGCTTATTTGGCCCGCACGACGACGCACACTGGCGGCCGCAGGCCTTGCTGCTGAGCGCGCTGGCCGGCCAGGGCGTGGAGGCGTTTTGGGCCGCAGCCCTGCAGTTCCAAAAACTGCAAACTGCCAACGGCAACTGGCAGACCCGGCGCCAGCAGCAGTCGCTGGCCTGGATGTGGGAGCGCATTGACGCGGGGCTGAAGCAGGCCTTTCGCCAGCACCCGCAGGTGCAGGCTTTGTTGCCGCAGCTGCAGGCCGAGGTAGCAGCAGGGCGGCTGCCCGCATCCACCGCAGCACGAAATCTATTGCTGGCGCAGCAAACATCTGCGTAGATAGCTATCAAAAACGGAGCAACCATTCTTATGCAACATATCCTGGAACAGCTGGAAGCCAAGCGCGAACAAGCCCGCATGGGCGGTGGGCAAAAGCGCATCGACGCCCAGCACAGCAAGGGCAAGCTCACAGCCCGTGAACGCCTGGAGCTGCTGCTGGACGAGGGTACGTTCGAAGAATGGGACATGTTCGTCGAGCACCGCTGCGCCGATTTCGGCATGGCCGACAACAAGATTCCCGGCGACGGCGTGGTCACCGGCTACGGCATGATCAACGGCCGCCTGGTGTTTGTCTTCAGCCAAGACTTCACCGTGTTCGGCGGCGCACTCAGCGAAGCCCATGCCGAGAAGATCTGCAAGATCATGGACCAGGCGATGAAGGTCGGAGCGCCGGTCATCGGTCTGAACGACTCGGGCGGTGCGCGCATCCAGGAGGGCGTGGCTTCGCTCGGCGGCTATGCCGATGTGTTCCTGAAAAACGCCATGGCCAGCGGCGTGGTACCGCAGATCAGCATGGTGATGGGCCCCTGCGCCGGTGGCGCGGTGTACAGCCCGGCCATGACCGACTTCATCTTCATGGTGAAGGACAGCAGCTATATGTTCGTCACCGGTCCCGAGGTGGTGAAGACTGTGACGCACGAGGAAGTGACAGCCGAGGAACTGGGCGGCGCCATCACCCACACCACGCAAAGCGGCGTGGCCGACCTGGCGTTCGAGAACGATGTGGAGGCGCTGCTGATGCTGCGCCGCCTGTACAACTACCTGCCGCTGAACAACCGCGAAAAAGCGCCCCTGCGCCCCAGCGGCGACCGCGCCGACCGTATGGACTACAGCCTGGACACCCTGGTGCCCGACAACCCCAACAAGCCCTACGACATGAAGGAGCTGATCACCAAGACGGTGGACGACGGCGACTTTTTCGAGCTGCAGCCCGAATACGCGAAGAACATCGTCATCGGCTTTGCCCGCATGGAGGGCCAGACGGTGGGCATCGTGGCCAACCAGCCGCTGGTGCTGGCCGGCTGCCTGGACATCAAGAGCAGCATCAAGGCGGCGCGCTTCATCCGCTTCTGCGATGCGTTCAATATCCCGGTCATCACCTTTGTCGACGTGCCCGGCTTCATGCCCGGCACCAGCCAGGAGTTCGGCGGCATCATCAAGCACGGCGCCAAGCTGCTATACGCCTACGCCGAGTGCACCGTGCCCAAGGTCACCGTCATCACCCGCAAGGCCTATGGCGGCGCCTATGACGTGATGGCCTCCAAGCACCTGCGCGGCGACGTCAACTTTGCCTGGCCGCATGCCGAGATCGCCGTGATGGGCGCCAAGGGCGCGGTGGAAATCATCTTCCGAGAAGACAAGGGCGACCCGGCCAAGCTGGCCGCCAAGGAAGCCGAGTACAAGGCCCGCTTCGCCAACCCTTTTGTGGCTGGTGCGCGCGGCTATATCGACGACGTGATCCTGCCGCACGAAACCCGCAAGCGCATCTGCCGCAGCCTGGTCATGCTGGCCAGCAAGAAGATCGAAAACCCGTGGCGCAAGCACGGCAATATTCCGCTGTAAGCATGCAGAGCGCGCGATGAACAAGCTGTTGTCCCTGCAGATACTGCGGGCCGTGGCGGCCTGGCTGGTGGTGTTGCACCACTACCACCAGTTCTTTCACAACATGGATGACAGTCCAGGCCTGTGGCATTTCGCCGGGGCGGTGGGCAGCTACGCGGTGTTTGTGTTCTTTGTGATCAGTGGCTTCATCATGCAGCGTTCGCTGGCGCAGCGCCCCGTGTCCGCGCTCAGTTTCTTTGCCAGGCGGGTGGAGCGCATCGTGCCGGCCTACTGGGTGGCGACGCTGTGTCTGATTCTGGCGGCCAGCGTGGTGGGGCTGGGGCCTTTGAACTGGGGCGCGTGGACGCTGCAAAGCCTGCTGCTGTCTCTGGCCTTTGTTCCGCACCAGCACCCTGCGGGCCTGGGGCTGTTCCCGACGCTGGTGGTGGGTTGGTCGCTGAATTTCGAGATGTTTTTTTATGCCCTGCTGGCGCTGATGTTGGGCCTGTTCAGGCGGGCCTGGCTGTGGCCGACCCTGGGTGTTTTGTGCGTGTTGCCGCTGGTGTGGGGGCCGCAGTGGTGGTTGGCCAGCATCGCCAGCAGCCCACTCTTGATTTTGTTCGCGGTGGGGCTGCTGGCCGGCCAATGGCTGGCGCTGCCTGCGCAGAACCAGCGCCGGCGCAGTGTTTTGCTTTTGGCCGTTGCGATCGCAGGCGTGACGGTGGCGTATCTGGCGACCTACCCTTGGCCTGTGGTCTGGCAGTTTTCGGGGGCGTTCAAGATGTTCCTGGCCTGCGCCATGGTGCTGAGTGCTCTGCTGTGCAACAACTGGGTCAGCCGTTTGCCAGGGGCAAGTTTTCTGGTTCGGCTGGGCGACTATTCCTACTCCACCTACCTCTGGCACCCGGTGGTGCTGGTGTTGCTGCATGCCATTGCCTGGCGCCCCGCAGGTGGCGCGCTGGAGTGGCTGTGGTTCACCGCCTATGTGCTGCTGGTGTACGTGCTGTCTTTTATTTCCTATCGCTACGTCGAGTCGATCCGGTTCGTCGGCAAACGCCGGGTGCTCGGACGCAGCGCGTCTTGAATGGAGGAGTAGCCATGCCCAAAGCCGATACCGCTGCCCAGGTCCGCGTACTGACCGACATCCCGAATATTGGTGCATCCATCGCGAAAGACCTGCGTGGCCTGGGTCTGCGTACCCCCGCCGATGTGGCCGCCATGGACCCCGTGGCGGTCTACGAGGCCCTGCGCGGCCCCATGGGCCAGCGCCACGATCCCTGCGTGCTGGACACCTTCATGGCAGCCAAGAAATTCATGAACGGTGGGCCACGCCAACCTTGGTGGGATTTCACCGCCGAACGCAAAGCTTTGCTGAAATCAAAAGAATAGGATTTTCATGTTCACCAAAATACTGATCGCCAACCGCGGTGAAAACGTCGGCGCAGCCGTCGTTTCTGTACATTGCTTGGTGCGCAAAGCGCACGCAGGCGATTTCAACGCGGAGACCACCCATGTTTAAGAAAATCCTCATCGCCAACCGCGGTGAAATCGCCTGCCGGGTCATCACAACGGCCCGCAAGATGGGCATCAAGACCGTGGCCGTGTACTCGGACGCCGACAAGGACGCGCGCCACGTGGAGCTGGCAGACGAGGCTGTGCATATCGGCGGCGCACCCAGCCGCGAGAGCTATCTGCAGGCCGACAAGATCATCGCCGCCTGCAAGGCCACCGGCGCGCAGGCGGTGCACCCGGGCTATGGCTTTTTGAGTGAAAACGCCGAGTTTGCCAAGCGGGTGGAGGACGAGGGCATTGTCTTCATCGGCCCCAAGCACCATTCGATTGCGGCGATGGGCGACAAGATTGCTTCCAAAAAGCTAGCTGCCACCGCAGGCGTGAACTGCATCCCGGGCGTAAACGACGCCATAGAAACGGCCGAACGCGCGGTGCAGATCGCCCAGGGCATAGGCTACCCCGTGATGATCAAGGCCAGCGCCGGCGGCGGCGGCAAGGGCCTGCGCGTGGCCTATAACGACAAGGAGGCGCTGGAGGGCTTCACCAGCTGCCGCAGCGAGGCGCGCAACAGCTTTGGTGACGACCGTGTTTTCATCGAGAAGTTTGTCGAGGAACCCCGTCATATCGAGATCCAGCTGCTGGGCGATGCACACGGCAACGTGATTTACCTGAACGAGCGCGAATGCTCCATCCAGCGCCGCCACCAGAAGGTGATTGAGGAGGCGCCCAGCCCCTTCATCAGCGACGCCACGCGCAAAGCCATGGGCGAGCAGGCGGTGGCCCTGGCCAAGGCCGTGCAGTACCAGAGCGCGGGCACGGTGGAGTTCGTGGTCGGCAAGGATCAGAGCTTTTACTTTCTGGAGATGAACACCCGGCTGCAAGTGGAGCACCCGGTGACCGAGTGCATCACCGGCCTGGACCTGGTGGAGCTGATGATCCGCGTGGCGGCGGGCGAGAAGCTGCCGCTGGCGCAGGCCGAGGTCAAACGCAATGGCTGGGCCATGGAGTGCCGCATCAACGCCGAAGACCCGTTTCGCAACTTTCTGCCCAGCACTGGGCGCCTGGTGCGCTTCCAGCCGCCGAAGGAAAGCATGTTCCAGGCGAACACGCAGGACTTGTACGGCGTGCGTGTGGATACCGGTGTGCAGGACGGCGGCGAGATCCCGATGTTCTACGACTCCATGATCGCCAAGCTGATCGTCCACGGCACGGACCGGCTGGATGCGATCGCCAAGATGCGCGAGGCGTTGAACGGCTTTGTGATCCGCGGCGTAAGCAGCAACATCCCGTTCCAGGCGGCGCTGCTGGCGCACCCGAAGTTTGTGGCCGGTGACTTCAACACGGGTTTCATCGCCGAACACTACGCCAGCGGCTTCCGCGCCGAGGACGTGCCGCATGCAGACCCCGACTTTCTGTTGGCCCTGGCCGCCTTTGTGCACCGCCGCTACCGCGACCGCGCCAGCGGCATCCGCGGCCAGGTGGCCGGGCACGAGGTGGAGGTGGGTGAGGCCTTTACCGTGGTGGCCCTGGGTGCTGGCGGGCACACGGTGCACACCCAGGTTCGTGTGCGGGACTTTGAAGAGAAAACAGGCTCCAGCGCAGTATCTATCGGCGCAAGAAGCTATAAATTTTGTAGTAGTGCCCGTCTGGGTTCGCCGCGTATCCATGGCACATGCAACGGCCAAGCCTTTACCGCCCAGGTGGAGCGGGGCACGCCGCGCAACCCGCTGGCCCTGCGCATCGCGCATGACGGCCGCCAGCTGGATGCCCTGGTGCTGTCGCCGCGTGCAGCAGCCCTGCACGCCCTGATGCCCTACAAGGCGCCGCCGGATATGAGCCGTTTCGTGCTCTCGCCCATGCCGGGTTTGCTGGTGGATGTGGCGGTGCAGCCGGGGCAAAAAGTGCAGGCCGGCGAGCGTGTCGCCGTGATCGAAGCCATGAAGATGGAAAATGTGCTGTTCGCCGCCGCCGATGGCGTGGTGGAAGAGGTCTTGGCAGCTAAGGGAGAATCCCTGTCTGTAGACCAGCCCATTGTCCGTTTTGCATAAGAGATACCCATGAATACTGCGACCCTTGAACAGCCGATCACTTTGCACCGTACGGCTCCGAAACCCGTGGTGAATTCCGAAGAACGCTGGCCTCTGGCCGAAGTCGAGGCGCTGTTCGAGCTGCCTTTCCTGGAGCTGATGCACCGCGCGCAAACCGTGCACCGCGAGAACTTCCCCGCAGGTGACGTGCAACTCTCGACCCTGCTGTCTATCAAGACCGGGGGCTGCCCAGAAGACTGCGGCTACTGCCCGCAGTCGGTGCACTACGACACCGGCACCCCCGCCACCAAGATGCTGGGCGTGGATGTGGTGGTCGCCGCGGCCAAGGCGGCCCAGGAGGCCGGTGCCACGCGCTTCTGCATGGGCGCGGCCTGGCGCAGCCCGAAGGACCGCGATGTGGACAACGTGGCCGAACTGGTGAAGGCCGTGAAGGCCCTGGGCATGGAAACCTGCGCCACCCTGGGCATGCTGGAAGACGGCCACGCCGCCCAGCTGCGCGACGCCGGCCTGGACTATTACAACCACAACCTGGACACCTCGCCCGATTTCTACGGCGACATCATCGACACCCGCGTCTACCAGGACCGGCTGGACACGCTGGACCGCGTGCGCGGCGCTGGCGTGAAAGTCTGCAGCGGCGGCATCGTCGGCATGGGTGAGACCCGTGCCCAGCGTGCCGGCTTGGTGGCCCAGTTGGCGAATCTGGAGCCCAGCTACCCCGAATCCGTGCCGGTGAACAACCTGGTGCGCGTGGAAGGCACGCCGCTGGCCGATGCGCCGCCGCTGGACCCGCTGGAGTTTGTGCGCGTGATTGCGGTGGCCCGCATCACCATGCCGACCGCTCGCGTACGCCTGTCGGCCGGCCGCCAGCAGATGGGCGAGGCCGTGCAGGCCATGTGCTTCCTGGCCGGCGCGAATTCGATCTTCTACGGCGACAAGCTGCTGGTCACCGGCAACCCGGATGTGGAAGCTGACCGCCAGCTGCTGGCCAAGCTGGGCCTGCCGACCTCGGGCGTGCTGGCGTCCTAAACCGATGACCCGTCCCCTTCGACAGGCTCAGGACAGGCTCCTTCGACAGGCTCAGGACAGGCCCTTCAAGGTGCTGGGCGTCCAGCAGATCGCCATTGGTGGCCCCGACAAGCAGCGTTTGCGCACACTGTGGGTGGATCTGCTGGGCCTGGAGGTCACCGGTAACTTCGTCAGCGAGCGTGAGAACGTGGACGAGGACATCTGCGCCCTCGGCAGCGGCCCGTTCAAGGTCGAGGTGGACCTGATGCAGCCGCTGGACATAGACAAAAAGCCGGCGGTGCACACCACACCGCTGAACCACGTGGGGCTGTGGGTGGACGACTTGCCGCTGGCCGTGGAGTGGTTGACGGCCCAGGGCGTGCGCTTTGCGCCGGGCGGCATCCGCAAGGGGGCTGCGGGTTTCGATATCTGCTTTGTGCACCCCAAGTCGAACGAGGTGTTCCCGGTGTCGGGCGAGGGCGTGCTGATCGAGCTGGTACAGGCGCCGCCCGAGGTGGTGGGCGCATTCGCGCGCTGGGCGCAGGTCCAAGCTTAAATCTTTACGCTGGATTCGGCCGCGAACTCCAGGGCCATGCGGTACACCTCGGCCGACGCCATGCCGTCATCGTCGGCGAAGTCGGTGGCAATTTTCTGGAATTGCGCCTCGATTGCGCCAAAGGCCGTCACGATGTCGGGGTCGAAATGTGTGCCGCTACCCCTGCGGATGATGTCGCTGGCCTCGGCATGGCTGAAGCCGGGCTTGTAGACGCGTTTGGAGATCAGGGCGTCGTACACATCGGCCAGCGCCATCAGACGCGCTGAGGCGGGTATGGCATCGCCGCGCAGGCCCTGTGGGTAGCCCGAGCCGTCCCACTTTTCCTGGTGGCACAGGGTGATCTCCTTGGCGTAGCGCAGGAATGCCGTGGCGTAGTCCGCGCCTTCCTCGGCCTTGACCAGCGCCGCGTGGCCCAGCGTGGTGTGGGTCTTCATGATTTCGAATTCGTTGAAGTCCAGCTTGCCTTCCTTGAGCAGGATGCGGTCAGGTATGCCGACCTTGCCGATATCGTGCAGCGGTGCAGATTTGTACAGCGACTCTATGGCCGCATCGGTCAGTTCGTTGCAAAAGCGCGGGTGGGTCTGCAGCTGCTGCGCCAGCGCCTTGACGTATTTCTGGGTGCGGCGCAGGTGGTTGCCGGTTTCGTTGTCGCGGGTTTCGGCCAGCAGGGCGATGGCACGCACGGTGATGTCCTGTATGGCTGCAACTTCGCGGGTGCGTTTTTGCACCTCCAACTCCAGGAAGCGGCTCTGGTTCTGCAGAAAGTCGCGTGCCCGCTTGAGCTCCAGGTGGTTGCGTACCCGGGACATGACGGTGGCCGGGCTGATGGGCTTGGTGATGTAGTCCACGGCCCCCAGGTCGAGGCCAATTTTCTCGTCCTCCGTGGCGCTCATCGCGGTGAGGAAGATGACGGGGATATTCGCGGTTGCCGGTTGGGCTTGCAGCTGGCGGAGCACCGCGTAGCCGTCCATGCCGGGCATCATGATGTCAAGCAGGATCAGGTCTGGTTTGTCGTCGGCCTGGGCGATCTTCAGCGCGCGCTCACCATTCGGCGCCAGTTTGACCCGGTACACGCTGCGCAACAGGTTGCTCATCAGTGACAGATTGTCTGGCGTGTCGTCTACCACCAGTACCGTCAGTCTGTCTGGCACATCGGATGGATGGCTCATGGTATCTCCTCGTCATTCGGTACGTGCTGGCATGGCTGGCACGTACGCAGTTACTACAGAGCGTCTGAAAGACTGGGCCGGTCTGTGCCGGTTTGCGCGGTGGCGGGGCCTGGGTTGAGGGCTGCTGGCCTACCCGTTGGCCGCAAACACTCTATTGAACCTTCAGGCCGCTAAGCTGCCAGGCAGAGCGGTTGTAATAGGTTTCGGTGCGTAGCTCGGGCTTGGTGTCAAACGGGTAGACGATGAACAAGGGGCCTTTTTCGCGCACCGGCATGGGCTTGTCGTTCATCAGGCGGGCGACGATGGTGTCGAACTTGACGGCATCGTCAAACGGGATTTCGGTTTTGTAGTCGTTCAGTGCCGTGGCCAGGATCTTGTTGCCCTTGGCGCCGGCGGCGGCCAGCACATCGCGCAGCAAGGGGCCGGTGAAGCTGACCGGTGTGGCGTACCAGGGGGTTTGCGTGGTGAAGGTTTTTTGCGGCAGCTTTTCCAGCATCTTCATGTCGAATTCCGCATTGGCGCCAACATTGGCCTGGGTGATCGCGCCGCTGACGGTCAGGATGACGCGCCCCTCCGGTTTGTCCAGGGCCATCACTGAGAACGCCCAGAAAGCACCCAGGGTGCAGGCCAAGATTCGGATGTTTCGCAGAGAGGTTTGCATGGACAGGCTCCTGGGAATGGCTGATCGATGTGGCATTTTGTAACGCCAATTGACTATAACAAGGCCGACTCCTGCGTTGTAGGCTTTTAGCAGCCACAGGCTCTGGGGCATGCTCCCCTTTGTGGATGGCTTGGTCAGCTGGCGTCGGATTGGCGCCGTGCGCGGGCGCGGGCCAGCGCGGCGGCGATGGTGGCCTGCTTGGCGTCTGCGGCGGGCAGCGCGTTGGCTGGTGAGGTGGGGGCAGCTACCTGGCTGGGTTGTTTAGATGTTTTATTGGTCTGGCGCTCTTCCTGATTGTGCCTGCTGCTATGGATTGCATAGCGAGTTTGGGCGTTAAGCGCCTCGGCGGCAGACCATGCGTTCCAGCCGGTGCGCTCGCCACTGGCGTTCAGCATCTGGATGCAGTCCACCGGACAGACGGGCAGGCAGAGTTCGCAGCCGGTGCAGTGCGCCTCGTTGACGGTATGCATGCGTTTGTTGCTGCCCAGAATGGCGTCGGTGGGGCAGGCGGCTAGGCACAGGGTACAGCCTATGCACCAGCTTTCATCGATCACAGCGACGGCGCGGCTGGTTTCCACCCCAAAGGCGGGATTCAGCGGTATCACCGCCTGCCCGGTAATGCGTGCCAGCCGTGTAATGCCCTCGGCCCCGCCGGGGGGGCATTGGTTGATGGGGGCCTCCTGCGCGGCAATGGCTTGCGCATAAGATGCGCAGTCCGGGTAGCCGCAACGGGTGCACTGGGTTTGCGGAAGCGCAGCGTTGATCTGCTCGGCCAGCAGCATGCGGGCCGAGGGGGGCAAAAGCACTGGCACCTGGACCCTGCGCGGAATCAGGCTTTCTGGGTCGCAGGCTTGCGAGCTGCCACCTTGCGGGCCACGGGTGCCGCGGCTGCCGGTTTGACAGCCACGGGTGCTGTTGGAGCTGGGCTTGCCGGTGCAGCAGGCGTAGCGGGTGTGGTGGGTGTGGTGGTGCTGGGCGTAGCGGTGGCGGCAATGTGGCTGTGTGCCTTGATAAAAGCCTTGACTTCGGGGTACACCATCTCGCGCCAGCGGCGGCCGCTGAAGATGCCATAGTGGCCTGCGCCCTGGACTTCGTAGTGCCACTGCTGGCTGGTGGGGATGCCGGTGCAAAGATCATGGGCGGCACGGGTCTGGCCGGAGCCAGAAATGTCGTCCAGCTCGCCTTCCACGGTCAGCAGGGCGGTTTGGTGGATGTCTTGCGGTTTCACCAATTCGATCTTGCCGTCTAAGCCGCGCACATTCCAGGTGCCGTTGACCAGCTTGAAGTCCTGGAACACGGTGGAGATGGTTTCCAGGTAGTAATGCGCGTCCATATCGAGCACGGCGTTGTACTCGTCGTAGAACTTGCGGTGGACTTCGGCGCTCACGTCGTCACCCTTGATCAGGTCCTGGAAGTAGTCGTAATGGCTTTTGGCATGGTGGTTCGGGTTCATTGCCACGAAGCCGGTGTGCTGCAGGAAACCGGGGTAGACCTTGCGGCCTGCGCCAGGGAAGCTGGAGGGCACCTTGTAGATCACATTGTTTTCAAACCACTCGTAGCTCTTGTTCATGGCCAGGTTGTTCACCGCGGTGGGCGACTTGCGGGCGTCGATAGGGCCGCCCATCATGGTCATGGTCAGAGGGGTAAGGTCACCGCGCGAGGCCATCAGCGACACGGCTGCCAGCACCGGTACGGTGGGCTGGCATACGCTCATGACATGGCAGTTGCCGTAAATGCCTTGCAGGTGGCGGATGAATTCCTGCACATAGTTCACATAGTCGTCCAGGTGGAATTCGCCTTCGGACAGCGGCACCAGGCGGGCATTCTTCCAGTCGGTGATATAGACCTTGTGGTCTTTCAGCATGGTTTTGACGGTGTCGCGCAGCAGCGTGGCGTAATGGCCCGAGAGGGGGGCCACGATCAGCACGGCGGGCTGGCCCTTGAGCTGGGTCAGGGTGTGGATGTCGTCGGTGAAGCGCTTGAAACGGCGCAGTTCGCAGAAGGGCTTGTCGATTTCCACGCGCTCGTGGATGGCGATATTGGTGCCATCTACCTCGATGGTTTGTAAGCCGAATGTGGGCTTTTCATAGTCCTTGCCCAGGCGGTAGAGCAGGTCATAGCCGGCAGACACGCGCTGCGACAGGCTGGTTTTACCCAGGGGGGACAAAGGAGTGCTGTAAAGCTTGGAAGCTGCTTGCGCAAAATCTGCAAACGGCTCCATCAACGCGCGCTGGGTTTCGTAGATTTGGTAGAGCATGGTGGGTTTCAGCAGGGGGAAAGTATTGTTGCAGTGCAATATAGCAGTTGCTTGTTGCTTTAAGTGGAGAGGAAACACCAATACGCGCGTTCACAGCAGCGTTACGGTGAACACCTACACTTAGAACTTGCGACTCGGGCAGGGGCTCCGGGGGCTTGAATAATATAGTTTTTATGAATAACGAACCGGCTGTGGTACAGGCCTCTTTTTCAATCCGTTCCATGCGCCCGCGCATGAGCGTGGTGGTGCCAGCCTATAACGAGGCGTCCAACCTGCCGGCCATGCTGACCGGGCTGACGCATGCACTGCGCCAGTTGACGGACGAATGGGAGGTGCTGGTGGTGGACGATGGCAGCCGCGATGCCACGCCCCTTGCCATGTTGCCCTGGGTCAGTGCATCCGGTGTGCGTTATTTGCGCCTGAGCCGCAACTTCGGTAAGGAATGTGCACTCACTGCCGGTATTGAACACGCCCAGGGCGATGTGGTGGTGTGTATGGATGCCGATTTGCAGCATCCGGTGGACATGTTGGGCCCCATGCTGCATGCCTGGCGCGACGGTGTGGACATGGTGTGTGCCGCGCGCTCGTCGCGCGCCGACGAAACCGCGGCCAAGCGCCTGGGGACCTGGTTGTTTTACCGGCTGATCAACACCAACTCTTCGGTGCACATACCTGTGGATGCCGGGGATTTCAGGCTGATGGACCGTCGGGTCGTGGACGCCCTGAAGTCCTTGCCCGAACGCAATCGCTTCATGAAGGGGCTGTTTGCCTGGGTGGGTTTTCGCACGCAGATACTGCCTTACACACCACACGAACGGGCTTCCGGGCAGAGCAGTTTCTCGCTCAAGCGGCTGGCCCGGCTGGCGTTTACCGGCGTTACCACCTTCACCAATTTCCCGCTGCGCCTATGGAGCGCTTTGGGCTCCTTGATCGCGTTGGGGGCCTTGCTGTTTGGCTGCTGGATCATCATCGAGCACTACATAGACTCAGAGGCCGTGCCCGGCTGGGCCACCTTGGCGACCAGCATGATGTTCTTCAGCGGTGTGCAGCTGTTGTCCATCGGCATACTGGGCGAATACGTGGGGCGGATTTTTGATGAGGTGAAACACCGGCCCATATACATCGTGGCGTCCGAGCAAGGGCGTAGCACGTTTACCGATGCAGCGGATGAAGGGCAGGCCGGGTGACGCGTGTTCTGGCTATGTGCGCAGATGATTTTGGTCTGACGCCAGGTATTTCCGAAGGGATTGCAGAGCTGGCCCAGGCCGGTCGTATTAATCTGGTGTCGTGCATGCCGCAGGCGCCGGGTTGGCAGACTTCTTTACCTTTGCTGGCGACTATGCCTGCCGCCGTGCAGCGCGGACTGCATTTCAACCTCACCGAAGGCCAGCCCCTGAGTCCGGAGCTGCGCCACCATTGGCCCCGTTTTCCCAGCCTGCCCAAGCTGATTTTGGCGGCGCATCTGCGGCAACTGCCATTGGCCGCCATCGCGCTGGAGTTGCGGGCACAGTGGCAGGCCTTTGCCGATGCGACCGGCGGCGCCCCGCAATTCGTGGACGGCCACCAGCATGTGCACCATTTGCCCGGTGTGCGGCAGGTGCTGCTGCAGTTGGTCACGTCGCTGTCGCCGATGCCGGCCGTGCGTGCCACCGGCCGCCTGTTGGGGCCGGGCGAGGGGGTGAAACGATGGCTGATCCAGGCAACCGGCGGCCGTGCGCTGCAAAGTGCGCTGGCCCGCCAGGGTATACGCCACAACCCTTGCTTGACCGGGGCTTACGACTTTATTGATCCCGACTATGCCGGGCGTATGCGTGCCTGGCTGGCGGCGCTGCCTGCCGAGGGTGGTTTGCTGTTTTGCCACCCTGGCGTGGAAGGCCCACCGCACACCGTGGTGGACCCGATTGCCCCCGCACGGCTGCGCGAATGGGCGTATTTGCGTAGCGAGGCTTTTGCGCAGGATTTGCGCAGTGCGGGCGTGGTGCTGGGGACGATTTAAGGGCAGCCGGTTTTTTCCAGCCGCAGCAGCTGCGCGTTGGTACCGGTGAAGACCGGGCTGGCAGTTCCCATCTCTGGCGGCAGGCTGTAGTTTTTCTCGGCGACCAGCCAGGTCGTGCCGGGGCTGCAGCGCAGCGTGGTGAGGCGGTCGGGTGTCCACAGTACTTTGGCGGCCTGGGCCGTGTCGAAGCGGGCTGCATCGGCAAACTCTTTGCGCCAGTTGTCATGCTGGGAAATATCCGCATCGTTCCAGGTGCTCAGCACGATGGCAGGTTGGCGCAAATGGGCATAGAACGGCACGTCGTAAAACGCTTCGTTGATGAACACCACATGGTCTTCGGCCTGCTGCACGCGGGCCAGTTCTTCGGCCACGTCCCGGTGCGAGCCGGGTGCCTTCCAGGCCAGGCCCAGCACTACAGCTACGCACAGCGCTGCGCTGGTCGGTATCAGCCCACGCCAGACACGGCCACGCGCAACCGCCACGGCTAGCAGCGCGCACCAGGGCGCCAATGCCGGCAGGATGTAGCCCACCAGCTTGCTGCTGGGCAGCGAAAAGAATCCGACGATGGCCAGTACCCACCACACCAATAGGCTGGTTAGCCCTTTGAGTGGCTGGGCTGGTGTGTCGGGGCTGGGCTGCAACTGGCTGCGCAAGCATAGGCTCCACGGCAGTGTCAGCAGTGGCAGCACAGCGATGTAGAACCAGAACGGATGGACGTTGTTGAACGTGGCCTGGGCGAAGCGGCGGAAATGCTGCTCTATGAAGAAATAGTCGTAAAACCCCGGAAAGCGCTGCTGCATCCACAGAAACCAGGGTGCCGCCACCAGGCCGAACGCCAGCAAGCCCAGTGGGTGCAGCATGCCGATGATCTGGCGCCAACGGCCCTGCGCCAGCAGCCAGGGGCCCAGCACCAGTGCTGGCAGCACGAAGCCGATCAGGCCCTTGGCTAACATCGCCAGTGCGCAGGCCAGCCAACCGGCGACCAACCAGGCCAGGTCTATCTTGGGCAGTTCCAGCGCGCGTACAAAGCACAGCACGGCCACGGTCAGCATGCCGGCCACCAGCATGTCCAGATTGGCGTATTGGCTACCCACATAGAAGAATGGGCAGGTGGCCAGTATGCCCAGCGCGA
This sequence comes from Rhodoferax sp. GW821-FHT10B06, assembly GCF_059415605.1. Classification (NCBI taxonomy): domain Bacteria; kingdom Pseudomonadati; phylum Pseudomonadota; class Betaproteobacteria; order Burkholderiales; family Comamonadaceae; genus Rhodoferax; species Rhodoferax sp. GW821-FHT10B06. The sequence goes on along the minus strand of NZ_JBWKNO010000003.1, from coordinate 80,564 downwards.
TGAGTGCAAACCGCAGGCCGACCCAGCGGCGTAGCGCGAGGAACAGCGATGCACCCATGAGCCAGGCGCCAACGAAGGCGCCAAACCGCGCAGCAAATGCGCTGACCCCAAATACCTGGAACGCGGCCATGTCCAGCCAGTACATCAGCGGCGGCTTGTGGAAGAAGGGCAGGCCATTCAGTGTGGGCACCAGGCCGTCGCCCAGCAGCATCTCGCGTGCCACATTGCCGTAGCGCCCTTCGTCGGGCAGCAGCAGGGGGCGCACGCCTAAAGTGGCCAGCAGCCACAGCGCGAGCAGCAGCAGGACCAGGGCCGGGTTGTTTAGCCGACGGGATGGAGGCGTGGGGAAGGAAGTATTCACAGAAGCCCGGATGCAATATTGATGGTCAGCGCCACCAGGGTGGTGTTGAAGAAGAAGGCCAGCACGCAGTGCAGCAGGCCGGTACGCCGCATGGCGGATGTCGTAAAGCTGACGTCAGCGGTCTGGCCCGAGGTGCCGATGATGCAGGCGAAATACAGAAAATCGCCGTAGTCCGGCTTGTCCGTGCCCGGGAAGGAAAGGCCTACGGGCTTGCCGCGCACCAGCGCCGCATAGAAGTCATGGGCGTAGTGCAACGCAAACATCACGTGGGTAAAGGCCCAGGATGTGACGATGGTCAAGACAGCCAGGCCGAGATGGGTGTAGCGCAACCACCCTTGCAAGTCTTTCACCACTCCCAGTTGGGCAATGATGGCGCCTAAGGTGGCCATTGCGGCCAGCACCACCAGGGCCAGTATCGTGCCGCGGCCTTCGTCCTGTTGCTGCGCGCGCCGACGTATCTTGTCGTGGTCGGAATAGAAGATCATGCGTCCGGCCAGCGCCAGGTAAATCAGGGCAAAGGTGTTCCAGCCCAGTATCAAGCGGGTAGCGGTTTGGAAGGCTGGTAAATAGCCCAGGGCCAGGACGACCAGAGTGCCTACCAGCGCTGAAGAAAACAGGCGGGGACGGCTGCGAATGAGCCGGATTGGCGATACACGATGTCGGGGTGGCTGGGCGCTCATATGGCTGTGTGAAGGGACTGGTCAACAGTGCAATGCATGCACTGGCGTATCCGATCTGGTCGGGCTTGCGTACGATACCATCACCCCACTTCAACATGGACGGCGGCGGACCAGGATGGACTCCCAACAGCAGCTTTTGGCCGGTGTACGCGCAGAGCCTCGAACCCTGCGCTTTCGCGCACGTTTTGCGCTGCTGGCACTGGCCAGTGGTGGTGCCGGCCTGGCCCTGGCTCTGCATTACCCGGTGTTGCCTTCCCTGGTGCTTGCGCTGTTCGTACTGGCCTGCGCAGTTTTCTACCGTTGGCCCGATACCTGGCTGCTGGCGGTGCCGGGCTTGCTGCCACTGGTTGGCTTTGCACCGTGGACGGGCTGGCTGACCTTTGAAGAATTGGACATGCTGGTGCTGGCCGCAGCAGCAGGGGGGTACGCCCGCCGCACTCTTCACCCGTTGTCGGCATCGCACAGGCGGGGCAGCGGCCAGCATGCGTCCGGCGGCGTGTGGCTGCTGGTGTTGCTGTTTTGCATTTCAATTCTGGTGGCCATGGTCCGGGGTTTTGATAACGCCGGTGGTTTCAGCTTTGGCTGGTACCAGGGCTACCACGAGTCCATGAACAGCCTGCGCCTGGCGAAAAGCTTCTTCCTGGCCTTGCTGGTGTTTCCGCTCTGGCGGGCCGCGGTGGTGCGCCGGGGCGAGCAGGCCAGCCGATGGCTGGCAGGGGGGCTGGCTCTGGGCCTGGCCGCTGCGTCCTGGGCCACGATGTGGGAGCGCTCCGCCTTTGTGGATTTGTTCAATTTTTCTTCCGATTACCGGACTACAGCCCTGTTTTGGGAGATGCATGTGGGCGGCGCGGCACTGGACGGCTTTTTGGCCCTGACGCTGCCCTTCGTGGTGCGTGAACTGCTGGTGGCCCGCTCGTTGCGTCGCTGGGGTGCTTTTGCGCTATGTCTGGGCATGGGAGCCTATGCCTGTCTGACCACTTTTTCGCGCGGCGTCTACCTGGCTTTGCCTATAGCGATTGCCGTGACGGGGGCTTTGTATCTGTTGGCCCACCGGCGCACGGTGGCGGAGGCGGGTGCATCGGCGGTCAAGCCGGCGCCCATGCGGCTGCTGTCGGCGCTGGCCTTGCTCGTTATTTTCAGCCTGGGAGTGTGGTGGACTTTCCCGTCCAGTGGCTACCGCGGACTGGCCTGTTTGCTGGGTGCCATGGGCTTGCTGATGCCCTTGGCCACCCAGCTGCGACGCTTTACGCTGGCGGACTGGATCGTCGGCCTGGTGGCTGGCGGTTTGCTGTGTACTGCCTGGTGGGGCATTGCGCTGGCGCTGGACAAGGGCGCTTATCTGGTCTATGCGGCCAGTGCCCTGTTGACGGCCGGCCTGCTGCTGGCCAGCGGTCGCGGGGGGGGGGGGGGGGGGGGGGGGCCGCCCCCCCCCCGCGGGGCTGATGGCACAGCTGGCGTTTGCCAGCTATCTGGGTCTGTTGATGGGCATGGGGCTGGTGGCTGAGCACTGGGGCTATGGCCGGGGCCTGGAGGCCACCTTGCCGGTGGTGCTGGTGCTGGTGTTGTTGGCATTTGGAGCAGGCGTGGCGCCTGTGGGCCTGTGGCCCGACCGCCTGCGCTGGCATGCAACGACTGGGGCTGCGATGCTGTTGGTGGGCGGCATCGTGGGCGTATTTGGCGGTGGCGCCTACATGGGGGACCGTTTTTCAACCAGTAGCAGCGATCTGGATACGCGTCTGGCGCATTGGCGCGAAGGCTGGCAGATGCTGGATGCGCCGCTGGACCCGGTGCTGGGTAAGGGCTTGGGCCGTTATCCGTCCAGCTACTTCTTTGCCCGTTCCTCGATAGAGCATCCCGGCGACTACCGCCTGTCCAGCCAGGCCGGCAATAACTATCTGGTGCTGGCCGGCGGCAAGCAGCAATACATGGGCTGGGGCGAGATACTGCGAGTCTCCCAGCGGATTTTGCCGCCCAAGGGCCCGGTCAGCGTCAGCCTGTCGGTGCGCGTCACCAAATCGGTGAATGTGCACCTGGAAGTGTGCGAGAAGCACCTGCTATACAGCGCAGGCTGTTTATTGGGTGGTGTGTATGTCGAGCCCAAGACCACCGAATGGCAAAGTTTCGAGGTGCCGCTCAAGGGCGGCGAGCTGTCCAGTGGTGCCTGGTTTGCGCCGCGGATTGTGTCGTTCTCGGTTGCCACCGACAGCGTCATGGGCCTGGTGGATGTAGACAACATCCAGCTCAAGAGCGCGGATGGCCGCCAGCTTTTGGATAACGGTGATTTTTCGCAAGACCTGCAGCGTTGGTTTTTTTCCAGCGACCGCAACCACTTGCCCTGGCACATCAAGAACGTCTTCATGAATGTGTTGTTTGACCAGGGTGGCGTGGGCTTGGCGCTGTTTATCGCCATGGGCCTGGCGGCGCTATGGCGTGTCACTGTGGGGCGGGCCAAGGACCACCCGCTGGCTCCCGGCATTGCCGGCGGCTTGGTCGGGTTTGTGGTGGTGGGCCTGTTCGACAGCTTGCTGGATGTACCGCGTCTGGCCTTTTTGTTTTACCTGGTGCTTTTGCTGGGCATGACGCTACGCCATGTTCGTCCGCCTGTTGCGGCCAAGCCCAGTCGCAACGCGGCACTGTGATGGGGTTCAGGCTAGGGTATGCAGAATGTAATAATTTGTGTTTCATATCTGGCCTGTTTACCGTTACGATGCGGACTTTCTGATGCAACTACATAACCCCTTCATGCAAAGATGAGCAGTTTGCGCGCACGCATTCTGGGGTTGCTGGCGTTGCTGTTTTGCGTGGTCGGCGTGGTCAGCTTCATGGTCAGCTCGTCACTGCTGGATCGCAGTCTGGCATCGTTCGACCAGCGCGCTGCGCATGACCAGTATCTGCGTGTGGACCTGGGCCTGCGCCAGGAAGTGACCGCGCTGTTGCGTACGGCCCTGGACTACGGCGTGTGGGACGAGTCGGCCCAACACATGCAAAACTTCAACCTCGGCTATTTGGCGCAAAGCTACACGGTGGAGTCGCTACGCAACCTGGATGTGGACTATGTGGCGTTTTTGACCCTGGCCGGTCAATTGCATTCCAGCGTGGATATACGGCGAGGCCGGGTTGAGCCTCTGGCCGGCAATGACCCGGTGTTGGCGGAAGCCATGGCGGCCATTTTTGCGCTGCCTCCCGAGCTGCGTGAAAAGGGCGGTGAATTCAAGCGCTGGTTGAAGGGCCAGCCGGTGCTGCTGGTGTTCAGCCCGGTACGCATGCGCCAGATCGGCTCCCCGATCGTGGGTTGGATGCTGATGGCCCGCGAATGGCAGGGCGAGCGCCTGACACGCCTGATGAAACTTACCGGCAGCCACTTTGTGCTGCGGCCTGCGGATGCGTTGGCGGACGGCACGCAAGCCAGCAATGACAGCAGCGCCATCCTGAAAGACACGGCAGGACCCAGTCAGCTGCAACTGGTGGTGGATACGCCACCCACGCAGCGGACCCAGAAGCAAACCAGTCAGCTTCTGCTGCTGGCCAACGCGTTGGTGCTGGTCGTGTTGGGTGCTCTGGCGGTGGTCTTTCTGCTCGATAGGCTGGTTCTCAAACGCCTGGGCAAGTTTGCCCAGCTGGCGCGCAGCCAGCGCAGCACCGACCCGGCGCTGATGCGGCAGTGGCCGGTACAGGGCCATGACGAGTTGGACGAGCTGGCCTTGTCACTGAACACCATGATGGCTGCGCTGGGCAAGGCGCGCTCCGGCCTGGAGCACGATGTCCGCACCGATGCCCTGACCGAGCTGGGTAACCGCCGCATGCTGCATGAACAGTTGGACCAACTGCTGGCCATGCAGCAGCGCCAGCCGGGCCTGACCCTGGCGGTGCTGCTGATCGACCTGGACGACTTCAAGCTCATCAACGATTCCCTGGGCCATGCAGCCGGCGACTTTTTGCTGACCAGCATTGCCCGTTCGTTGGAAAAGCTGATCCGTACCAGTGACGTGGTGGTGCGCCTGGGGGGCGACGAGTTCGCCTTGCTGTACGTGGCCCAGGGCGACGAGCTGGGTGTGCGGCACTTTGCCGAGCGGGTGCAGGAGACGATTGCCCAGACCCGGGAATACCAGGGCTCCTACCTGACCGTCAGCTGTTCCATGGGTATTTGTTATGCCCACGGCACCTCGACGAACAAGGACGACCTGCTGCGCAACGCCGATCTGGCCATGTACGACGCAAAGCGGGCGGGCAAGGGTCGCTACAGCTTTTATAGCGAATCGATGCTGGGCAATGTGCAGGAACGCATGCTGCTGGAGCAGCGGCTGCGCGAATGTCTGCGTCTGGATGAGCTGGAGGTCTGGTTTCAGCCCATCGTCGATGCGCGTACCGGCGCAGCGCCCATGATGGAGGCCCTGGCCCGCTGGCCGATGGACGGCGGCTTCTGTCCGCCCGACAAATTCATCCCGATCGCCGAGGAATGCGGTTTGATCGTGGCCCTGGGCATGGCGATTGCCAACAAGGTTGCCGCTGCCTTGCCAGCCCTGCTGGCGCAGAACCCGTACACGGTGGTGAACATCAACTTGTCGGCCAAGCAGCTGATGGTGACCACCCTGGTGGAAGACATGTGCGAGCTGCTGGACCGGCAGGGCATACCCCGTTCCTGCGTGCATTTCGAGCTGACCGAGTCGGCCGTGGCCAAGGACGCAGAATTGGCCGAGCGCCAGCTGCAGCTGCTGGCCGAAGCGGGGTTTCACTTGCATCTGGACGACTTTGGCACCGGCTACTCGTCGCTGCACCGCCTGCAAAGCCTGCCGTTCTCCACCCTCAAGCTGGACCGCTCCTTTGTCACCTTGCTGGGGCGTGGCGATGCGCATATTGCCAAGGTCATCATGGCCCTGGCCGGCGAGCTGGGTGTGGGGGTGATTGCCGAAGGCATAGAAACCGAGCAGCAGCGCGATGCGCTGATAGCCCTGGGCTGCCACTGGATGCAGGGCTACTGGTTTGCCCGGCCCATGCCATTGCCGCAGATGCTGGACTGGCTGAAGAACCGGCCAGGAGCTTAGAACAGGTTCCTAGCCTTCCAGCAGCATCACGTCTACGGCATCGCCCTCGGCCACATCGCCCTGCGCCTCGGGCAAGACCACCAGCACGTCGGCCTGCACCACAGAGCTGAGGATGCCCGAGCCCTGGTTGCCCACCAGGCGCACACCGCACTGGCCATCTTCGGTGCGGCACAGCGTGCCGCGTGGGAATTCGCTGCGGCCTGGCCGTTTGCGTATGGCCTGCATGCTGCGGGCCCGCAATAGCGGCTGTGGTGCTGCATGCGCGGGGTTGCAGCCCATCATCTGCAGCAGTACCTGGCGTACCAGCACCGTAAAAGCCACCGCCACTGCGACTGGGTTGCCAGGCAGGCCCAATAGCAGAGCGTCGGATTTGCTGCGTTTTTCATAGCTGCCAGCGCAGGTATTATCTGCGCCAGAGTCGTTTTTTTCTTGTAATTCTTGCAAGGCACCTGCACGGATGCAGCCGACTGCCATGGGCCGGCCCGGGCGCATCGCCAGCTGCCAGAACACCACATCGCCCAGTGCGGCCATCATGTTGCGTGTGTGGTCGGCATCGCCGGTGCTGACACCGCCGCTGGTGAGAATCGCATCGGCCTGCCGGGCTGCCTGGGCCAAGGTGGTTTGCAGCTGGGCCGGGTCGTCGCGCACCACGCCCAGGTCCAGTATCTCCACGCCTAGGCGGGTCAGCAGGCCAAACAGGGTGTAGCGGTTGCTGTCGAATACGGCGCCGGCCCGAGGCGCCTCGCCCGGGCTGAGGATTTCATCGCCGGTGGAGAAGTAAGCCACCCGCAGCCGGCGGTACACCGTGACCTGGGCCAGGCCCAGGCTGGCCAGCAGGCCCAGGGCCGCAGGGGCCAGGCGGTCGCCCTGGCGCATGGCGGCCTGGCCTTGCTGCACGTCTTCGCCGGCTAGGCGGCGGTTGGCACCACGCCGCAGCTGGCTGGGGTCGAAATGGATGCAGCCAGCCTGCAGCTGCACGCGTTCATGCGGCACCACGCTGTCCAGCCCCGGTGGCATGGGCGCACCGGTCATGATCTTCAGGCACTGGCCTGCGGCGATGGGGGTGGACCAGGTATGGCCTGCGAGCACCTGGCCGACCACCTGCAGTGACAGGGTCTGGCCGCCCTGCAGCTGTGCGCCGTCGAAGGCATAGCCGTCCATGGCCGAGTTGTCGTGCGGCGGCACGCTGACGGGGGACACCACGTCCGCCGCAAGTACCCGGCCCAGCGCCTGCAGGATGTCCACGGTTTCTGTCTCCGTCACCGGTGTGGCCAGGGCCGACAAAAAGGCCTGGGCCGCCGGCACCGGCAGGTTCAGCGGGTTGTAGCCGGGGATAGTGGCCGCAATGGCGTCGGTAGTCTTCATCGTTCCAGGCCGCGTAGCTCGGCCAAGGTGTTCGCGTTGGAGAAAGCCTGGGCGTCGTCGAATGCCACTGTGGCCGTACGGTGCTGGGCCAGCCAGACGGCCACTTTGCGACCGCCTTGCTGCAGATACTGCGCCAGGCTGGCGTGCATGTCGCTGCGCATCAGGCAGAACACCGGCTGGCTGCGCAGGCTGCCACTGGGGTCTCTGGATGCGGCCACGGCCATATCGGCCTGGTCCGCCAGCAATGCAGCGCCCAGGCGGGCCACCAGGTCGGCGGGGAAGAGCGGGGCATCGCAAGGCACGCAGGCCAGGTAGGCCGTGGGGCAGTGGGCCAGGCCGGCCAGCATGCCGGCCAGCGGGCCAGCATAGTCGTCTTCCAACTCGGACTCGGCATCGGTCCACACCGGGACACCAAAGGCCGCATAGTCGGCCAGATGGCGGTTGGCGCTGAGCATCAGGTTGCCCACCTGCGGTCGTAGTCGGGTCAGCGCGTGTTGGGCCAGCGTCTTGCCTTTGAAGGCCTGCAGGCCCTTGTCCAGGCCGCCCATGCGCGCACCCTGGCCGCCGGCGAGCACCAGTCCGGTGACGTCTTGCAACGCCAACTCAGCCACCGATGTAACTCATTTCCACCCGCCGCGCCGCCGGGCCGTTGTCGGCTGCTAGGCCCGAGCGCAGCTCGGAATAGCGGTCGTTGCGGCCTTGCCAGATGCCGCGCAGGGCGTTGCCGAGCTGGGTATCGTCGGCGCCGCTGCGCAGCAGGTCGCGCAGGTCATGGCCCTGGCTGGCGAACAGGCAGAGATAGACGCGGCCGTCGGTGGACAGGCGGGCGCGGTTGCAGTCCCGGCAGAAGGCCTGGGTCACGCTGCTGATGACGCCCACCTCGCCGCTGCCATCGGCATAGGCCCAGCGCTGCGCGGTTTCGCCGGGCGCACTGGGCGCCAGCGCCCGCAGCGGCCACTCGGTTTGCAGCGTTTGTATGACTTCGGCCGAGGGCACGACCTGGTCCATACGCCAACCGTTGGTGGCGCCCACGTCCATGTATTCGATAAAGCGCAGCACCATGCCGCTGCCCTTGAAGTGGCGGGCCATGGGCAGGATTTCATGCTCGTTGGTGCCGCGCTGCACCACCATATTGATCTTCAACCCGCCGCCTGCTCCCAGGCCGGCTTTGTGCGCGGCTTTCAGCCCGTCCAGCACCGTGCGCACCGGGAAGTCCACATCGTTCATGCGGCGGAACACCGTGTCGTCCAGGCCGTCCAGGCTGACGGTCAGGCGTTGCAGCCCGGCATCTTTCAAAGCCTGGGCCTTGCGTGCCAGCAGGGCGCCATTGGTGGTCAGGGTCAGGTCCAGCGGCTGGCCATCGGGCGTGCGCAATGCGGCCAGTTGGGCGACCAGCACCTCGATGTTCTTGCGCAGCAGGGGTTCGCCGCCGGTCAGCCGGATCTTGCGCACGCCCTGGGCCACGAAAATTTGCGCCAGGCGGGTGATTTCTTCGAAGCTCAGCAGTGCGCTGTGCGGCAGATAGGGGTAGTCCTTGTCAAACACTTCCTTGGGCATGCAGTAGCTGCATCGGAAGTTGCAGCGGTCGGTCACGCTGATGCGCAGGTCGTGCAGCGGGCGCCCCAGTTGGTCGGCCAGCGGCCCGGATGTGGGGGCGAGGCTGCTCGGCGCGAGCTGGCGCTGGTCTCGCAGGGGAATGACACGGCGTGGCATTTAAATCGGCTGGGCAAAGTGGGGCTCAGCGGCCGAGGGCGGCACCAAGCGCGTCCTTGCCATGGGCGGCCTGCCAGCGCGGAGCGCAAGCCGGGTCCTGGCAAGGGGTACAAAGGTCGTGTTCATGGAGTTTCCGATTGTGCCAGTGCCTGGCTGGGCTGCCAGATGTCAGCAGCGCTGCCCGGGCTGTCTGCTGGGATCTGCAGTAATAGTGGTAATGCTATAAATTTAGTAGCTTATAGCGCAGGTAGAACAAGCGCAAGGGGCATATTTCTCATACGGGTTTGTGGACATCTCAGTTCTTGATCTCGATCAAGTCGCCTGTCCGGTGCAGCGCTTCCAATGTAGCGCTATGCGACGTGTACGAGCGCGCCATTTCTTCATCACCCGACGCGGGTTGTGGTATTCGCTGGCCTTGGGCTTGCTCATCATGGGCCTGGGCGGGGCGGGCTTTTGGCTGCTGGAGCCGCGCGTGCATACATTTGGCGACGGCCTGTGGCTGGCCTTCACCACAGCCGCCACGGTGGGCTACGGCGATATGGTGCCGAGCACCCATGCGTCCCGGTTTTTCGCGGTGATCGTGGTACTGCTGGGGCTGGCGATTTTGTCCCTGGTGACCGCTTCGGTGGCCGCCATGTTCGTGGAGACCGAGGAGCGCCAGATTGAGCGCGATCTGCTGCGGGAAATCGCCGCGCTGCACAGCGAAGTGCGCGAGCTACGGCAATTGATACAGGCCCAGCATGCCCTTTCCCCCGGCACAGAGGGCTCCATCCGGCAGGCGCCACCAAGCTAGGAGAGCCGGCTTGCGTCACGCCAGCCCTCTACAATCGCGCCACATTTTTTGGAGAGCTTTCACCATGTTTTCTTCTGACAAAGACGATAGCCAGAGCGCTGCATTCGTAATTCTGTTTGCCGTCGTGGCTGCCGCCGTGGCATTTGCGATTGGCATGGGCATCTACAAGACCCACAGTGCCAAGCCCAAGACTGCGCCCGCAGTGCAAGAGGTGCTGGACGTGGAAGGTGCCAGCGTGAAGGTGGAAAACGGTGTGGTCAAGTTCTACTTCGCCACCGCAAAGGCCGATGTGGCCCAGGGCGCCGATGTGGCGCTGGCCGAGGTGGTCAAGCTGGCGGGCGAGGGCAAGAGCCTGCGCATCAGCGGCTTCCATGACGCCACCGGCGACCAGGCCAAGAACGAAGAGCTGGCCAAGTTGCGCGCCTTTGCCGTGCGTGAGCTGCTGGTAGGTCTGGGTGTGGCCCAGGACAAGATCGAACTGGTCAAGCCTGAAGCGCTGACCGGCTCTGGCAGCAACGCCGAAGCCCGCCGCGTGGAAGTCGTCGCGTTGCCCTGAGCTTCTCGTTAGGCGCAAAAAAGCCGCAGTGCCCATGGCGGGCGCTGCGGCTTTTTACATGGTGGCGCCTTATTTGCCGCCGTGGATCTGCATCACCAGTGGCACGATCAGCAGGGCCACGATGTTGATGATCTTGATTAGCGGGTTCACCGCCGGGCCGGCCGTGTCCTTGTAGGGGTCGCCCACGGTGTCGCCGGTGACGGCGGCCTTGTGGGTTTCCGAGCCCTTGCCGCCGTGGTGGCCGTCTTCGATGTACTTCTTGGCGTTGTCCCAGGCGCCGCCGCCGGTGCACATGCTGATAGCCACGAACAGGCCGGTGACGATGGTGCCCATCAGCAGGCCACCTAGGGCCGCAGGCCCCAGCAGCAGGCCGACCAGGATTGGCACTACTACCGGCAGCAATGAGGGGATCATCATTTCCTTGATCGCCGCGGTGGTCAGCATATCGACCGCCTTGCCGTATTCGGGCTTGGCCGTGCCTTCCATGATGCCCTTGATCTCGCGGAACTGGCGGCGCACTTCGACCACCACGCTGCCGGCAGCGCGGCCCACGGCCTCCATCGCCATCGCCCCGAACAGGTAGGGGATCAGCCCGCCGATGAACAGGCCGATGATGACCATCGGGTTGCTCAGGTCGAAGCTGATAACGTGGCCGTAGGCCTCCAGCTTGTGCGTGTAGTCGGCAAACAGCACCAGCGCCGCCAGGCCGGCTGAGCCGATGGCATAGCCCTTGGTGACGGCCTTGGTGGTGTTGCCCACCGCGTCCAGCGGGTCGGTTACATCGCGTACGCTCTTGGGCATCTCGGCCATTTCGGCAATGCCGCCGGCGTTGTCGGTGATGGGGCCGTAGGCATCCAGGGCCACCACGATGCCGGCCATGCTCAGCATGGATGTGGCGGCAATTGCAATGCCGTACAGGCCGGCCAGGTGGAAGGCGGTCCAGATGGCGATGCAGACAAAGATCACTGGCCAGGCGGTGGAGCGCATGGACACACCCAGGCCGGCAATGATGTTGGTGCCGTGGCCGGTGGTCGATGCCTGGGCGATGTGCTGCACCGGCGCGTACTGCGTGCCGGTGTAGTACTCGGTGATCCACACTAGCGCGGCGGTCAGCACCAGGCCGACGGCGCAGGCGCCATACAGCTTCATGGCTGCGCCCGTGCCGCCCAAGGCGTTGTCCGCCACCAGCGCGGTCGTGACGAAGTAGAAGGCGATCAGCGACAGCACGCCGGCGACCGCCAGGCCCTTGTACAGCGCCGGCATCACGTTCTTCATGCCCGGCGAGGCGACGACGAAGAAGCAGCCGATGATGGATGCGACGATGGACACAGCGCCCAATGCCAGCGGATACACCACGGTGCTGGCGCCGCCAGCGGTGGCGAGAAGGGCGCCCAGCACCATCGTTGCAATCAGCGTGACCGCATAGGTCTCGAACAGGTCGGCGGCCATGCCGGCGCAGTCGCCCACGTTGTCACCCACGTTATCTGCAATCACGGCCGGGTTGCGCGGATCGTCTTCCGGGATGCCTGCTTCGACCTTGCCCACCAGATCCGCGCCTACGTCGGCACCCTTGGTGAAGATGCCGCCGCCCAGCCGGGCGAAGATGGAGATCAGCGACGAGCCAAAGGCAAAGCCGATCAGCGGGTTCAGCCGCGCTGCGGTGGGCATGCCGTCAGGCACCAGAAACCAGTAAAAACCCGTCACGCCCAGCAGGCCCAGGCCGACCACCAGCATGCCGGTGATGGCGCCGCCGCGAAACGCCACGGTGAGTGCCGGGCCTATGCCCTTGGTGGCCGCCTGTGCGGTGCGCACATTGGCGCGTACCGACACATTCATGCCAATGAAGCCACAGGCGCCCGACAGGGCTGCGCCAATCACGAAGCCTATGGCCGAGATGGGGTCGAGAAAGATGCCGATGAGGATGGCCAGCACCACCCCGACGATGGCGATGGTGCGGTACTGCCGGGCCAGATAGGCGGCTGCGCCAGTCTGGATGGCGGCGGCAATTTCTTGCATGCGCGGGTTGCCGGCGTCTTGCGAAAGAATCCAGCTGCGGGCCCAGAAACCGTAGGCCACCGCAATGAATCCACATATGAGCGCCAGTGTCAGCGCTGTGTTACCTGCCATAGGAATGTCTCCTTTTTTGTCGTTGTCGCGAGATGGGAGTGCAACGCCAGGGATGCCCTGCATAACTCCGGCGAGGATGTGGTGGTGCGGATCGGGATGGGATACAAGGCGCTTTGTGCAGCCAATAGCACCGCTATTGGCAAGAAAAGCAACGCCGTAGACCGCCCGAGTCCGTGCTGCCACAGACCGCAGAGAGTGATGCAGGGCATACCCAAGGTGGTACCCCCGCTGCGTTGCTTCCTCGCGCATCCGACGTCCAAAGAGGCGGAGACGATTGGCCAACGTCACCAATATAAAGGAAAAACAGTTGCTGCACTGCGGTAACTCTTTGTGTCCGGTATGTAAACCGAGGGCTGGCACTCTAAATTCGCAGCGCACCCAAATTCAGCACTGCGACACATCTTTGCGCGGTGGACGTGGGGGTGCACAACCATGGCCCTTGGACGCATTCGACCGAGGGCTGGCGCGGACTTGCGGAGCCAGGCATCCATGCCTTGCGGCCCACAGGTTCTGTCATTTCCCATGTATGAAGGGTGTTCTATGCGGTTCTCAAAAAGTTATTGGCGTGGCTTGGCCATAGGCCTGGTGGCTTCGGTCTTCCTGGTGGCCTGTGGTGGCGACGGTGGTTCTGGTTCCACACCCAGCACTCCGGTTTCGACAACCGGCGTCGCAGGCAAAGTGCTGGACGATGCGACCGGACTGGGCGTAGGGGGCGTGACGGTGCGGGTTGGAAGCCTGTCCACCACCACGGCGGCCGACGGTACTTTCAGCCTCACCGGTCTTACGGCGAGCAGCCGCGTGACGGTAGTCTTCGCCTCCAGCGACTACGCCGAAGGTGTGCGCATTGCCAATGTGGTGGCCGATGCACGTACCGATGTGCAGGCCCGTTTGGTCAAGGTCGGTGCCAGCGGCACGGTTCCGGTAACGGCTGGTGGCACGGTCACGGTGCCCAGCAGCACCGCGCAGGTCACCTTGTCCGCAAATAGCGTGCAGCGTGCCGATGGCAGTCTTCCCACGGGCAATATCACGGTCAGCATCACGCCCATCAACCCGGCTGTGGATACGACCCTGATGCCCGGCGACTTCCTGACCTCCACGGGCAGCGGCAATGTGCCGATTGAAAGCTTTGGCGCGCTCAATGTGGTGCTGACCGACAGCACGGGTGCCGCGCTGAATCTGCGCAGCGGCCAGACCGCTACCATCCGCATCCCCCTGGCTTCGCGCAATGCATCCGTGCCTTCGACCATCCCGCTGTTTTACTTCAACACCAGCACCGGCTTGTGGGTGCAGGAAGGCACGGCGACTCTGGTTGGCACCGGCGCATCGGCCTACTATGAAGGCACGGTCAGCCATTTCACCACCTGGAATGCCGACCAGACCTACAACACCATCATCGTCCATGGCTGCATGAAGAATGCGGCGGGTGCCGTGGTGGCGAATGCGTTGGTCACCAGCGACGGTATCGACTACTCCGGCACCAGCTCGGTCTACACCGATGCCAGCGGTAACTTCAGCCTGCCGATCCGTAGCAACAGCGAGGCCACTATCGTGGGCGTGTTCGGCGGATATTTGACCAACACCGTGCGCAATACGGCCAGTGCGACCGACATCACCTTGACGGATTGCCTGAGCCTGGGCCAGAGCGGTGCTGGCATCACCATGAAGCTGACCTGGGGCGCCTTGCCCAGCGACCTGGATTCGCACCTGATAACGCCGGCGGGTGACCATGTGTATTACTCGGCCAAGGGGGCACTTGCCACAGCGCCTTTCGCCAACCTGGACGTGGACGACACCTCCAGCTACGGCCCCGAGGTGGTGACCATCACCAAGCTGATGGTGGGTACCTACAAGTACAGCGTACGCAACTACTCGGGTTATTCCGATGGCCCCATCGCTACATCGGGTGCGCGGGTCGAGGTGAACATTCCAGGACGCACTCTGCAGCTGATTACGCCGCCCGCCACGGGCGAGTCGTCGAACACGGACTACTGGAATCTGTTCGAGTTCGACGTCAGCGCCAGCTGCGTGGTCACCGTACGTCCCGTGGGCACTTACACCACCGATTTGCCCACGATTCCGGCAAGCACCACGCCGCAGTACTGCACACCCAGCTGATAGCGGCTAGAGCGCTGCGAAGCGGGCGACACAGCATCTGGTGGCTGTGTCGCCTTTTTACTTTTGGCTTTGCCGTCAGGCTGGCGTCACCGCTGTGAGGCAAAATCACGGGTTAACCAGAATCCAATTTCTCAACTCCTAACTGCAACACCACCATGTCCCTGAATAAAGTGACCCCTGGCAAGAATGCCCCCGATGCCTTTAATGTCGTGATCGAAATCCCGATGAATGCGGACCCGATCAAGTACGAAGTGGACAAGGAGTCCGGCGCGCTGTTCGTGGACCGTTTCATGACCACGGCCATGCACTACCCCACCAACTACGGCTACGTGCCCCAGACCCTGAGCGGTGACGGTGATCCGGTGGACGTGCTGGTGATCACGCCTTACCCGCTGTACCCCGGCGTGGTCGTGCCCTGCCGCCCCCTGGGCATTCTGCTGATGGAAGACGAAGCAGGCGTGGATGGCAAGGTGTTGGCCGTGCCCACCGACAAGATTCTGCCCATGTACACCCACTGGAAGAGTGTGGATGACGTGAACAAGATGCGCCTGAACGCCATCAGCCACTTCTTTGAGCACTACAAGGACCTGGAAAAGGGCAAGTGGGTCAAGGTGCTGGGCTGGGAAGGTATTGACGCGGCCAAGAAGGAAATCCTCGAAGGCATCGCCAATTACACCAAGGGCTAAGCCCTCTCGGCGGTTGTAGCCAAATCGGCACCTAGCGTAGGTAATACCAGCGCTAGGTGCTATTTTTTTGATAGTAATGGGTATGAAAAGCAAACTCTCCAGCGGCGGCTTGGTGTATTCCACCGAAACCGGCCGCATGTGCCCAACCTGCCGCAAGCCGGTGGCCGACTGCATCTGTGGCCAGAAGCCACTGCCCAAGACCGATGGCATCGTGCGCGTGTCGCGCGAAACCAAGGGCCGTGCCGGCAAGGGCGTGACCCTGGTTAAGGGCGTGCCCTTGGATCTGGCGGGGCTGACCGCGTTGGGCAAGCAGCTCAAAGCCGCCTGTGGCAGCGGCGGCACGGTGAAGGACGGCGTGATCGAAGTGCAGGGCGACCACTGTGACACGGTGATCGCGCTGCTGCAAAAGCAGGGCTATACGGTCAAGCGCGCTGGCGGTTGAGGGTCTGTTTCGGACTCCCTTACTTGGGATTTTCAGAGCAGCTTGGAATACAGGAAACGGCCTTTGACCATCCAGATGAGCGAGGGCTTTGAAGCGGTATTCGTCAGCGTGACCATATTGTTCGGGTCGTTATCTTGAAACCAAACATCGGTATTGGCTTGGTGTACCAAGGGATTGCCGAGCGTACGGGTTAAAAATTCCAGAGCAGATGTTGCGGTCAGTGCGGCCAGTTTTTTTGCGAACTCCCGCTCAACGGCTGTCATGGCGGCTACGGCTTCTTGGTTTCTTGCATCTGCGGACGCGGAGGGATTGAAGCCATACATAAGATTGTTGAGCAGTCCGTCCGAACTTGTTACTCCAAAGATATCCATCAATTCTTCCAAGTAGCCTATTGCACGTTCACGCTCTTCGGTGTCCGCATCTTCAAGGGCAGGGTACGTCGCCTTGAATTCTTCCAGCAATTGGATCTTGGGCTCTGGTTTGTCAGCGATTCCGGTTAGCCGGATCGCAAGTGTATTGATCACGGACGTGTAGTGGGCTCTATCGCGCTCGTTGAGGGCTCCAAAGTACGAGCCATCGGCTAAAAATTTCTCCTTGGCGATGAACGCCAATAACGCTTGCTTTTGGGGGCCGTCGGTGCGAGCCATGGTGGCTTCTGTGGCTGGAGTCGCTGCGATGGCTGATCCAATGAAGATCGACAGCAGGACGAATAGGTGCTTTAGCATTACGGGGTGATTTTGGGACTTGACGATGGATGTAATGGGCATCTTCCGTGGAAGAGATTAGTTTGCCAGAATCATGTCCATCACCCAGGCCGTACGCTGCGCGGTCTGCCCGGTGGAGGGGTGCGTGGCTAGCCCGGCCACGTGTTTTTGCATATTCTCGATATGGAACAGCTGGATGTTCTCCGGGTGGGCGATTTCCACGCTCTGGCAGCCCTGGCTGTTGCGCAGCAGCAGCGGCTGGTTGCCAAACACCGAAAACTCTATCGTCCCCTGGCTGCCCAGGATGGTGACGGCGTCCACGCGCTCGGCGGCACCAAAGTTCCAGTAACCCGAGCCCAGCGCGCCGCTAGCAAACTGCCAGACCCCAGTGACCGCGTCCTCGGCCGCATACAGGCCCTGCTGCTGCGCGTTAAAGCCCTGGGCGTACACGATGTCGCCCAGCAGATGCATGCACAGGTCCAGCCCGTGGCAGGCCAGGTCGGCAAAGTAGCCACCGCCGGCCACTTGCGGGTCGGTGCGCCAGTTGGGCGTTTTGGCCAGGTCGGTCGGGCTGGGCGTGCGGGTATAGGCCCAGTGCACATGGCGCACGTTGCCAATCGTGCCCTCATCCAGCCATTTTTTGACCTGGGCAAAGCGCGGAAGCGAACGTCGGTAGTAGGACACGAACAGCGGCAGGCCCGCCGCTTCAAAGGCGGCGCACATCTCCAGGCATTCGCGGTGGTTCAGTGCCATGGGTTTTTCCACGCAGCAGATTTTTCCGGCCGCGGCCACCTTGAGCGCATAGAAGTGGTGGCTGTCTGGCGGGGTGGCGATGTAGACGGCGTTGACCTGCGGGTTGTGGATCAGCGCGTCGGCATCGGTGGTCCAGGTGGGTACGCCGTGCCGCTCTGCGTAGGACTGGGCCAGGGTGGCGTCGCGGCGCATCACCGCCACCAGGCGCGAATGCGCCACCTTGTTGAAGGCAGGGCCGCTCTTGAGTTCGGTCACGGCGCCGCAGCCGATGATGCCCCAGGCCAGGGGGGAGTTCGGAGGATGCATGCGCAAAGTGTACGGGCGGCCCCGCGGTGTTCTTGTATCCTCGGGCGCCGATCTTGTCCCCAGCTGTAGGAGCGGGGTCTGCGTATGACGCTTCGTATAACTTTTATAAATTCTCAGGAAAACAGGTATGTCTAGTGAAGGGTTTCACGTCCACGGTCCGCATGACCACGAGTTGGAGCATGCCACCCAAGGCGCACATGGTGCGCACGGTGGCGGCATGGTGAACCAGATTGCGATGTTCACCGCCATCATCGCTACGGTGGGGGCCATCTTTTCCTATATGGGCGGGGCGACGCAAGCCAATGCGGGGCTGTATAAGAACAATGCCGCGCTGAAAAAGGCGGAGGCCTCCAACCAATGGAATTACTACCAGGCCAAGAGCACCAAGCAGGCGTTGGCTGAGCTGGCGATGAACCTGTCGCCAGAGGCCGCGAAGTCCGCCTACCAGGCCAAGGTGGAACGCTACGAGAAGGAAAAGGACGGCATCAAGGCGGTGGCCGAAAAGCTGGAAACCGAAGTCGTCGAATGGGACGAAAAAAGCGACGAGCAGATGCACCTGCACCACCGCTGGGCCCAGGCCACCACGGTGCTGCAAATCTCTATCGCCATGGCCGCCATCGCGCTGCTGACCAAGAAGAAATGGCTGGAATACGCAATGTTTGGTACCGGCGGCCTGGGCGTGCTGGTGGGGGCGCTTGCCGTTTTCCACATATAGGTAACTCGGCAGCTCCCTGTGGAGCGCATCCCCAATATTGGGTACGTCGTGCACTTGGTGTGCGCAGGGTCCATTTTTGGGATTGTTACATTTACAGATATGGACTCTGAACAATTGCAGCGCCTGGTCAGCGTGCAAATGCCGTTTGGCAAGCACAAGGGCACGGTCATCGCCGACCTGCCCGGCAACTACCTGAACTGGTTTGCACGTGAGGGCTTCCCGCCGGGTGACATTGGCCGGCTGCTGGCCTTGATGTACGAGATCGACCATAACGGCCTGAAAGAGCTGCTGCGGCCCTTGCGTTAGCGCTTCTGCAGGGTACAGCCCGCCAAGGGCACCTAAAATACAATAATTTACAATCAGTAACAAACCTGATGCATTCGCCATTTCCCACGCAATCTGTGCTGCGCCTGTTATGGCGGGTGCTGCTGTGCGTGGGTTTGCTGCTGCCGCTGGGCGCATGGGCTCAGGCCGAGGCGGTGCTGGATGTGCAAAGCTGGCGCCAGGACCTGTGGCCGGCCGTGCAGGTGCTGCCAGATGCCACGGGTCGCATGGATATCGGCCAGGTGCAGGAGGCCAGCGCTGATTTCGCGCCGCCGCAGACCGCCCGCTCTACCCTGGGCATGCGTTCTGCACCTGTGTGGTTGCGCATACCGGTGCGCCTGGAGCCGTCTGCTGGGACGGATTGGGCGCTAGAGCTGGACTACCCGGTGTTGAACCGCCTGGACATCTACCTGGTGCGTGATGGCCAGGTGCTGCAGCAGGCCCTGCTGGGCAATTTGCACCAGAACCTGGAGCGTCCGCGTGCCGCCCGATCGCCGACCGTGTCTTTGCGCATGCAGCCGGGCCAGGCCTACATCCTGTACATCCGCGTGCAGACCAGTGGCGCCATGGTGCTGCCCATCACGCTGAATACACAGGCTGCGTTTTTGGAGCATGCGCTGCGCGAACAGATGCTGCAGGGCCTGATGCTGGGTCTGTCGCTATGCCTGCTGATGTACAGCCTGATGCACTGGTTGGGCGTACGCGACCCGCTCTTTTTGAAGTACGCGTTGATCGTGGTGGGTGGCCTGGTGTTTTCGCTGCTGCAGTTTGGCGTGGGCGTTCAGTACCTGTGGGCCGGTAATCGGTGGCTGGAGCTGCACCTGGCGGCACTATCCGCGCTTGCATCTACCTGCGGCTTCTTCCTGTTTTTTGAGCATGTGCTGGCGGGGCCGGGGGCATACCGCCATTTCAGCCGCGCCATGCGTGCGGGCGCGCTGGCTTCTGCGCTGGTGGCGCTGGTGTATGCGCTGGACTTGCTCAGCACCCGTGCGGTCAGTCCGCTGGTCGGGCTGTTGGGGGCCTTGCCGTCTCTGCTGGCCTTGCCGCCGGCCTGGCGCCGGGTGCGTCAGGGCAACGCGATGGGCATCTACCTGGTATTGGGCGCATTGGTGTATTTCTTTGCAGTCTTGACCATGGTGGGCGTGTTGTATGGCGTGGTGGGGGTGAATTTCTGGACCCAGCACTCCGTGCAATGGGCGGCGCTGCTGGACCTGCTGATGTTGATGCGCCTGCTGGCCCTGCGCAGCCGGGCCACGCAGGCCAAGGTCGTGCGTGTCACCCAGGAGCGCGACGCCATGCATTCCCTGGCACATACCGACCCGTTGACCGATCTGCCCAACCGCCGTGGCCTGAGCCTGGCGCTGGAACAGGCCCTGGCCCAATGCGGCCCGCACAGCATGGTGGCGGTGTATGTGCTGGATCTGGACGGCTTCAAGCCGGTGAACGACCAGTACGGCCACGATGTGGGCGATGTGCTGCTCAGCGCCGTGGCGGTCCGGTTGCAAGTGCTGGTGCGCAGCAGCGACCTGGTGTCGCGCATGGGGGGCGACGAGTTCGTCATCGTGGCCCGCGGCCTGCACACCGACCGCCAGGCGCAAGACCTGGGCCACAAGCTGCTGGAGGCCTTCCATGCGCCGTTTGACCTGGGGCAGCACAGTTTCCAGGTCGGCCTGACCATAGGCTACGCCCTGGCGCCACTGGACGGCGTGGACCCCAAGATGCTGCTCAAGCTGGCCGATGCTGGCATGTACCAGGGCAAGCAGGGCGGCAAGCACTGCCTGCGCCGTTTCGACCCCGCGCAGGCCGTGCCCGAGCCCAGCCTGTGGGTGGACACCCACGCGCCCACGCGGGCTAACGCTGCGCGCGCAAGCTAGCAGTGATCTCGTAAGAGCGCAGCCGCGCCTGGTGGTCGAAGATCTGCGACGTCAGCATCAGCTCGTCCGCACCCGTGCGCTCAATAAAAGCCTGTAATGCCCGGCGCACCGTGTCGGGCGAGCCCACCGCAGCGCAGGACAAAGAATTGTCCAGCATGGCCTTGTCAGCCGGGTGCAGGCGCTCGGCGAAGCCGTCTACCGGCGGCGGCAACTGGGACGGGCGGCCGCTACGCAGGTTCACAAATGCCTGCTGCAGCGAGCTGAACAGAAACTGCCCGGCCGCGTCCGTGTCCGCCGCAAACACATTGAAGCCCAGCATCACATAGGGCTTGGCCAGCTGTTTGGACGGCTTGAAGCGCGCCCGGTAAATCTCGATGGCCGACAGCATGTCACCCGGCGCGAAATGCGAGGCAAACGCGTAGGGCAGGCCCAGTTCGGCCGCCAGCTGCGCACCAAAGGTACTGGAGCCCAGAATCCACAGCGGTACCTCCAGCCCGGCGCCGGGTACGGCCCGCAGCGTCTGCCCTTCTTGCACCGGGGCAAAGTAGTGCTGTAGCTCCAGCACGTCGCTGGGGAACTGCTGGGCATCGGTTTGCAGGTCGCGCCGCAGCGCACGGGAAGTGGCTTGGTCCGAGCCGGGCGCGCGGCCCAGGCCCAGGTCGATGCGGCCGGGGAACAGCGACTCCAGCGTGCCAAACTGCTCGGCAATCACCAGCGGTGAATGGTTGGGCAGCATGATGCCGCCGGCGCCCACGCGGATGCTGCGCGTGCCCGCCGCCACATGGCCGATGACGACCGCCGTGGCCGCGCTGGCAATGCCGCGCATGCCATGGTGCTCGGCCAGCCAGTAGCGCTGGTAGCCCCAGGTTTCGGCATGCTGCGCCAGGTCCAGCGTGTGGCGAAAAGCATCGACCGCGGTGCTGCCTTCGGCAATCGGGGCCAGGTCCAGAACGGAAAAGGGAATCATGTTTTGCTTTGCAGATGAAATCGGCCTCTAGCGCAGATATATCGTGCGCAAGATGCTATGAAAAATGAAGTAAGTGCCCAGGCGGCACAAAGATGGGCAGCGTAGCAGCCGGCCGGGCCTGGTGTGTACATGGGGCCGATTCGCCACATGGCAACCAGAGTCTTTGCAGCCAGTGCCACCGGGTGATGCGTGTTTGTGTCTAGGGCCCCGCCTTCAGCACGATGGGGATGCCTGCCACGCCCGTGCCCACGGTGCCCATCTGCAGCTGTGCTTGGGCCAGGCTGTCGGGTACGGTGAATTCCACCCAGCCCTCCATGCTGCTATTGCCGCGCACCAGTTCGTTGAGTTCATTCACCGGCGCCAGCAGGCTGCCGTCGGCCAGCAGGCGGAAGGAGGCGCTCCAGAAGTTACCGTCGTAGCGACTGTTGTTGGTGATGCGCACCTGGAACTTCAGGCTGCGCTGGCCGGGGTTTTGCGGCAGCAGTTGGGCGTTGAGGATGCGGTAGCTCAGCGTGTCTGCCACCAGTTCCACCCGTTCGGGCAGCACGACGCTAAGCGGTGCCGCGGCGGGTGCAGGTGCGGATGCGGCCACCACTGCGGTGGCGTTGGTAGGGGCTGGTGGCATACCAGCGCTGGAGGGTGGAGTGGCCGTTGGCGCTGGCGTGCGGCCCAGCCAGCCGGCCTGGTGCAGCGCTGTCACCAGCGCGGTGACGGCGGTGATGGCGCCCGCCACCGCGGTCAGGATACCGGGCAGGGTCTGCCACCAGCTTTTGGATCGGGGGTCTTCGTCCATATGCGCCTTCCGGGTAGAGGGGCGGCCCATGGCGCCGCCGGCTGCGCAAAATTATGGCGCAAGCACCCTGGTTTGTGGTGCTCTGTTTTTGATAGCTGTTACCGCTCGCATTGCCTGCGCAATAGGCCTTTTTTCTGCATAAAACCGCGCGCACCGCGCGGAATGCCAACTGGGCTAGAGTCAACGGCCGAGACTTCCGTCCAAGGAACCACCATGCAATTGCTCTCCCGCCTTCTTTCTGTGGCTGCGCTGGTGCTCATAGGGCAGGGCGCGCAGGCCGTAACGCCAGTCGGCCCGGGCACGGCCACCGGCCAGGCCGCCTGCCCGGCCATCCTGCAATACCAGTTTCCGCGTCTGCAGGACGAAGCACCGCAGAACCTCTGCCAGTATGCGGGCAAGGCGGTGCTGGTGGTCAATACCGCCAGCTACTGCGGCTTCACCAGCCAGTACGAGGGGCTGGAGGCGCTGTACGCCAAGTACCAGCCGCGCGGCCTGGTGGTGCTGGGTTTTCCGTCGAATGACTTCGGTGGGCAGGAACCCGGTTCGGCCAAGGAGATTGCCGACTTTTGCTACAACACCTACGGCGTGAAGTTCCCCATGCTGGGCAAGTCGGTTGTCTCCGGCGCGGCACGCAACGGCCTGTATGCCGCGCTGGACAAGGCCACCGGCAAGACGCCGCAATGGAACTTCCACAAATACCTGATAGACCGCAGCGGCAAGGTGGTGGCCAGCTTCCCCAGCGATGTCACGCCCGACAACCCGGCGCTGCTGCAGGCCGTTGACCAAGCCCTGCGCTAGGCGGTGGCTGCCTGCAGCCAGCGCAAGAAGGTCGTGACCAGCGGCCGGTCTTCGGTGCGCTCGGGCAGCACGCAGTAGTAGGCCCGCTGACTGGCCTGGTCTTGGCCCGGGTCGCTGGCCGGGGTCTGCGCGCAGGCGATCACCAGTTCACCGCGCTGCAACTCGGCCTCCACCAGCAGACGCGGCACCAGGGCCAGACCCAGGCCCTGAGCGGCTGCGGCGGCAGTCATGGAAAACAATTCGTAGCGCGGCCCGTGCAGGGCCAGGGGTGCGGTTACGTCCAGCCCATCAAACCACTGGCGCCAGCCCTCGGGCCGGGTGCTTTGCTGCAGCAGCGGGCGCTGGGCCATGGCCTCGAGGCTCAGGCTGCTCTGGCCGCCCAGAAAGCCCGGGCTGCACACCGGCACCATGTCTTCGCCCAGCAGGCGCACGGCGCGCGTGCCGGCCCAGTTGGCCACCTGCTCGGCGGTGCCGGTGTACAGCGCTGCATCAAACGGCGTGTCGGCAAACAGGAACGGCCGGGTGCGGGTTTCGATGTGCACCGTGGTGTCCGGGTGCAGCGCGGCCCAGGCCGGCAGGCGCGGTATCAGCCAGCGCGTGGCAAAGGTGGGCACGGCGGCCAGGTGCAGGGTGCCGGCGCTGCCTTGGGACGACATGGCCTGCAGCGTGTCCTGCTCCAGCCCCTGCAGCCGTGCTGCGACCTGCTGGGCGTATTCGGCGCCGCGCTCGGTCAGTGCCACGCCGTGGCGGGTGCGCCGGAACAACGCCATGCCCAGGAATTCCTCCAGCGCCGTGATCTGCCGCGACACCGCACCCTGCGTCAGCGCCAGCTCTTGGGCGGCGCGGGTGTAGCTTTCATGGCGGGCGGCGGCGTCCAGGCAGGCCAGGGCCTGGAGGGAGGGGATTTTTCTGCGCATGGTGTGCGCAATATACATGTTTGGCGGTTTGTGCTGCTGCGGTATTTATAGCAACTTGCGCATATATTTTGTGCGCTAGAGGCTGGAAACTCTTAAATATCCAGCTGGTAAGACATGCGGTTTATGCATGCTATCTGCGTACGCTGCCGTCAGCGTAGGCCGTCAAGTTCATGGTCATCAAGGCGCCTTGCTTGGGCAGGTCGGCTACGCAGATGACGGTACGGGCAGGACGGTGGGCGCCGAACACTTCTGCATAGGCGCGGTTCATTTCCTGGAAATCTCCGACCTGCTTCAGGAAAACGTGGACATGCATGACGTTTTCCACAAAGTGGCACCCACCTCGGCAAGCATCGCGGCGAAGTTTTTCACGATTTGCCGTGCCTGGCTGTAGGCGTCGGTGCCGGCCATCTGGCCAGTGGCCGGGTCTACGCCGGGCGTTCCCGAGATGCTGATGAAGGGGCCAGCCTTGGTGAGGTGGCTGTTAGAACGTGTTCAAGGTCTTTTTGGGGCCGCGCAGGTGCCTGTTCGGGATGCGCAGCTAGACACAAAACCCAAGCCAAGGCTTCTGCCTTGGCTGGTTTTGTAACGACGTTGAGCGCCCGAACAGGCACCTGCCCTCCGGGTTGGGGTGAAATCGGGCGATTTGTCCGCCAGAACCCTTGCATGGGCAGAGAGCCCATGCTGCGGTCTCCGACAGCCAACTCATCCCGATTGCACCCCAACGCGGCCCCAAAAAGACCTTGAACACGTTCTAAGGTCCAATGGGTTCAAACATTCCGGCGGGGGTGATGGTTTCGACGTGCATGGGTGTGTGTGCGAGGTGGTTGATGGCCGCAATCCGCTGGATCGTGGCCTTGGGTGCTTTAGCGGGGAGTGTGCCTATTTTCCTGTGCGCCAGGGCTGCGCCTTTGCACCCGGACCTGCATGCCTTGCCCGCTTTCGCAAGCGCCAAAAACCACCGCCAGGCGCTGCAAGCTAGCAATCCGCTGCACGATGGAGATACCCAGGCCGCTGCCTATTTCCGTCTGCCCGCGTGGCCGGTGAAAGCGTGTGCCGAGGTTGGCCAGGTCTTCCGCACTGAGCGGCGGGCCGGCGTTTTCCAGCGCCATCTCGTCCGCTGTAAACCGCAGCGTTACCAGCGTACTTTGTGGGGCGTAGCGTATGGCGTTGTCCAGCAGGTTGCGCAGCAGCATGGCGAGCAGGCCGCTATCGCCTTGCATGGCCAGGGCGGGCTGGCCCTCGGTGGGCCATTCGCAGGCTAGTTCGATGTGCCTGCGCTCGGCCAGCGGCAGGCAGTCGCCCATGGTCTGCTCAACAATGCGCGGCCAGTCCACCGGGGCGTGGAGCAAGGCGGTGTTGTCTGAACCCAACCGTGCTTCTACGCGCGACAGTGCCAGCATCTGCATGACCAGCCGGTCGGTACGGTCCAGGCCGGTGCTGAACCGGGCCTGCGCCTGTTCGCGCTCGGGCCCGCTGTGCGATCGGCGCACCACGTCCCATTGCGCGCGCAATACGGCCAGCGGCGTGCGCAGCTCGTGCGCAGCGTCTGCGGTGAAGCGGCGCTCGCGTTCCAGTGTGTCTTCGATGCGGGCGAACAGGTGGTTCATGGCCACCAGCAGCGGCTGCAACTCCGCGGGTGCGCGCAGCGGCGAGACCGGCTGCAAATCCTGTGCATCGCGCTCTTGCAGCTCGGTGGTCAGGGTGCGGATGGGCTGCAATGCCTGTCGCACCGCCCAGGCCATGGCGACCAGCAGAAACGGCAGCATCAACAGCCAGGGCATGAGCTGGCCGAAGGTCAGGCCCGTTACCAGTTCGCGGCGTTCAGCCACATCCTGGCCTGCGGCGATCAGCCATTCACCGTTTGGCGACGGCAGGTAGTACAGCCGCCAGGCATTGCCATGGACCTGCGCATCCACAAATCCCGCTGCGCCACTGTGGCGCTGCAGTTGCATGCCTTCTCGGTCGGTCAGTATCAGCTCCCCTTTGGCATTCCATACCGCGACGGCCAGCTGCCGTACATCGTCCTTGTCATCGTCGTACAGATCTTTTACGGTGGGTTCGGCGGGGGCTTGCAGCGCAGCTGCGTGGTTGTGTTTGAGCAGGGCCTGCACCTGCCGGGCCAGGCGGACCAGCTCGCTGTCGTAGAGCTCATTCACCTCGTGGCGCGCATGGGTGAAGGATGCGACCAGCGTCACGGCCCATACCAGCGGCGCGCACAGCAGCAGGTACAGCAACAGGCGGCGCTGCAGGCTCATGGCTCGGCTTCTCCAGAGCCCAGGGCGTAGCCCACACCGCGCAGCGTGCGCACGATGCCCGGTGCGATCTTGCGGCGCAGGTGGTGCACATGCACTTCCAATGTGTTGCTCTCGGGCTCCGCGCTGCTCCAGTCGTATAGCTTTTCCTGAAGATGGGCCTTGGACAGCACGCGCTGTGGGTACTTCAGCAGGGCTTCCAGCAGAGCCAATTCACGGCCCGTCAGTTCGATGCTTTTGCCCTTCCAGAGTACGGCTTTGGTCGCCGGGTTGTATTCCAGCGCGCCGTGCTGCCATACCGACTGCGCGCGGCCGGAGGTGCGGCGCAGCACGGCCCGCAGGCGCGCCGCGAGTTCATCCACGGTGATGGGTTTAATCAGGTAGTCGTCGGCCCCGCTGTCCAGCCCAGTAATGCTGTGGGCCGCGCCGTCGCGGGCCGTCAGAATCAGCATGGGTACGGTGAAGCCTGCATTGCGCCAACGCGCCAGCCAGTGCAAGCCGTCAACGCCTGGCAAGCCCAGGTCCAGCACCACGGCATCAAAGGTGGTGGCCGCCAGGGCTGCGTTCGCTTGCGTGCCGTCGCCAAACCAATCCACTACATGGCCCAACTGGCGCAAGCCGGTGGACAGGGCTTCGCCCAACAAAAGGTCGTCCTCGACAATCAATACCCGCACACAAGCCTCCCAGGCACTCTAGGGTGCCGTGGCCATTATCTGGCACGCGTCAGGCCATGCGCCTCCACCGCCCCTTTGCGAAATTCGTCCGGTGTGACCCCCATCAGCTTGCGGAACATGCTGATGAAGGCGGAGGCGCTGCCGTAGCCCAGGTCCAGGGCGATCGTCTCTACCGTTTGGCCGGCCTCCAGCAGCGGCATGGCTTTGACGGCACGCAGGCGCTGGCGCCATTCGATGAAGGACATGCCCAGGTCGCGCTGGAAACGGCGCAGCAGGGTACGTTCGGTGCTGTGCACGGTACTGGCGATTTCGGGCAGGGTGCGGTTGTCACCCGGGTTGTCTTCCAGCAGCTGCAGCACGGCGGCCAGCAGCGGGTCGTCCGATGTGGGCAGGTAGCTGCCGGCGCAGGGGGCTTGGGCCAACTGGTCTACCAGCACCTGCAGCAGGCGTTCTTGCTCTGCGCTGCGGGGCAGGGCAGGAGGGTGCTGGCGCAGATGCTCCAGCAGGGCGCGTACCAGCGGGCTGAGGGTGAGCGCGCAAGTGGAGCTTGGCAGGGCTTGGCAGAGTTCTTCGGCCACGTAGAGCGAGCAGTGGCAGGCTTCGTAGCGGTTCATGCCGGTGTGTTCCACATGCGGCGGCAGCCAGATGCCGTACTGCGGCGGGGCCAGGTAGTGGTGGTCGGCAAGCTTCACCTCCAGCACGCCGCTGAACGAGTAGACGAATTCGCCCCAGGCATGGCGGTGTTGCGGGTAGGTGGATTCGGCCTGCATGTGCGCGGTGCGGAAGAAGATGGGCGCGGGCAGGCTCTGGCTGAACGGTGGCAGCCGCAGGTGCTTGGCGGTGGCGGGCATGGCGGTTTGGCTGTTGTACGGTATGGTTTGGCGTATTTTCGCTATATCCATCAAAACAGTCTACGGGACAATGCAGGGCCACGTAAACCCAGCCGCAAAGGAAACCCATGGAACCCCGTAAACCCCTAGACGCCCGCGCCAGCAGCATCATGCTGGTGCTGTGCATGACCTGGGGGCTGCAGCAGGTGTTGATCAAGGCCACGGCGGGCGATATGGCGCCGATTCTGCAGATCGGGCTGCGCTCGGGCGTGGCCGCGCTGCTGGTCGGCCTGCTGATGCTGTGGCAGCGCGAACCGGGCATGGACTGGGCTGGCACCTGGCGGCCGGGGCTGGTGGCGGGCGGGCTGTTCTCTTTCGAATACCTGCTGGTGGGCGAGGGCATGCGCTTTACCACTGCCTCGCACATGGCGGTGTTTCTCTATACCGCGCCGATTTTCGTGGCCCTGGGCCTGCACTGGCGCTTCCCGTCCGAACGGCTGAGCCCGGTGAAGTGGCTGGGCATAGGTGTGGCCTTCACCGGCATTGTGGTGACTTTCACCGGACGCGCGGCGCCCGCGGTGGGGGCTGGGCAGAACATGTTGCTGGGCGATTTGCTGGGCTTGCTGGCGGGTGCGTCCTGGGGTGCGACTACGGTGGTGCTGCGCTCGACCAGCCTGTCGCGGGCGCCGGCGGCGCAGACCCTGCTGTACCAACTGGTGGCCGCTTTTGTGCTGCTCGTGCTGGCGGCCATGGGCCTGGGCCAGCTTGCCGTGCATGGCACGCCCTTGTTGTGGGGCAGCCTGGCCTTCCAGGCGGTGGGTGTGTCGTTTGTGAGTTTTCTGGTGTGGTTTTGGCTGCTGCGCCGCTACCTGGCCTCGCCGCTGAGCGTGTTTTCGTTTTTGACGCCGCTGTTCGGCATGGCTTTTGGCGTGTGGCTGCTGAACGAGCCGCTGGAGGCCAGTTTTCTGGCTGGTGCGGCGCTGGTGCTGGCCGGCGTGTTGCTGGTCAGCAGTGACGGCTGGCTGCAGCAGTGGCGCCAGCGCATGGGCTGATTGGAGTGCGTAGAGCACACAATGAAGTGATGGCGTTGCTGCAATTTTGCTAGCTGGTAGTGCAGATATATTCTGCACAAGATGCCAATTTGGCAATGGTGTTGAGGGACTGTTTGGTTTTTAAACATTCCTTCAGCGCATAACTGGGTGACGATTCATCGTTTGCAGTCAGGCCCCTCCTGGCTCTACCATGGGACATGCCGCGCACGACCGGTGCGCAGACCCCCCAGCATTCCCCAGGAGAGCTTCCCATGGCCCACGCCGCATTCCACTGGCAAGACCCGTTCTTGCTCGACCAGCAACTGACCGACGAAGAGCGCATGGTGCGCGATGCCGCTGCGGCTTATTCGCAAGACAAGCTGCTGCCGCGCGTGCTGCAGGCCTTCCGCCACGAGACCACCGACCCAGCCATCTTCCGCGAGATGGGCGAACTGGGCCTGCTGGGCCCCACCATCCCCGAGCAGTACGGCGGCCCCGGCCTGAACTACGTGGCCTACGGCCTGATCGCCCGCGAGGTGGAGCGCGTGGACTCGGGCTACCGCTCCATGATGAGCGTGCAAAGCTCGCTGGTGATGGTGCCCATCTATGAGTTCGGCACCGAAGCCCAGCGCCAGAAATACCTGCCCAAGCTGGCCACTGGCGAGTGGATTGGCTGCTTTGGCCTGACCGAGCCCGACCACGGCTCCGACCCCGGCTCCATGGCCACCCGCGCCCATAAGGTGGCCGGCGGCTACAAGCTCAGCGGCGCCAAGATGTGGATCTCCAACAGCCCCATCGCCGACGTGTTCGTGGTCTGGGCCAAAGAGGTTGACGCGGCCGGCAATGTCGGCCCCATCCGTGGCTTTGTGCTGGAAAAAGGCATGGCCGGCCTCAGCGCCCCCGCCATCCACGGCAAGGTGGGCCTGCGCGCCAGCATCACCGGCGAGATCGTGATGGACGGCGTGTTCTGCCCCGAAGAAAACGCCTTCCCCGAGGTGCAGGGCTTGAAAGGCCCGTTCACATGCCTGAACAGCGCCCGCTACGGCATCGCCTGGGGTGCGCTGGGTGCAGCTGAAGATTGCTGGCTGCGCTCCCGCCAGTACGTGCTGGACCGCAAGCAGTTCGGCAAACCCCTGGCCGCGAATCAGCTGATCCAGAAGAAGCTGGCCGACATGCAAACCGAAATCGCCCTGGGCCTGCAAGGCTGCCTGCGCCTGGGCCAGATGAAGGACGCGGGCACGGCGGCGGTGGAGATCACCTCCATCCTCAAGCGCAACAGCTGCGGCAAGGCGCTGGACATTGCCCGCCTGGCGCGCGACATGATGGGCGGCAACGGCATCAGCGACGAATTCGGCGTGGCCCGCCACCTGGTGAACCTGGAGGTGGTGAACACCTACGAGGGCACGCACGACATCCATGCGCTCATCCTGGGCCGCGCCCAAACGGGCATCGCAGCGTTTTAAGAATGCTCCCCACCGTTCGCCCTGAGCCTGTCGAAGGGCTTTTCACCTACGTTTGTTTCGACCATGACCACTGAATCCCCTCCCGGCGCGCTGGTCGGCCTGAAGGTATTGGACCTGTCCCGTGTGCTCGCCGGCCCCTGGTGCACCCAGATGCTGGCCGACCTGGGCGCCGACGTGGTCAAGGTGGAGCGGCCCGTGGTGGGCGACGACACCCGCCACTGGGGCCCGCCGTTCCTGCAGGATGCCGACGGCCATGACACCGACCAGGCCACCTATTTCACCGCCTGCAACCGCAACAAGCGCTCCATCACCATCGACATGGCACAGCCGGCAGGCCAGGCGCTGATACGCCAGATGGCCGCGCAAAGCGATGTGCTGGTAGAGAACTTCAAGGTCGGCGGCCTGGCCCAGTACGGGCTGGACTACGCCAGTCTGCAGGCCGTCAACCCGGGGCTGATCTACTGCTCGGTCACCGGCTTTGGCCAGACCGGGCCGTATGCCGAGCGTGCGGGCTACGACCTGATGGTGCAGGCCCTGAGCGGCATGATGTCCATCACCGGCCGGCCTGACGGCGCGCCCGGTGGCGGTGCGCAGAAGGTCGGCGTGGCGGTGATCGACGTGTTCACCGGCGTCTATGCCTGTAGCGCCATTCTGGCGGCCTTGCAGGCGCGGCATCGCAGCGGCCAGGGCCAGCACATCGACATGGCCTTGCTGGACGTGGGCATGGCCATTCTGGCCAACCAGGCCGCCGGCTTCGTCAACACCGGCAAGGTGCCGCAGCGCCAGGGCAACAGCCATCCCAGCCTGGTGCCATACCAGGACTTCCCGACGGCAGACGGCGCCATGCTGCTGGCCGTGGGCAACGACGGCCAGTTCGCCCGCTTCTGCGCCGCTGCCGGGCACAGCGCCTGGGCGACCGACCCACGCTTTGCCACCAACACCCTGCGTGTGAACCATCGCGCCGAGCTGATTCCGCTGCTGGAGGCCGTCACCCGCACGCGCAGCACCGCCGACTGGATTGCGCTGCTGGAAGACAAGGCCGTGCCCTGCGGCCCCATCAACGACATCGCCCAGGCCTTTGCCGACCCCCAGGTGCAGGCCCGGGGCTTGAGGCTAAATCAGCCTGTAGCGCAGGCGGATTCTGCGCCAGCAGCTATTCAATCCATAGCAAGCGTGGCTAGCCCGTTGCGGCTGACGGGCACGCCACCGGTACTACGCCGGCCGCCGCCATTCCTGGGCGAGCACACCGACGAGGTGCTGGCCGGCCTGGGGCTGGATGCCGCGGCCATCGCCGCGCTACATGCGGCAGGGGTGGTGTAGGCAAGGGTTTTGCGGCGATGGATAGTGGGTAGCAGCGTTTAACGCGCTATTTACGGGCTAAATTAATCGTAAGCAGGCGCTTACATGGCCTATGCTTATCCACCTATCGCTTTGCAACTGCAGGACCATAAAAACCATGAGCAAACAAGAGCCCGCCGTCATATTCGGCACCGAAGACCTGCTGCTGAGCCTGTGCAACTCCGTCACCCGGGTGTTGAACGTGGCCACCCACAGCACCATCCACTTTTCCGGCATGGTGCAGCGCATCAGCAAAACCTGCCTCAAACCCGACATCGGCTGCTTCGTGCTGTTCGATGGCGGCTTCTCCGGCCTGGTGATCATCAACTTCACCGCCCAGGCGGCGATGGAGCTGTACGAGAGCTATCTGCTGAACATGGGCATGTCGCGCGAAGACCTGGTCACGTCCTTTACCTCGGACGAGGTCAGCAACGTGATGGGCGAGCTGATGAACCAGGTGGTGGGCGACTTCACCGGCAAGGTGCACCGCGAGCTGCAAACCCAGATCACCCAGAACCAGCCCAAGATGCTGGTGCTGAACAAGCAGGTCATCATGAGCGTGGATGCCAACCTCGACAAGCCCGAGGCCCGCCGCGTCACCTTCTACACCGCCAAGAACAACATCTTCTACCTGGAGCTGGCGGTAGACCGCACCGAGTTCATCAAGATCCGCGACTTCGACGTGCCCGACGCACCTGACCCCACCGCGCTGATGGACCAGTCCTTCGACCACACGCCGGCCGCGCCCGCACCTGCGGCCAACAGCGATACGGACGATTTGCTGAAGTCGCTGGGAATGTAGGCGGTACGGCCCACGGTGTGGGTCTTGCTATTGAAAGAGTAGCTGCTTGCGCAGGGTTTATCTGCGCTGGCGGCTATTTTTGTTTGTAGGGTGGGTGTTTATGGGCATCCCCAGCCGGGCGCACTTCCCGGCTGGGGATGCTGGCAGTATCAAGTAAATCCAAAGGTTCAAGCCAAATCACTCGCTAGCGCACGAATTACCTGCGCAGCATGCTATCAATTTAGGATTTATCGTCTTTTGAATCCATGGCCTGGCGTATCGAAGCCGGAGTTTGATCTGGGTCAGAGCCTTGGTGCGCCAATGGGCGTTCAATGGGGCATCTAAGCTTTCAAGGAATGACCATGCAAACCAATGTCGGCGGCATAGACCGCATTCTCCGTATCGCCGTGGGGGCCGGACTGGTGGCTTTGGCTGCTACGGGCACGGTGGGGGCTTGGGGCTGGCTGGGCTTGCTGCCGTTGGCAACCGGGCTGGTGGGCTGGTGCCCGCCTTATGCGCTGTTTGGGTGGAATACCTGCGCGGTGAAGAGCAAGGGTTGATCTGCTATATAAAACGTAGCTTCTAGCGCAGGTATTGCCTGCGCTAGAAGCCTGTTTGGATAGAAATATGCGCTCAGCCTACCCGCCGCAGCCGCACGATAAAGCAGGTCTCCGCCGTGGTGCGCGGCATGGGCAGGCCGGCCTGGGCCAGCCAGGCGCCGTGCAGTTCCACGCCGCCGGCCTGTAGCTGGTCGAAGAAGGGCGCGGGGGACTGGACGGCGCCGTCTGCCGCGATGGCTACCAGCTGCTCCACCTGGTAGCGGGCCTGCGGGTCCAGCATGGGCAGGCGCAGCGGCGGCGTGTAGCGGTGGCTGGTGGGCTGGCAGCGGTAGACGAAGAGCAGCAGGTCGTCGCTATCGCCATGCGCTTGCCAGACCAGGCTGTCGGCGCCTTCACCGCGCCAGACGCGACCATGGTGCAGCTGGTGCCTCCAATTTTTATAGCGCGCTATCCAGGTGCTGAGTGCGCTGCGGGTCGATTCATCTAGATGCCGCACATCCAGCTCCACGCCCAGGTGGCCGGTCATGGCCACCGCTGCGCGGAAGGCCAGGGACTGGCTGCGGCCGGTGGTGTGGGCAGGTGCGGTGCCGATGTGCGAGCCCAGGATTTCCGGCGGGAAGAACTGGCCAAAGCCTTGCTGGATCTGCACCCGCGACATGGCGTCTATGCAGTCGCTGGCCCACACGCGGTGGGTGTGTTGCAGCACGCCAAAGTCTATGCGGCCGCCACCACCTGAGCAGCTTTCGATCTCCACCTCGGGGTGGGCGCTGCGCAACCGCGCCAGCAGGGCGTAGACGGCCAGCACCTGGGCGCGGTAGCCGGGGCTGCCCAGGCCACCGGCCAGGGCGGCGGTGGTCAGGTCGCGGTTCAGGTCCCACTTGAGGTAGCGGATGGGGTGGGCGGCCAGCAGGGTGGCTATCTTGCCAAACAGGTAGTCACCCACCTCTGGGCGGGAGATGTCCAGCACTAGCTGGTTGCGCGAGGTGATCAGTGGGCGGCCGGCGATCTGCAGCGCCCAGTCGGGGTGCTGGCGGTGCAGATCGCTGTCGGGGTTGACCATTTCGGGCTCGACCCACAGGCCGAACTCCATGCCCAGGCTGTTGACGTGCTGTACCAGCGGGCCCAGGCCCTGGGGGAACTTGTCCTGGTCGGGCCACCAGTCGCCCAGGCCTGCGCGGTCGTGGTGGCGGCGGTGGAACCAGCCGTCGTCCAGCACAAAGCGCTCCACGCCCACACTGGCGGCGGCATCGGCCAGGGCCATCACGTCGGTGGGCACCAGGTCGAAGTAGAAGGCCTCCCAGGTGTTCAGGTGCACCGGGCGCGGCCGCATTGCGCCGCCGGGCCAGGCCATGCGCGCGCGCAGGGCGGCGTGGAAGTTGGCGGCCAGGCCGTTCAGGCCTTGGGTGGAGCAGCTGGCCACCATGTCGGGCGTGCGCAGGCTCTGGCCCGGGGGCAGCAGGCCTTCGCCAGGTGCCAGCCATTCGCCCATTTGCCATTGGTACTGGCCGTCGTGCAGCCACTCGATGGTTTGCTGGTGGTTGCCCGACCAGGCCAGGTGGGCGCCGAACACCAGGCCGTCATGGTCGGTGCTGCCGGGCGTGGTGACCACGGCGCCGGGGAAGCAGTCGTGCGAGGTGCGGCCGCGGCGGTTTTCCTTGCGCCACAGGCTGCGGCTGAGCGCGTCGGTCTGCAGCAGGAATTCATGGTTGTGCTGGCCGGCGTAGGAGCGCACGGCATTGGCGTGGCCGGGCAGGGGCAGGGTGCCGGCGGCCAGCCATTGCACGTCCAGCGCTGTGTCGCCCAGGTTGGTCAGGGTGGTGTGCACGGTCAGTACATCGCTGGCCGGGTCCAGCGCCAGGGCAACGTCCATGCGGAAGTGGGCCACGTCGTCGAACAGGTGCAGCGCGGCGGCGCAGCCGGGCGTAGTCCATTCCACCTCGCAGCGGGTAATGGCCTGGGCGAAGTCCTGGCCGGCGCGGTGGGCCAGCAGCGCGCTTTGGCCGAACCAGCCCACGCCGAAGGTGGGCACCAGGGTCAGCGGTTGGTCAAAGTCCAGCATGAAGGAGGGCAGGGGCCGGGTGCTGCGCAGCGCCGTGCCTGGCGTGCTGCCGTCCGGCAGGCGCGGGCCCCAGTAACGCCACAGGGGGGCCTCGTTGGTGGGGCATTCGAGGAGCAGCGTGCTGTTGCGGCTGTGCAGGGTGAGGAAATCGGTCATGGGGGTGAAGGGATGCGTGGCGGTAAATGTCCCGTTCGCCCTGAGCTTGTCGAAGGGCTTCGACAGGCTCAGCCCGAACGGTGGTGGAGGGCTGGGTGGTTCTGTAGTCCTTCAGGCCGCGTGGGGAATCTGCATGTCGGCGATGGGGATGCGCCGCTCCAGCGCATGACCCGTTCCGTCGAACACATGCAGCGCGGCGGCGGGCAGGGATACGGCTACGCGCTGGCCGGCGTCGGCATGGGCTTGGCCGGGGGCTTTGACGACCACCGGCGCGTTGATGGAGCCGTTGTCCAGGAACAGGTAGGTGGATTCGCCCAGGCGCTCCTGCCACTGCACCTGGCGCACCACGTGCTGGGTGGCGGTGCCCAGCTGGGCATGCTCGGGGCGTATGCCCACGACCACCGGCTGGCCGGGTTTGAGCGCGCTGGCGTCCACCATCGCGTCCACGGTTTCGCCGGTCTGCAGGCGCACGGTGGCCAGGGCCGCGCTGCCGCTGACCAGCTCGCCGGGCAGGAAGTTCATCTTGGGTGAACCGATGAAGCCGGCCACGAACATATTGCGCGGGCGGTGGTACAGCTCCAGCGGGCTGCCGCACTGGGCCACGCTGCCCTCAGATAGCACGGCCGGGCCGGCGTTGAGCAGCAGGATGCGGTCGGCCAGGGTCATGGCTTCGACCT
Organism: Rhodoferax sp. GW821-FHT10B06; assembly: GCF_059415605.1. Taxonomy (NCBI): domain Bacteria; kingdom Pseudomonadati; phylum Pseudomonadota; class Betaproteobacteria; order Burkholderiales; family Comamonadaceae; genus Rhodoferax; species Rhodoferax sp. GW821-FHT10B06. The sequence continues at coordinate 44,712 of NZ_JBWKNO010000003.1, read as the reverse complement.
GGTCGTGGGTTACGTAGACGGTAGCGGCGCGGCCGAAGTCGCGGTGGATCTTGGCGATCTCAAAGCGGGTCTGCACGCGCAGCGCGGCGTCCAGATTGGACAGGGGTTCGTCGAACAGAAACACGCCGGGTTCGCGCACGATGGCGCGGCCAATCGCCACGCGCTGGCGCTGGCCACCGGACAAGGCCTTGGGCTTGCGGTCCAGCAGGTGGTCCAGTTGTAGCACCTTGGCGGCTTCCGTCACCTTGGTGCGAACCAGCTTTTTGTCCATGCGGGCCAGGGTCATGCCAAAGGCCAGGTTTTCATACACCGTGAGGTGGGGGAATAGTGCGTAGCTCTGGAACACCATGGCCACGCCGCGCTTGGCCGGGGGCGTGTCGTTCATGCGTTGGCCGTCGATCAGCAGGCTGCCGCTGGTGATGTCTTCCAGCCCGGCCAGCATGCGCAGCAGGGTGGATTTGCCGCAGCCCGAGGGGCCGACGAAGACGCAGAATTCGCCCTGTTTGACATGCAGATCGACATTGCGGATGACCGCCACATCGTTCAGATAGTTTTTGTTGACGGCTTGGAGTTCGATGCTGGCCATGGTGCGGGTTCTCTTCAGGCGTGCAGGTATTCAGGCAGGAAGCTGCGGTGCGCGACCAGCAGCTCATCCACCATGGCGCGGATTTGCGACAGGTCGAGCACGGCGGCGGTGTGCGGGTCCAGCATGGCTGCGTGGTAGACGTGCTCGCGGTTTTGCTCCAGCACGCTGGCGACCACCAGCTCTTGCACATTCACGTTGGTGCGCATCAGCGCGCCCAGCTGTACGGGCAGCTTGCCGATGCGGGTGGGCTGCACGCCATTGGCGTCCACCAGGCAGGGCACTTCGACGGCGCAGCCTTGGGGCAGGTTGTCGATCAGGTTGTTGTTGATCACATTGCCGTTGATGACGCAGGGTGTGTCGGTCACCATGGAGTGGATGATGGAGCTGCCGTATTCCACCGAGCGGGTGACGGTGTTCAGGCCTTCCAGCAACTGGGCTGCGTCGTTCACCGAGCGCGGCATGACATGGATGTTGGCCGCCTGCAGTTGGGCCAGCAGGGCCTGCGGGCTTTGCGAGCCGGGCGTGGCCAGTTCGCGTTCGATATAGGGCCAGGCGTGCTCAAAGATTTCGCAGCGGCCGGGGTATTCGTCCAGCGGGATGTTGAACTTGGCCAGCAGCTCGGCGCGGTCCTTCTTGATGAACCAGGGCACGTACTCGGCAAAGTGCTCGCTCGACTCGGTGGGGAAGTGGCCCAACTGGTGCAGCATTTCGTAGCGCACGCGGTTCCATGCGGGTTCGCGGCCTTCGGCGTGGATCTGGCGCAGGCGCGGGTACAGGTCTTCGCCCTGGTGTTCGAAGCGCAGGTAGAACGACATGTGGTTGATGCCCGCGCACTGGTAGCGGATTTCTTCTGCCGGGATGTTCAGGTCGCGGGCTAGCTCTTCGGCGGTGTGTTGCACGCTGTGGCACAGGCCCACGGTGGGGATGCGGGTGCTGGCCGCATTCAGCGCCCAGGTGATCATCGCCATGGGGTTCACGTAGTTCAGGTGCACGGCGCCGGGGGCGCACACGTCCTCCATGTCTTTCAGCATGGCCAGTTGCACGGGGATGGTACGCAAGCCGCGCATGATGCCGCCTATGCCCAGGGTGTCGCCAATCGTCTGCTCCAGGCCAAACTTCTTCGGGATCTCGAAGTCGGTCACGGTAGCCGGCTTGTAGCCGCCGACCTGGATGGTGCTGATGATGAAGCTGGCACCGGCCAGCGCGCGGCGCCGGTCGGTGCTGGCGCTGATGGTGGGCACCACGCCCAGGGCGGCGGCCACGCGGCGGGCCACGCCTTCGGCCAGCTGCAGGCGGTGCTCGTCGATGTCGTGCAGCGCAATCTCGCAGCCCGCCAGCTCCGGGTAGGAGAGGATGTCGCCTAGCAGATTGCGGGTGAAGACGATGCTGCCGGCACCGATGAGGGTGATTTTGAGATTGCGTGCCATGGACGGTCCTTTAGTTCTTCAGCAGTTGGTTGACTTTGGTGTTGGCGGCCTTGAGTGCGCTGCTGGCATCGGACTTGCCGGCCATCACCGCCTCCAGTGCGGACTTCATGATTTCGTTGACCTCATTGCCGTTGTCGGCAATCGGCGCCAGGAAGGTCTTGGACTTGGACATGGTGATGAAGGCGGATGAATCCACGCCCTTGGCCTTCTGTGCCGCGATTGCGTGCTCGGCCTCGCCCTTCACGGCTGGGAACACCACGCCGTAGCCGGCGACCACGCTCTGGCAGCTGGCCGAGCCCAGGTACTTGACCCACTTCCAGGCTTCTTCCTTGACCTTGCTGCCGGCCCAGATGGAGTCGGCCAGGCCGTTGAACATGGTGGCGCGGCTGCCTATGGGGCCGGTGGGCAGCGGTACCCAGGCGTAGTCGAACTTGGCGTTGTCCTTGAAGTAGGTAATCATCCAGGAGCCCTGGGGCACGATGGCGACCTTCTTGGCGACGAACATCGCGTCCGAGCCCAGGGACTTGGTGTTCTCAAAGCTGGCCGACACGCCCTTGGCTGGCAGACCCGCCAGGTAGGTCATGGTTTCTGCCAGCTTGGGGTCGTCGTAGTAGAACTTGGGGTCCCAGGGCTTGTCCTGGAACTTGAAGCCGTTGGACACGGCGAAGTGGCTCCATTCGGTCTGGCCCATCATGCTCGTGGTGCCGGGTGTCTGGTAGCCGTAGGTGGTGACGGTTTTCTTGTCGAACTTGGGCGAGGTGGCGTTGTTGCCCGCTGCGTCCAGCGTGAGCTTGCGCACCACTTGTTCAAAGCTGCCACCGTCCTTGGGGTTCCAGCTCATGTTCTGCAGGTCGGCCAGCGTGACGCCGGCCTTCTTGGCCATGTCCATGTTGACGATGAAGCCAATCGTGTCCCAGTCTTTGGGCAGGCCCAGCTGTTTGCCGTTGCGGCCCCAGATGTCGTACAGGCCGGCGGAGTAGCTGGCGGGGTCTACCTTGTCACGCTGGATCAGCGGGGTCAGGTCCACCAGCTGGTCGTTCTTGGCGAATTCGGGGTATTTGGCCAGGTGGTCGGTGAACACGTCGGGCGCGGTGCCCGAGACCATGCCGGTGGAGATCGCGCTCCAGTAGTCGTCCCAGCCGGACTGGGTGATCTTGATGGTGGTGCCGGGGTTGGCCTTGGTGAAGTCGGCAGCGCACTGCTTGTAGGCGGGTAGCTGGTTGGCGTCCCACAGCATGTATTTGACTTCGGCGGCACCGGCTGTGCCTGCGGCCAGAGCGGCGAGAGTAGTCGCAGTGGCCAGGGTGGAAAGTTTGAAGTTCATCGGTTGTCTCCGTTAGGGTTGGTTTTGGTTGCGGGAAATCATTTGCCACCGCTGAACTGCACCGACTCGACCACCTGGCGGCCCAGGGTGACGAGCAGCACAATCGTTGGCAGTACGGTGATGGCGGTGGCGGCCATCAGGCCGGTCCAGTCGGGCTGGCCTTGCGGGGTTTGCGACTTGAAGGACTGCAAGGCGACCGGCAGCACTTGCAGCGCTTCTTCCTTGGCCACCAGGAAGGGCCAGAAGAATTCGTTCCACATATTGATGCCGGTCAGCATGGCAATGGTGGCCAGCGGCGTGATGCTCAGCGGCAGCACCACGCGGGTGAAGATGTAGAGCGGGGTGGCGCCGTCGAGCAGCGCGGCCTCTTCCAGATCCCGCGGTATCGACAGGAAGAACTGGCGCAGGAAGAAGATCGAGAAGCCCTGCATCAGGCAGAACGGCGCCACCATGCCGGCCATGGTGTTGAGCAGGCCCAGGTCCTTGATCAGGATGAAGTTGGGGATCATGGTGACCACGCCGGGCACCATCATCGAGCCGACGAACATGCCAAACACCACATTGCGCCCCGGGAAGCGCAGCCGCGCAAATGCATAGGCGGCCATGGCGGCAAACGTCACCTGCATCACCACGATGATGCCGGTGAACAGCAGCGAGTTGCCCAGCGAGCGGGCGAGGTTGATCTCGGCGCCCGAGCCGCCCAGGGCCTGGCTTTCTTCCTGCGTCATCATGCCCAGCACGCGCTTGAAGTTGGCCAGCGTGGGCTTGTTGGGCAGCAGCTGGGTGGATTCGGTGTACAGGTCGGCGGGGTGCATCAAGGCCGTCTTGACGGCCATCCACAGCGGCATTAGCGTGATGACCAGCATCAGGATCAGCATGGCCCAGGCGGCGATGCGGCCCCAGGCGATGCCTGGTTGGTGGGCGGAAGAGGTGGGGGAGTTCATCGAGTCGGCCTTTCAAGCGAGGTCGTTTTGCGAAGCCCGCATGACGCGCATCTGCACCACGGTGTAGAGCAGCATGACGGCGGCCAGCGTCATCGACATGGCCGAGGCGTAGCCCATCTTGTAGAAGCTGAAGGCGTTCTGCACGATGTAGTAGACGATGACCCGGGTGGAGTCCAGCGGGCCGCCGGCGGTGGTCACGGCGATGGTGTCGAAGATCTGGAACGAGCCGGTCACGCTGGTCACCAGCACGAACACCATCACCGGGCGCAGCAGCGGCAGCGTGATGCGCCAGAACATCTGCCACTCGCTGGCGCCCTCTAGCGCTGCGGCTTCATACAGGTTGCGCGGAATGTTCTGCAGTCCGGCCAGGAACAGCATGGACACCAGGCCCATATGGCGCCAGATGTTCACCGCCGCCACCGTGAACAGGGCCTGGTCCGGCCCGCCAAAAAACGGCTGGCGCTCAAAGCCAATCTGCATGATCAGCGCATCCACCACGCCCAGCAGCGGGTCCAGCATCCAGAACCACATCAGCGCCACCAGCACGTTGGACAGCAGATAGGGCAGCAGCACGATGGACTTGACGAACAGCGACTTGGTCAGCCGGTCCATGGACACCGCCAGAAACAGGCCCAGCACCACCTGCAGCGGAATGTTCAACACCACGTAGATGGCCGACAGCTTCATGCCTTGCCAAAACTTACCGTCGTCCAGCATGCGGGCGTAGTTGTCCAGCCCGATGAACTTGGGCGCGCGCAGCATGTTCCAGTCGGTGAAGCTGATACCAATGGCACGCAGCGTGGGCCAGGCATAGAACAGGGCGAAGCCGATGAAGGCGGGTAGCACCAGTGCCCAGGCTGTCAGCGTCTCGGTGCGCCGGGTGGGGCTGAGCGCATGCGGTGAGGTGGCTTGCATCGTGTCTCCTGTGTATCTGACGCTTATGCTAACGCGAGTTAGTAAACGGATAGTAGTTTAATTAACACGCGTTAGTACTAGGGAAAACGCGAAATCGAGGGTTTCGGATACGATAGGGCGACATGTCCAGATCCTTGAAATCCCCCCCCACCAGCAGCGAGGTTGCACGCCGAGCTGGCGTCTCACGCACCACCGTGTCCTTCGTGCTGAACAATGTGCGCGACCAGGGCATCAGCGAAGCCACGCGCGAAAAAGTGCTGGCCGCCGCCCGCGACATCGGCTACGAGCCGAATGCCGCCGCGCGCACCCTGGCCGGCGGCACCACCGGCACCGTGGCCCTGGTCATCCCCAAGGCCGCGCATCTGTATGTGGACGTGTTTTTGGCGCAGCTGGTGGCCAGCATCAACCAGGAATGCCACCGCTACGGCTTGAAGATGCTGATCGAGTCCAGCGACGACGAGGGGCGTGAGCCCGGTGCCTTTGTGGACCTGGTGCGCAGCCGCCGCATCGACGGCCTGATCGTGGTCAACCCCAGCATGCCGGGGCGCGAGTACCTGGACCGCGTGCTGGAGGCCGGCATTCCCATGGTGGTGTTTGGCGCGGGCCTGCCCGATATGGACCGCTTCCACACCACCGGCAACGACACCTCTTTGTCGTCCAAGATGGCGGTCAACCATTTGATCGGCCTGGGCCACAGCCGCATTGCCTTCGTCAACTTCGCCCAGCCCGAATACCTGGCGGTGAACGAGCGCGAGCGCGGCTGGCGCGAAGCCATGGCCGATCACGGTTTTGCGATAGACCCGGCCTGGGTGGCCTATGCCGACATCAGCGCCGCCAGCGGCTACCGCGCCACGCAGGAGCTGCTGGCGCGCAATGCACCGTTTACCGCGCTGTTCGCGGGCAACGACACCATTGCCTTTGGCGCCATCCGCGCGCTGAAAGAGGCCGGCCTGCGTGTACCGCAGGACGTGGCCGTCGTGGGCTACGACGATATTCCCATGGCTGAGTTTGCCAGCCCTCCGCTGACCACGGTGCGTACCGACACCATGGGCCTGGGCCGTGACGCCATGGCCATGCTGGTGGCCCTGCTGCGCAATGAAACCCCGGTACGCACCATCGTGCCCGACGCGTTGATGCCGCTGGTGGTGCGTGAATCCTGCGGCGCTGGCTTAGCCGATTCTCAAAGAAAATAGGCTGCTCCCGCAGATAGATCGTGCGCAGGCAGCTATTTATTTAATAGCAACCGGCTTTAACGCGATGACAGCAGCAGTTTGATTCCCAGCAGGCCCAGCACTGCGCCTGTGGCCCGGTCTATGGTCGTCTTGGCCTGTAGATAGGTTTGCCTTGGCCGTGCCGACGACAGGGCCAGCGCCACCAGCACATACCAGCTGCCTTCCAGCACGAACACGCTGGGCGGCAGCGCCAGGCTCAGCGCTGCGGAGGGCGTCGCCGGCAGCAGGGCCGCGAAGATAACGCCGTAGACCACCGCTGCCTTGGGGTTGCTGACCATGGTGCCGGCGCCAATCACAAAGTGCCGCAGCCAGCCGGCAGCGCTGGGTGGCGCGCCATCCGCCAGCACCAGCGGCGTCTTGGCGCCTTGCCAGATCTTGTAGGCCAGGTACAGCAGATAAATGCCGCCCGCCAGCTTCAGTCCCCAATAAGCCAGCGGCACCTGCTGCAGCACCGCATGGAGTCCCAGCAGCGCCACGATGCACAGCACACAGGCCCCAGCCGCCATGCCCAGTGCCGACGCCACCCCGGCCGCGCGCGAGTTGCCAATCGCCGTGCGGGCCACCAGCACAAAGCTGGGGCCGGGGCTGATTACGCCGATGAACAGCACGGCCAGGATGCTGGCCAGGGGGGTGAACGTATCCATTGCGAGACCTCTCGGGTTGTGAATCAAATGGGCTGCTAGCGCAGATAGTACCTGCGCTAGCAGCTACAGATTACATAGCGTTCAGGGTGGGAATACAAGTCTGCGGAGTTGCCACTGTAGTGCCGCATGCGCCTGGTTGGGATGCTGGATTGCCATGATCTGCCGGCCTCCGGGTGAAAACCCTGATACCTGCATTCCAAATCCTTTCTACAATTAAAACTATAAATTCACACATGAATAAATATGCAAGAACAGTCAAACCAGGGTCCAGCGCAAGCGCTTGTCGTGGACCATTCTTCTCTTGAAGCCTGGCAGGCTCGGCGCGCGCGCTTTGCGGCGGCGGCTTCGCCCGCGCAGCAGGCACTTTTGCTGGCCGAGGCCAGCCGCGCCACGCGCCGCCAGGTGCTGCACATGATCCATGGCGCCGGCCTGGGCCATATTGGCGGGGACTTCTCGGTGACCGATGTGCTGACCACCTTGTTCGAGGCCGTGCTGCGCATCGCCCCGGCACTGCCCCAGTGGGCCGAGCGCGACCGTTTCATCCTGAGCAAGGGCCACTGCGCGGCGGCTTTGTATTCCACGCTGGCGGCCTGCGGCTTTTTCTCGCCCGACCGTTTGCAGCATTTCATGGCCAATCTGTCGCCGTTGAATGGCCATCCAAACCGGCAAAAAATCCCCGGCGTCGAAACCAATACCGGCCCGCTGGGCCACGGCCTGCCGGTGGCGGTGGGCTGCGCCAGCGCAGCGCAGATTGCCAAGCAGGATTGGCGTACCTACGTCATCTTGGGCGACGGTGAGCTGCAGGAGGGCAGCAACTGGGAAGCCGCCATGTGTGCCGCCCACCGAGGTCTGGGTTCGCTGACCGCCGTGGTGGACCGCAACCGCCTGCAGCAGGGCGCAACCACGGCCGACACCAACGAGCTGGAGCCGCTGGCCGATAAATGGCGTGCCTTTGGCTGGGATGTGGTGACGGTAGACGGCCACAACCATGCCGAGCTGCTGGCCGCCCTGACCGCCCCGCACCCCGGGCAACCGCGTTTCGTTATCGCCAACACCATCAAGGGCAAGGGCGTCTCCTTCATGGAGAACGGCGTGGAATGGCACCACAAAGTGCCCAGCACAGCGCAATATGAAGCAGCCTTGCAGGAGTTGGATCAATGAGTAAAGAAGACAACAGCGTCGCCGGCACATTCGATTGCCGTGTGGCCTTTGCCGAAGAGCTGGCGGCCCTGGCGCGCACCGACAAACGTATCGTCGCCGTGTGCAACGACTCGGTGGGCTCCAGCAACCTGGGGGCTTTCAAGAAGGAGTTTCCGGACCGACTGGTCAACGTCGGCATTGCCGAGCAGAACATGGTGGGCGTGGCCGCAGGCCTGGCCAATGGCGGCTTTCTGCCATTCGTATGCGCAGCGTCTCCGTTCCTGACCGGCCGTGCGCTGGAGCAGATCAAGGCCGACGTGGCGTACAGCAACTTTCCCGTGGCGCTGTGCGGCATGAGCCCCGGCATGGCCTACGGCGAGCTGGGCCCTACCCACCACTCCATCGAAGATTTGGCCTGGATACGTGCCATCGGCGACCTGCCGGTGATCGTGCCGGCCGATCCGGCGGAAACGCGGGCTGCCCTGCGCTGGTTCGTCGCTTCGGGCGGCCCGGCCTTCCTGCGCATCGGCCGCTACAAGGTACCGGCGGTGATGCCGGACGGGCAGGACTTCGTGCTGGGCAAATCCGCCACCTTGCATGAAGGCAAGGACGTGACCCTGATCGCCATCGGTACCATGGTCTCGCGCGCGCTGGAAGCCGCAGAGCAGCTGGGCCGTGAAGGCATTACGGCGCGGGTGATCAATGCGTCGTCGGTCAAGCCGCTGGACAACGAAGCCGTGCTGTGTGCCGCCCGCGAAACCGGCGCCATCGTGACGGTGGAAGAGGGCATTGTGCATGGCGGCCTGGGGGGCGCCGTGGCCGAGCTGGTGGTGCAGAACCACCCGGTGCCGGTGCGCATCATGGGCGTGCCGGGCTTTGCGCCCACGGGCAGCACCAGCTTCCTGTTGCAGCACTTTGGCCTGACCGCCGAGGGCATTGCTACGCAAGCCCGGGCTTTGGTGGCTGCACACAAAGGCTGATAAAGGTTGATATATGGCTGCGCATATTTTGGCGATCGACCAGGGCACCAGCGCCACCAAATGCATCTTGGTGGATGCAGCCGGCCGCATGGTGGCAAAGGCGACCGCGCCCTTGTCGGAATACCTGCCGCTACCCGGCTGGGTGGAGCAGGACGCCGAGGAAATCTGGCAGAGCGTGCTGCAGGCGGTACATGCCTGCCTGGCCCAAGTTTCCGGCGTTCCCGGCGTGCAGGTGGCCGGTGTGGGCATCAGCACGCAGCGCGAGTCGGCACTGATCTGGCAGCGCAGCGATGGCCGGGCCGTGACCCCGTTGCTGAGCTGGCAAGACCAGCGCACGGTGGCACTGCGCGACCGTTTGAGCACCGATGCGGTCGAAAAAATGGTGCGCGAACGCTCCGGCCTGCCGCTGGACCCGATGTTCTCCGCACTCAAGCTGGCCTGGCTGCTGGATGAGTTTGACCCGCAGCGCGAGCAGGCCCGCTCGGGCAACTGGTGCGCCGGCACGGTGGACGCCTATTTGTTGGGACGCCTGGGCGCGGACTTTGTGACCGAGGTGGGCAATGCATCTCGCACCCAGCTGCTGAACGTGCATACCGGCGACTGGGATGCAGATTTGCTGGCGCTGTTCGGCATTCCACGCCAGTTGCTACCGCGTGTCCATGCGTCTCGCGGGGCGTTTGCCATGGCGGATAAGCTGCACCCGGCGCTGGAAGGCGTGCCGGTGTTGTCGGTCATGGCCGATTCGCATTCGGCCCTGTTTGCGCACGGTGGATTTGAGCCCGGGCAGGTCAAGGCCACGCTGGGCACCGGTTCGTCGGTGATGGCGCTGGCGCCCAGCGGCGTGGCGCACCACCCTGGTATGTGCCTCACCATTGCATGGGATGCAGGCCAGGGCCCGGTGCAGGCTCTGGAGGGCAATATCCGCGCCGCTGGCGCCACGCTGCGCTGGCTGGCGGACCTGTTCGAGATGCCACTGGACGATGCGGTGGAGTTGGCCAGCCGCAGTGCCAGCAAGGGCGTCTGCCTGGTGCCCGGCTTCAACGGCCTGGGGGCGCCCTGGTGGGATACGCAGGCGGTGGGCCTGGTCAGTGGCCTGACGCTGAGCGCCGGTAAATCCACACTGCTGGCGGCCGGGTTGGAATCCATTGCGCACCAGGTGGCGGATGTGCTCGATGCCATGGACCAGAGCGTGCCCGGCATGCGCAAGCTGTATCTGGACGGCGGCCCTTCGCGTAATCCGCGTTTGCTGGACATGTTGGCCGGCTATATATCCCGTCCGGTAGTGCAGTGTGCCGATCCCGAGCTCTCGGCCCTGGGCGTGGCGCATCTGGCCGGGCTGCAGGCGGGCGTGTGGGACTGGGCGGGCTTGAAGGCCCTGGCCCGCGCGCAAAACGATGTGCCGTCCACCCTGGCCGCGGCCGAGGTGGTGGCCAACCGGCGCAACTGGTCGCATGCGGTGGCGCGTGCACGGCTGCGCGGCTGAACCCAGGCTTTCACAATTTCACGCCCATCTTCCGGAGGCATCTTGGCTATTGATCTTTCTAACCCGGCCGGCCCTGACAAGGCCCGCCCGACCGTCGCACCGCAGCACCGTGTCCATTGGGCGCGCACGCTGGTGGACCACGGCCCTGAGCTGAGTCTGCTGGTGCTGTGCGTGGCGTTGTCGCTGGCAACGGACACGTTTTTCTCCTTCCGTAACCTGCTGAATGTGCTGGACCAGCTGACGGTGCTGGGCATCATGGCGCTGGGCATGACGGCGGTGATCGTGATCGGCGGCATCGACCTGTCGGTGGGCTCGGTGCTGGCCTTGTCGATGATGGTGATGGGCTGGTTGTCGAACGTGGTGGGCATACCCATGCCGATTGCCATCCTGGCGGCGCTGGGCATGGGCGCGATTTGCGGGTTGGGCTCGGGCCTGCTGATCACCCATGCACGCCTGCCGGCTTTTATCGCCACGCTGGCCACCATGTCCATCTGCCGTGGCCTGGCGAACATGGTGACCGACGGCTCGCAGATCGTGGGCTACCCCGACTGGTTCTCGGCCATGTCGATCAACCGCTACTTCGGCTTTTTGTCGATCACGGTGGGGCTGTTCATCGTGTTGACCATTGCGGCTGCCATCTTCATGAAATACCGCGCCGCCGGGCGGTCCCTGTATGCGATTGGCGGCAGCGCCGAGGTGGCGCGGCTGGCCGGTATTCCGGTGCGCAAGGTGACGTTGGCGGTCTATACCGTATGCGGCCTGCTGGCCGGTCTGGCCGGAGCGGTGATGTCCACGCGGCTGGATTCGTCCCAGCCCAGCGGCGGCCTGGGTTACGAGCTGGACACGATTGCGGCCGTGGTGATTGGCGGCGCCAGTTTGTCCGGCGGTGTGGGCACCATCTGGGGCACGCTGATGGGCGTGCTGACCATCGGGGTGCTGCGCAACGGCTTGAACCTGCTGGGCGTATCGCCCTTCGTGCAGCAAGTGGTCATCGGCGGGGTGATTGTCCTGGCGGTGGCGGTGGATTCCAACAAACGCCGCATTGGCTAGCGCCGCACAGAGGAGGACCTACCGCCCAACGCCATTCATACACCTTTCAACCCTTGAGCCGACGCCGCATGGTCTGGTGGCGCCGTGATGGAACCGACCGCAATTACAAATACATCATTTAGGAGCAAACATGTTTAAGTTCAAGCAAATCGCCATCGCCGCCGGTGTGGCCGCATCCCTTGTCGCATCCAACGCCGCTTTTGCGCAAGAAAAGAAGATCGGCCTGGCCGTGGCCAATCTGCAGGCAGAGTTCTTCAACATGATCAAGCAGTCTGTCGAAACCTACGGCAAGGAAAAGGGTTACAAGGTCATCACCGTGGACGCCAAGGGCGACGCCACCACCCAGGTGAACCAGATCCAGGATCTGATCACGCAAAAGATTGATGCGTTGATCTACATTCCCGCCGGTGCCACCGCCGCCACCGTGCCGGTGAAGGCCGCGCGCGCTGCGGGCATCCCGGTCATCAACGTGGACCGCAACGCCGAAGGCGCGCCTGGCGACACCTTCATCTACGGCCAGTCGGTTGCCGCCACCAAGGCACTGGGCGAAATGGTCTGCGACAAGACCGGTGGCAAGGGCACGGTGGTGATGATCCACGGCCAGCGCGGCACCACGCCGGAAGTGGACCGCACCAAGGGCTTCAAGCAGGGCCTGGACAAATGCGGCCTGAAGGTCAAGCAGGAGCAGTGGACCGAGCGCTGGTCGGCCGATGAAGGTGCCAAGATCGCCCAGGACATGCTGCAGCGCGACCCGTCCATCAATGTCATCCTGGGCCAGGCCGATGGCATTGCCCTGGGTGCATCGCAAGCGGTCAAGCTGGCTAAGCTGCCGCAAAAGATCTGGGTCGTCGGTTTTGACGGTGATGTGGGTGGCCTGAAGGCCGTGCAAAGCGGCTCGCTGGATGCCACGGCCACGCAGCAGACCTTCAACATGGGCCGCATGGCGGTGGATGCCGCCACCAGCCTGATCGCAGGCAAGGCCGTGCCCAAGGACCAACCTACCGACGCCAAGGTCACCACGCAAGCCAATGTGGAAGAGTTCCTGAAGGCACATCCTTAATCAGGCGGGCACGCTGGGCTCTCGTCCTCGGACGGGGCCTGGCGCCCACCGTGCATTTATTCCCCCCTGGTACACCCATGAGCACCTTTGCGTCTTCAGCAGACACCTCCGTCGATACCTCTACCGGCCTGGTCCTGCGCAACATTGGCAAAACCTATGGCCCGACCACTGTGTTGCGCGGGGTGAATCTGCAGGTGCGGCCCGGCGAGTTGCTGGCCTTGCTGGGAGAGAACGGCGCAGGCAAGTCCACGCTGTCCTCGGTGATCGCCGGGGTGGTGCAACCGGACGCGGGCGGCAGCATGTTCTGGCAAGGCCAGGCCTATGCGCCGCAGGCACCTGTGGATGCGCTGCATGTGGGCATTGGCCTGATCCACCAGGAAATGCGCCTGCTGCCCGAGTTGACGATTGCGGAGAATATTTTTGTCGGTCGCCTGCCCATGAAGGGCGGGCGCATCGACCGCGACGGTATGGTCCAGCGCGCCCAAGTGCAGCTGCAGCGCCTGGGCTTGGATGTACCCGCCACCCAAAAAGTCGGCACGCTGAGCGTGGCCGCACAGCAGCAGGTGGAGATTGCCAAGGCGCTGACCCTGAACGCCAAGCTGCTGATTCTGGACGAACCCACGGCCGCGCTGGGCGACAAGGAAACCGACCGCCTGTTCGAGCAGATCCATCGCCTGAAGGCAGAAGGTGTCTCCTTCATTTATGTCAGCCACCGGCTGGCCGAGATTGCGCGCATTGCCGACCGCATCCTGGTGTTGCGCGATGGGGTGCAGGTCGCCACCCATGCTACGGCACAGGTACCTACCGCGCAGCTGGTGCGCGACATGGTGGGGCGCAGTGTGGACCGGCTGTTTCCTTCCATTCCAGCACCTGGACCGGATGCGCCCGTGGCGCTGGCGGTGCGCAATCTGCATGCACCGAATGGCCGGTTCAAGAACATATCGTTTGAAGTGCGTGCCGGTGAGGTGCTGGGCTTTGCCGGCATCGTGGGCGCGGGCCGTACCGAGCTGATGCGGGCCGTGGTGGGTATAGACCCCATCGCCCAGGGCAGCATAGAAGTCGACGGCAAGCCCATCGTGATGCGAAGCCCGATGGACGCCATACGTGCCCATCTGGTGCTGGTACCCGACGACCGCAAGGCCTTGGGTCTGGTGCTGCCCCACAGCATCGAGGACAACTTGCTGTACAACAACCTGGACCGCGTGGCACCCAGCGGCTGGTTGCAACCCGCACGTACCGCAGAGTTCGCACGCAAGCTGATCCAGCGCCTGGGCGTGAAGGGCCAGCCCAAGTTGCCGGCCAGCAGCATGTCGGGCGGCAATCAGCAAAAGGTGGTGATCGCCAAATGGGTGGCGCACGACCCCAAGATCATCATTTTGGACGAGCCCACTCGCGGTATCGACGTGGGCGCACGCGCCGCCATCTACGAGGTGATCGCCGAGCTGGCGCGGGCAGGCATGGCCGTGGTGGTGGTCAGCTCGGATCTGGATGAAGTGCTGGGCCTGGCGCACCGTGTGGTGGTGCTGGCGCGGGGCGAGAACCAGGGCGTTTTGACGCGTGAGGAAGCTACGCCCTCCCGGGTTATGGAGCTGGCGGTCTCTTAAGAGCCGTAGTGATAATCCGCGCCATGGCAAAACATCAATATGGCTCCCACGACCTGCAGCGTCTCATCACCCGGATCGCTAGCATGTACTACCAACGCGGCATCGGGCAGCCGCGCATAGCAGAGCAGCTCGGCCTGTCGCAGACGCGGGTGTCGCGCCTGCTCAAGCAGGCCGAGGAGCTGGGTATTGTGCGCATCACCGTTCATGTGCCCGAGGGCGTGCATGCCGACCTGGAAGAGCGGCTGGAAACGCACTACGGCTTAGACGAAGTCATCGTGGTCGAGGCCGAGGAAGCCGATGTGCTGGATGACGAGCGTACCAATCTGGCCCTGGCCGGCCCCACTGCCCGCTATCTGGAGCTGATGGTGCCGACCTTTGGCGCTATCGGCGTGTCGTCCTGGAGTTCCAGTTTGCTGGCAGCCGTCAACGTGATGCGGCCTGCCGGTCCAGGCCATACGCGCAGCATCGTGCAGGTGCTGGGCGGTGTGGGCTTTGCGGGGGCGCAGGTATTTGCCACCCGGTTGACGGAGCGGCTGGCGCAGCTGTCCAAGGCCGAGGCCATCTTCATGAATGCGCCCGGCGTGGTCAGCACCGTGGAAGCCAAGAACGCCATGCTGAGCGACCCAACCTGCCGCCAGGCCCTGGAGCGTTTCGACGATTTGTCGGCCCTGTTGCTGGGCATAGGCGCCATTCCGCCGTCGCGCATGTTGCGTGAGAGCGGCAATGTATTTACCGAGCAGGACCTGGCCGATCTGCGCGATGCAGGCGCCGTGGGCGATGTCTGCATGCAGTTTTTTGATGCCGATGGTAAGCACGTGACCACGCCGTTTGGCGAGCGTGTACTGGGCATAGGCATAGACCAAATTCGCCGCACGCGACGCCGCATCGGCGTGGCCGGTGGTGCGCGCAAATTCGAAGCCATACGCGCTGCCCTGCGTGGCGGCTGGCTGACTACTTTGATCACCGATTTACACACGGCCCAGCAACTGCTGGATCGACCTTAGAACCTTGCCGACCATAGAGCCGGCAATACTGCACAGGAGCATGTATGGACTTGTTTGAATTGCGCGGCGATGTGGCTTTTGTTACGGGAGCGGGGAGCGGCATTGGCCAGCGTATCGCGGTCGGGCTGGCTGAAGCGGGCGCGGACGTGGCCTGCCTGGATTTGGCGGGTAGTGCCGGCTTGTCCTCTACAGTGGAACGCATCCAAGCTTTGGGTCGGCGCGCGCTGGCGCTGGAAGGGAATGTCACGCGGGCCGAAGATGTGCAGGCAGCCGTGGCTGCCACCGAGAAGGATCTGGGCGTGCTGACGGTGGCGGTCAATTGCGCTGGCATCGCCAACGCGACGGCGGCAGAGGACATGCCCATAGAGCAGTGGCAGCGCATGATGCAAATCAACGTGGAAGGCGTGTTCTTGTCCTGCCAGGCCCAGGCGCGCGTGATGCTGCCACGCCGCCGGGGCAGCATCGTCAATATTGCGTCCATGTCGGGCAGCATCGTGAATCGGGGGTTGCTGCAGGCGCACTACAACAGCTCCAAGGCGGCGGTGATCCATCTCAGCAAGAGCTTGGCCATGGAGTGGAGCGACCGCGGCTTGCGTGTCAACAGCATCAGCCCCGGCTACACCATGACACCCATGAATGCCCGACCCGAAGTGGCCGAGCAGTGCAAGATTTTTGAGCGCGACACGCCCCTGGGCCGCATGGCTACGGTGGACGAAATGGTCGGCCCCGCAGTGTTCCTGTCCAGCAAGGCGGCCTCGTTCTGCACCGGTGTGGACCTGATCGTCGACGGCGGTTTTGTCTGCTGGTAGGGGCTGGATATGTCCCTTAGATTCCAAGACAAAGTGGTGGTTGTAACCGGCGGTAGCCGGGGCATAGGCAAGAGTATTGCCGAGCGCTTTGCCCGCGAGGGTGCGCGCATCTGCGTGGCCGCGAATGAGGCCCTGGTGCACGAAACTGGCCAAGCCTTGCGGGATGCCGGTGCCCAAGCCATTTCCGTGGTGCTGGATGTCACGGACAAGGTGCAGGTCAAGGCTATGTACGAACAGGTGGCGCGCGAGCTGGGTGAGGTGGATGTTTCTGTACAGAACGCCGGTGTCATCACGGTGGCCCGGTTGGAGGACTTGACCGAAGCCGAGTGGGACAAGGTCATGGCCGTGAACACCAAGGGCGTGTTTCTTTGCTGCCAAGAAGCTGCGGTACGCATGCGTGCTGCGGGCAAGAAGGGGCGCTTGATCAATACGGCCTCGGGCCAGGCGCGCCAAGGCTTTATCTTCACCCCGCACTACGCTGCCAGCAAGTTTGGTGTGGTGGGCATCACCCAGAGCCTGGCCAAGGAACTGGCCAAGACGGGCATCACGGTCAACGCTTTCTGCCCAGGCATCATCACCACCGATATGTGGGCCTACAACGATGCGGCCTGGGGCAAGCTGATGGGCGACTACCAGCCCGGTGAGCTGATGGCCGAGTGGGTAGCGGCCATCCCCATGGGCCGCGCGGGCACGGGGGAAGATGTGGCTGGACTGGTCAGTTTCTTTGCCTCGGACGATGCGGCTTACATCACGGGCCAGACCGTCAATGTGGACGGCGGGATGTTCATGTCCTGATCTGCGTGCTAGCGTGGTTCAGTACACGTGCCAGCCATCGAAATCCGCCTTGCCCAGCGGCACGCCTTGCTGGCGCAGCAGGGCGTAGGCACTGCTCAGGTGGAAGAAGAAATTAGGCAACGCGTACTGCGATAGAAAAATCTCGCCGGGCAGCGCCAGCGTGGCTTGGCCGGCCTGGTCGGTGCAGATGCGCTGGGCGCTGTCGGCCAGTTGCTCTGGGCTCAACGCCGCCAGAAACTGCTGGGCCCGGGTAATCCGTGCGTGCAGCGCGGCAAACGAGTGGCCGGGTTCGCCGAACGGCGGCACTTCCAGCCCTGCCAACGGGGCGCAGGCTCGCACGGCGAAGTTGGTGGCGATTTCAACCTGCAGCGACAGGGGCAGCATGTCGGGCGCCAGCCGCGCCTGCAGCAAAGGCTGCGGGTCCAGCCCCGAAGTTTCGGCCCGCTCCAGCATCTGGGCCAGCTGGCCCAGATAACGCTGAAATACTGGGACTGACGCCGCGTACATGGGCTCAGGCTTGCAGCAGGCTTTGCACGTAGCGTGTAACGCCAGTGTGCACATCGGCAAACACGTGGTCGCAGCCGGTGCTGCGCAGCGCTGTGAGGTCGGCCTGGGTATAGCACTGGTACTTGCCGCGCAAGGCGTCTGGGAAGGCCACGTATTCCAGCTGGCCGCCAGTCACCGCGTCGGCCAGGCTGAGTGCCGGCTGCTGGCCATGGGCGCGCAGGGCATTGATGACGGCGTGGGCCACGTCGTTGAAGGGCTGGGCCTTGCCGGTGCCCAGGTTGAAGATGCCCGACTGGTCCGGGTGGTCGAAGAACCACAGGTTGACGGCCACCACATCGTCGATGAACACAAAGTCGCGCAGCTGGGCGCCAGGTGCGTAGCCGCCATACTCGCCAAACAGCTTGACCTTGCCGTCTGCCTGGAACTGGTTGAACTGGTGGAAGGCAACGCTGGCCATGCGGCCCTTGTGCTGCTCGCGCGGGCCATAGACGTTGAAGTAGCGAAAGCCCACCACCTGGCTGTGCGAGCGTTTGAAATCCGGGTCGCAGGCCAGACGCATGCGCTGGTCAAACAGGAGCTTGGAGTAGCCGTACACATTCAACGGACGTTCGAACTCCGGCGTTTCGATGAAGGAAGCCGAGCCGCCATAGGTGGCCGCCGAAGAGGCGTACAGCAGACGTGTGCCTTGCGCCTGGCAGGCCGCAAACAGGTCGCAGGACACACGGTAGTTGTTGTCCATCATGTACTTGCCGTTCATCTCCATGGTGTCGCTGCAAGCGCCTTCATGGAATACCGTATCCACGCGGCCATAGGCCTCCTGGGCGAAGCGGGAGTAGAAGGTGTCGGCATCCACGTAGTCGGCAATCTGCAGGTCGGCCAGGTTGCGGTATTTGTCACCCTGCGTCAGGTCATCTACCGCGATGATGTCGGTGATGCCACGTGCATTCAGGCCTTTGACGATGTTGCTGCCGATGAAGCCGGCGGCTCCGGTAACGACGATGCGGGTCATGGTGGGAATCCTCTTAAACGGCGGAAAAAAGTTCGTCGTAGCTGACGGTGGCGGTGCCGAATTTGCCTACGACCACGCCGCCAGCGCGGTTGGCCAGGGGCATGGCTTCGCGCAGGCTCAGGCCGGCCGCGACCAGGGCCGCCAGGGTGGCGATCACGGTGTCGCCGGCGCCGGTCACGTCGAATACCTCGCGGGCCTGGGCACTCACGTGCAGCTCGCCTTGATCATCGTACAGCGTCATGCCTTCTTCGCTGCGCGTGACCAGCAAGGCCTCCAGCTGCAGCTGCTGGCGCAGATTCTGCGACTTGGTGCGCAGCTCTTCCTCGCTGTTCCAGCTGCCCACCACCTGTTGCAGCTCGGCGCGGTTGGGGGTAATCACCGTGGCCTGGCTGTAGCGGGAGTAGTCCGAACCCTTGGGGTCGATCAGAATGCTTTTACCCTGCGTGCGCGCCAGCGCAATCATGTCGCCCACATGGGCCAGGCCACCCTTGCCGTAGTCGGAAAACAGCACCGCCTGGTGGGTCGGCAGCAGGGTGGCAAAGCTGGCGGACTGCGAGGCCAGGATTTCGCTTTTTGGGGTGTTTTCAAAGTCCACCCGTATCAGCTGCTGCTGGCGGCCGATGACGCGCAGCTTGACCGTGGTTTGCAGCTGCGGGTCGCGGCCGAAATGGGTTCGGATGCCGGTCTTTGCCACCAGCGCTTCCAGCCTGTGGCTGGCCTCGTCGTCACCCACTACGGTGAGCAGCGAGGACTGTGCGCCCAGGCTAACGATGTTGGAGGCCACGTTGGCAGCACCGCCCACGCGCTCTTCTTCGCGCGTGACCCGCACCACAGGTACCGGTGCTTCAGGGCTGATACGGTCTACTGCGCCGTACCAGTAGCGGTCCAGCATGGCGTCGCCCACGACCAGCACTTGTGCCTGGGAGATTTTTTCACGGGAAAGTGTCAAGAGTTTGGTCATATTGTTTTGTTTACAGCTCTTCCACGCGCCTTGCTGGATAACTATCCCAGGCCTGGCAGCCGGGGCATTGCCAGAAATGCTGTTTCGCCTCAAAACCGCAGGCAGCACAACGATAGCGTTTCATGGGGCTGGCGGCGTGGTCCAGGGCGCGCTGGATCTGTGGATGAAACTCTTCGTGCTCCAGCTTTTCCCCTGCAATCCAGCGTGCGACAGCGACCAGTGACTGTTCGCGCTCCAAGTGCTTCAGGTAGCGCATGCGCACCTCGGTCATCGGCGTGCCGGAGCGCACTTGCAGGCCCAGAATGGCCTGCAACACGTCCAGCGAGGCGCTTTGGGCGTAGCTGGTCTCGAGCAGCGCAAGGGCCGGGTCGGTGAGCCCGGCGGCGGCGGCGATGGTGGCAATTCTTTCTGCTACCAAAGGTATAGCTGCTGGCGCAGATTCGGAAAGCGCTCGAAGGGTTTTGAAGGCTTCATCCAACTGGCCTGCCTGGTGTTGCAGGATGGCCAGGTCGATGCGCGGGCGGGCGGCTTGGGGGGCGATGGCGATTGCTTTTTCCAGCAAACCCTGGGCAGCCTCGGGCTGGGCCGCGGCCTGTTCGCACAGGTAGTGCGATTGGCGACCGCTGAAGCTGCCCTGGCCAGCGGTTTCTAGCTTATGAGCGATTTCGGAAGCGTCGGCCCAGTCGCGTGAGCGCTCGTAGATCGCCAGCAAGGCCAGGCGGCTGCGGGCTTCGAAATCGGTGCCTTCCAGCTTGCGCAGCGCGGTCTCGGCCCGGTCCAGCAAGCCAGCTTTGAGGAAATCCAGCGCCAGTGCGTGCTGGGCGCGGTCGCGGTCGGCGGCGCTCAGGTCGCCGCGCGACAGCAGATGTTCGTGCACCCGCACGGCACGCTCGTATTCGCCACGTCGGCGAAACAGGTTGCCCAGCGCGAAGTGCAGTTCGGAGGTGTCGGGGTCCTTTTGAACGGCTTCGATGAAGGCGTCGATAGCCTGGTCCTGTTGCTCATTGAGCAGGTAGTTCAGGCCCTTGAAATAGGCTTTGGGGGCGAGTCGGTTTTCTACCCGTAGCTGCCGAAAGTCGAACCGAGAGGCAAGCCAGCCCAGTACAAACGCAATCGGAAAGCCAAGCAATATCCAGCTGAGATCAAAGTCCATGGGGTGGGGATGAGGGTTCCGTACGGGAGGTTTCGGTCGCTGTGCTGGTGGGCAGGGGCGGTTGGGGCTGCTGTGCCTTCTTGGCGACGACGCGGTGTTTCCACCAACGCGGCACCATACCCAGTATGCCCAGCGCCAGGCCTGCGGCAAAGGCGCTCAGCACCAGTAGCACCATGGGGGCGCGCCATTGCGTACCGAAGAAGAAATGCACGGTGGCGTCTTGCTGGTTATTCAGGGCAAACGCAAACAGGGTAAAAAAAATGGCTGCTTTAAGTAACCACTTAAGCAGCCTGGCCAGGTTCTTCATGGGAGTCCTTCCTCTTCAGAACATTCTAGCGATCTGCGCCCGTCAATCCCGGGCTTCGCGCCGGTCTCGGGCTTCCAGTTCTGCAGTGCGCAGGTCTACTGCCTCGCGCAGAGCCTTGCCGGGTTTGAAATGGGGCACGCGCTTTTCGGGAATGGAGACGCTCTCGCCATTGCGGGGGTTGCGGCCTATGCGCGGTGCCCGGCGGTTGATGGAGAAGCTGCCAAAGCCACGGATCTCGACCCGGTGCCCGCGCACCAAGGCATCGCTGACTGCATCCAGGATGGTCTTGACAGCATGCTCTGCATCGCGATGGGTGAGTTGGCTGAAACGGGCGGCCAGTTCTTCAACAAGGTCGGATCGGGTCATGGAAAAGGACGTTAGTCGGAGTTATGCAATGCCCTCGATAGGTCGGCCGTAGAAGGCATTGCATAAGTCCTGCTCAAGAGTGAAACAAGCCGACCCGCTCGCCCCTGCGAGTCGGATCGGCTTGTGGCACTAGGCTATATCAGCAACAAATTAATTGTTGTTGTCCAGCTTGGCGCGCAGCAGGGCGCCCAGGCTGGTGGTGCCGGCGTTTTCACGTGCAGAAGCTTGGCTCAGAGCAGCCATGGCTTCGCCTTGGTCGGCAGCGTCCTTGGCCTTGATGGACAGCTGGATGTTGCGGGTCTTGCGATCCACATTGACCACCACAGCGGTAACTTCGTCGCCTTCTTTCAGCACGTTACGTGCGTCTTCGACGCGGTCACGGCTGATTTCGGAAGCGCGCAGGTAACCGATGATGTCTTCACCCAGGTCGATTTCAGCGCCACGGGCATCCACGGTTTTGACCTTACCGGTAACGGTTTGACCCTTGTCGTTGATGGTGGTGAAGGTGGTGAATGGATCGCTGTCCAGCTGTTTGATACCCAGCGAGATGCGTTCACGGTCCACGTCCACGGCCAACACGATGGCTTCGACTTCTTGGCCCTTCTTGTAGTTACGCACGGCGGCTTCGCCGGTTTCGTTCCAAGACAGGTCAGACAAATGCACCAGGCCGTCGATACCGGCAGCCAGGCCCACGAACACGCCGAAGTCGGTGATCGACTTGATCGGGCCCTTGACGCGGTCGCCACGCTTGGTGTCTTGCGCGAATTCTTGCCATGGGTTGGCCTTGCACTGCTTCATGCCCAGGCTGATACGGCGTTTGTCTTCGTCGATTTCCAGAACCATGACTTCGACTTCGTCGCCCAGCGAAACCAGCTTGGCGGGAGCGATGTTCTTGTTGGTCCAGTCCATTTCGGAAACGTGCACCAGGCCTTCGATGCCGGGTTCGAGTTCCACGAATGCACCGTAGTCGGCGATGTTGGTGATCTTGCCGAATAGACGGGTCGACTGTGGGTAGCGGCGGTTCACGCCCATCCATGGATCGTCGCCCATTTGTTTCAGACCCAAGGACACGCGGTTCTTTTCGGTGTCGAACTTGAGGATCTTGGCGGTGATTTCTTGACCCGCTTGCACCACTTCGGATGGGTGGCGAACGCGGCGCCATGCCATGTCGGTGATGTGCAGCAGGCCGTCGATGCCGCCCAGGTCCACGAACGCACCGTATTCGGTGATGTTCTTGACCACGCCGTGCACCACGGAACCTTCTTTCAGGGTTTCCATCAGCTTGGCGCGTTCTTCGCCCATGGAGGCTTCCACCACAGCACGGCGCGACAGCACCACGTTGTTGCGCTTGCGGTCCAGCTTGATGACCTTGAATTCCATGGTCTTGTTCTCGTAGGGAGACAAGTCCTTGATGGGGCGGGTGTCGATCAGCGAACCGGGCAGGAATGCGCGGATGCCGTTGACCAGAACGGTCAGGCCGCCCTTGACCTTGCCGGAGGTGGTGCCGGTGACGAATTCGCCGGATTCCAGGGATTTCTCCAGGGACATCCAGGAAGCCAGGCGCTTGGCGGTGTCGCGGCTGACGATGGTGTCGCCGTAGCCGTTTTCGATGGCAACGATGGCGACCGAAATGAATTCGCCAACTTGGACTTCAACTTCGCCCTTGTCGGTCTTGAACTCTTCCAGCGGCACGTAGGCTTCGGACTTGAGGCCAGCGTTGACAACCACGAAGCTGTGTTCGATACGGATGACTTCGGCGGTGACGACTTCACCAATGCGCGTTTCCGTGCGGGTTAGCGATTCGGCGAAGAGGTCTGCAAATGATTCTGACATGTGATTCCTAGTCCACGGAACAGGGGTATACGGGTGCGGGATTGCACCTGCGTGGGGTCTGCCGTGGCGGTGTGGCGGTCGTGTGACCACCGGGGTTACAGGGTTAAAAACCACTCAGCCAGTACGCCTGCGGCGCGGTGGCGGCCAAGTGGGCCTAAAAATACCGTTTCAGGCGGCCCGAAACGGTTGTTTGCTCTGCCACCAGTCCAATACCTGGTCCACCGAGGTTTCGATGGTCATTTCGGAGTTGTCCAGTAGCAGTGCGTCTTGCGCTGGCTTGAGAGGTGCGGTGCTGCGGGAGGAGTCCCGGGCGTCGCGCGCTTCCAAATCAGCACGAAGGTCTTCGAGTGTAGTTGAAATTCCCTTTGAAATCAACTGCTTATGCCGCCGCTCGGCGCGCCGGGCGGCGGTGGCGGTGAGATACACCTTGAGCGGGGCCTGCGGAAAGATCACCGTACCCATATCGCGCCCGTCGGCAACCAGGCCCGGCAAGCGCTGGAAACTGTGCTGCAGGTCCACCAGGGCGAGCCGTACCGAGGGCAGGGCCGAGACTTTGGACGCGTTCATGCCGGCTTCTTCGGTGCGTATCGCCTCTGAGACGTCGTCCTTGCCCAGCCATACTTTGCCAGCGTCAAAGCGAACCGGCAGGGTTTGGGCCAGGGTGGCGATAGCAGCTTCGTCGGCCGGGGTGATGCTCAGCCCCGCACGCAAAGCCGCCAGCGCGGTGATGCGGTACATGGCGCCCGAATCCAGGAAGTGGTAACCCAGCTTGGCGGCAAGAGCCGCTGCGACCGTGCCTTTGCCCGAGGCGGTCGGCCCGTCGATGCAAACCACCGGGATGTGGGCTGTGGCGGTCTGTGACAGCGCCAGCATGGCCTCGAAGTAGTCGGGGAAGGTTTTGGCCACGCACTTGGGGTCTTCGATGCGCACCGGCAGCTTCGCCGGGTTGAAGGCGGCCAGCGAGAAGCACATCGCCACCCGATGGTCATCGTAGGTATGGATGCTGGCGGCCTTCCAGTCGGCAACCGTTGCGGGTGGCGTGATGCGGATGTAGTCCGCGCCTTCGTCTACGGTGGCGCCGAGTTTGCGCAACTCGGTCGCCATGGCAGCGATGCGATCGGTTTCCTTGACGCGCCAGCTGGCGATATTGCGCAGCGTGGTCGTGCCGTCGGCATACAGCGCCATGACGGCCAGGGTCATGGCGGCGTCGGGGATGTGGTTGCAGTCCAGCTCAATGGCCTTCAGTGGCCAACTGCTACGGCTGACTTCCAGCCAGTTGGGGCCACTGGTGATCTGCGCTCCCATTTGCTGCGCGGCGTCGATAAAGCGGATATCGCCCTGGATCGATGCAGCGCCGACACCCTCAATGCGAATTCGGCCGCCAGCGCTGGCAGCAATTGCGCCAAGCGCTATGAAATAGCTAGCAGATGAGGCGTCTGCCTCGACATGGATGTCGCCCGGCGATTGGTAGCGGCTGCCGGCCGGGATGGTAAAGCGGGACCAGCCCTCGCGTTGCACGTTGATGCCAAAGCGCGTCAACAGGTTCAGTGTGATCTCGATGTAGGGCTTGGAGATCAGTTCGCCCACCACGTCTATCACCACGTTCTGCTGGGCGACCAAGGGCAGCGCCATCAGCAGCGCAGTCAGGAACTGGCTGGAGACATCGCCACGCACGCGTATCGGCGCGCCCAGTTGTAACTGGGGCTGGCCAATGCGCAGAGGTGGGTAGCCGTCCTGGCCGGTGTAATCGATCTGGCAGCCTAGTTGGCGCAGTGCATCGACCAGGTCGCCAATCGGGCGTTCGTGCATGCGCGGCACGCCGTGCAGGCGGAAGTTGCCACCCAGCACGGCCAGTGCTGCTGTCAGCGGCCGGATGGCGGTACCGGCGTTACCCATGAACAGATCGGCCTGCCGGGCGCTGAGTTGGCCGGCGAGTCCGTCGATTTCGACCGTATTGCCGCTGTGTCGGATGCCGCGGCCCAGTTTGCCAAGCGCGTCCAGCATGACGCGGGTGTCGTCCGAGTCCAGCAGGTCGTGAACCCGGGTGGTGCCGCCGCTGAGTGCTGCTAGCAGCAGAACCCGGTTGGAGATGCTTTTGGAGCCAGGGAGTACGACGGTACCGGTGGCGCTGTCCAGTGGGGGGAGGTCTAGGAAGGCGGTTGCGAACATCAGGTTTTCTGTTTCATGGAGGCCATGCTCCAGTCGGCGCGGCTGTCGCTGGCATGCTCCAGCATGCTGACCAGCGCGTCCGCGTCGTTGTTGGTGATCATGGTTTCCATGGTCTGCAGGGTGCGCTGGAAGATGCGGGACTGGGCCAGCAGTTCTTCCTTGTTGGCCAGCAGAATATCGCGCCACATATGCGGATCCGATGCGGCAATGCGGGTGAAGTCACGGAAGCCCGGGCCAGCCAGTGCCAGGTATTCCTGGCCCTGGGCTTGGGACACCAGGCCGTGCATCATCGCGAAAGCGATCAGATGCGGCAGGTGGCTGACAGCAGCAAACGTGGCGTCATGCGACTCGGGCGACATCTGCAGCACATTGCAGTCCAGCGCCGTCCAGACTTCGTGGGCGCGGGCCAATTGCTTGGTGAGGGTGCGTTCGATAGGCGTGAGGATGACGTTTTTGCCGCTGTACAAATAGGGGTCGGCAAACTCCACGCCCGACACTTCCTTGCCTGTGATGGGGTGCGCCGGGACGAAGGAGCCGACTTGCTCCTTCAAGGCGCGGCGCGCTGCATCCACCACATCGCGCTTGGTTGAGCCCACATCCATCACGAGGGTGTTGGGTGTGATCAGATGCTTGATGGATTTGAAAGTGGCTTCTGTGGCGGCTACTGGTACGGCCAGCAGGACGATGTCGGCACCGGATACGGCCAGCAGGGCAGACGGTGCTTCCACGTCGATCACGCCCAGTTGGCGGGCGCGGCTGGTGGTGGAGGGGGACTTGCTGTAACCCACCACGCGCTGGACCAGGCCGGCCTTTTTCATGGCCAGGGCAAATGAGCCGCCCATCAGGCCGCAGCCTATCAGTCCCAGTTGTTCAAACATGTTGCGCCTCGCTTATGGACCGACGGGGTAGGTGCCCAGCACCTTGTAGAACGCACACAGGGCGTGCAATTCTTTCAAGGCTTTGGCGACATGGGGCTGGGAGGGGTGGCCGTCCAGATCGATATAGAAATAGTAGTCCCATTGGCCGGTGCGGGCTGGGCGTGATTCGAAGCGCGTCATGGATACGCCATTGGTCTTCAGCGGCACCAGTAAATCGTGCATGGCGCCAGGCTTGTTGGGCACGGACACCACCAAACTGGTGCAGTCTTTGCCGGACGCGGGCGGCGTAGCCAGGGTCTGGGGCAGGCAGATGACGGCAAAGCGGGTGCGGTTGTACGCATCGTCCTGCACCGCATGGGACACGATATGCAGGCCAAACTGGGAGGCGGCTCGCTCGCTCGCCAAGGCTGCCCAGGTTGGGTTGGCGGCGGCCAGGCGGGCACCCTCTGCATTGCTGGAGACCGCGCGACGCTCGACATGCGGCAGATGCTGGGTTAGCCAGCCCTGGCACTGGGCCAGAGCCTGGGGGTGGGCCATGACGACTTCGATGTCGTCGCGCGAGTTCACCTGGCGCAGCAGGTTGTGGCGTACCAGCAGGCTGACTTCACCCACGACATGTACCGGGGAGTGCAGGAAGAGGTCGAGAGAGCGCGCAACCATGCCTTCGGTGGAGTTTTCAATCGCCACCACGCCGTACTGGGTAGTGCCTGCGGCCGTAGCGTGGAAGACTTCGTCAAAGTTGGCGCAGTACAGCAGCTCGGCGGCGCTGCCAAAGAATTCGATGGCGGCTTGTTCGGTGAAAGTGCCTTCAGGGCCCAGCACGGCGACGCGTTGCGGTGCTTCGAGCGCCAGACAGGCGGACATGATTTCGCGCCAAACGGCGGCCACATGCGTGTTCTTCAGCGGGCCGGTATTGGCGTGCTGGATCTTTTCGATTACCTGCGCCACACGGTCGGGCCGGAAGAAGGGGGAGCCTTCGCGGCGTTTGACCTCACCGACCTGCTCGGCCACCAGCGCCCGGCGGTTCAGCAGTGACAGAAGTTCCTGGTCGATTTGGTCAATCTTGACGCGCAGATCGGCTAGGTCCAGAGGGGCAGAAGCGGGTGTGGCGGCAGTCATGGATCAGGCTTGGGCTTTCTCGAATGCGTGCATATAGTCCACCAGCGCCTGCACGCCGGCCAGCGGCATGGCGTTGTAGATGCTGGCGCGCATGCCGCCGACCGATTTGTGGCCTTTGAGCTGAAGCAAGCCGCGTGCCTTGGCGCCTTCCAGGAAGGCATCGTTGCGGCTTTCATCGCGCAGGAAGAAAGGCACGTTCATGCGTGAGCGGCAGCTGGGGTCTACCTTGTTGAAGTACAGCTGTGACTGGTCGATGCTGCGGTATAGCAGCTCGGCCTTGGCGATGTTGCGTTGTTCCATGGCTTCGATGCCGTGCAGGCCGTTTTCGGTCTGCCGCTTCAGCCACTGGAATACCAGGCCCGCCATATAAATGGCGTAGGTGGGTGGGGTGTTGAACATGGACTGGTTCTCGGCCACGGTCGCGTAGTTGAATGCGCTGGGGCAGATGGGCAGTGCATGGCCTAGCAGGTCTTCACGCACGACCACCACGGTCAGGCCTGCGGGGCCTAGGTTCTTCTGGGCGCCGCCAAAGGCCAGGCCGACCTTGCTCCAGTCCACGGGACGCGAGGCCACATGGGACGAGAAGTCCACCACCAGCGGGGCCTTGCTGCCCAGGGCCTGGAGGTCAGGCAGGGTATGGAATTCGACGCCGTCTATGGTTTCATTGCTGCAGATGTGCACGTACTGGGCATCGGCGTTGAGCTGCCAGCTGGTAGGGGTGGGTAGGCTGGTGTAGCCCTGGGCTTCGCCGCTGGCGGCGATATGTACCTGGGCGTATTTACGGGCCTCTTTTTGCGACTTCTGGCTCCAGCTGCCGGTGACCACGCAATCGACGGCGCCGCCACGCGACAGGTTCAGCGGCACGATGGCGTTTTCGCCCAGGCCGCCACCTTGCATGAAGAGGATCTTGAATTCGGGTGGCACCGCCATCAGCGCGCGGAAGTCGGCCTTGGTCTGCGCGTAGATCGACAAAAACTCTTTGCCGCGGTGGCTCATCTCCATCACGCCCATGCCACTGCCATGCCAATCCAGCATTTCGGCGGCGGCCTGGGTCAATACTTCCTCGGGGATGGCCGCAGGGCCGGCTGAAAAGTTGAATGGGCGGGTCATGCGATTTACAGGTTAAATAGGCCTCCAACGCACATTTAATAATATGCGTGAGGTGCTATTAAATTGATAGTTGACTGCGCTTATGCCTCGGGCGTCTCGTCGCCTGCCGCATCTCCACCACCGGCGGCATCTGCCTCGCCTGCTTCGGGAGTCGCGACATTCGCATCGTTTTCGACGATGCGTTGGAGGCCGCTGAGCTTGGAGCCTTCGTCCAGGCCGATCAGGGTTACGCCCTGGGTGGCACGGCCGAGTTCGCGGATCTCGCTGACGCGGGTGCGCACCAGCACGCCCTTGTCGGTGATCAGCATGATTTCGTCGTCAGCATGCACCAGCGTCGCGGCGACCACACGGCCGTTGCGCTCGCTTTGCTGGATGGCAATCATGCCCTTGGTGCCGCGGCCATGGCGGGTGTATTCGGTGATGCTGGTGCGTTTGCCATAGCCGTTCAGGGTGGCGGTCAGCACACTTTGTTGCTCGTCTTCGGCGACCAGCATGGCGATGACGGTCTGGCCTTCTTCGAGCATCATGCCGCGCACGCCGCGGGCATTGCGGCCCATGGGACGCACATCGTTCTCGTCAAAGCGTACGGCCTTGCCACCGTCGCTGAACAGCATCACATCGTGTTTGCCATCGGTCAGCGCTGCGCCGATCAGGAAATCGCCCGGGTCCAGGTCCACGGCAATGATGCCGGCCTTGCGTGGGTTGCTGAAATCTTCCAGCGGGGTCTTCTTGACCGTGCCCATGCTGGTGGACATGAAGACGTATTGGTCGGCGGGGAATTTGCGCGCGGCGCCGGTCAGCGCCAGTACGACGTTGATCTTCTCTCCGTCCTGCAGCGGGAACATATTGACGATGGGACGGCCACGTGAACCACGCGAACCCTGCGGTACTTCCCAGACCTTGAGCCAGTACAGGCGGCCTCGGTTCGAGAAGCACAGGATGTAGTCGTGTGTGTTGGCGATGAACAGCTGATCGACCCAGTCGTCTTCTTTGGTGGCAGTGGCTTGTTTGCCGCGTCCACCACGCTTTTGCGCCCGGTATTCAGAGAGCGGTTGGCTCTTGATATAGCCGCTGTGCGACAGGGTCACGACCATGTCGGTGGGGGTAATCAGGTCTTCGGTGCTCAGGTCGAATGAGCTGTGCTCGACCAGGCTGCGGCGTGCGCCGATCTTGGTTTGGCCAAATTCCAGTTTGATCGCTGTCAGTTCTTCGCCAATGATGGCGGACACGCGTTCTGGCTTGGCCAGAATGTCCAGGAAGTCTTCGATCTCGGACATCACCTCTTTGTATTCGGCAACGATCTTGTCCTGTTCTAGGCCGGTCAGGCGCTGCAGGCGCATCTGCAAAATTTCTTGCGCTTGCACTTCGGACAGGCGGTACAGACCGTCCTTGCCCATACCCAGTTCTTTGTCCAGGCCGTCCGGGCGGTAGTCGTCAACATTCACCATGCCGCCGTCGGCGCGGGTGCGAGTCAGCATTTCACGCACCAGTTTGCTGTCCCATGGCTTGGCCATCAGCTCCAGCTTGGCTACAGGTGGCGTAGGCGCATTGCGGATGATGGCAATGAAGTCGTCGATATTGGCCAGGGCGACGGCCAAGCCTTCCAGTACATGGCCGCGTTCGCGGGCTTTGCGCAGGTTGAAGATGGTGCGGCGGGTGACGACTTCGCGGCGGTGCTCCAGGAAGACTTCGATCAGGTCTTTCAGGTTGCACAGCTTGGGCTGCCCGTTCACCAAGGCCACCATATTCATGCCGAAGGTGTCTTGAAGTTGTGTCTGTTTGTAAAGGTTGTTTAAAACAACTTCAGGAACTTCGCCGCGTTTGAGCTCAATCACCAGACGCATACCGGACTTGTCCGACTCGTCCTGGATGTGGCTGATGCCTTCAATCTTCTTCTCGTGTACCAGCTCAGCCATGCGTTCTTGCAAGGTTTTTTTATTGCACTGGTAGGGCAGCTCGTCCACGATGATGGCTTGGCGCTGGCCCTTATCGATATCTTCAAAGTGGCACTTGGCGCGCATCACCACGCGGCCACGGCCGGTGCGGTAGCCGTCTTTTACGCCGTTGATACCGTAAATGATGCCGGCGGTAGGGAAGTCGGGCGCAGGAATGATTTCCATCAGCTCGTCCACGCTGGCCTGCGGGTTGCGCAGCAGGTGCAGGCAGCCATCTACCACTTCATTCAAATTGTGCGGCGGGATATTGGTCGCCATACCCACGGCAATGCCAGACGAGCCATTCACTAATAAGTTAGGGAAGCGGGCCGGCATGACCAGCGGCTCTTGCTCGCTGCCATCGTAGTTGGGGCCGAAATCTACCGTTTCTTTGTCCAGATCCGCCAGCAGTTCGTGGGCGATCTTGGACATGCGGATTTCGGTGTAACGCATGGCGGCCGCGTTGTCGCCGTCCACTGAGCCGAAATTACCCTGGCCATCGACCAGCATGTGGCGCAGCGAAAAGTCCTGTGCCATGCGGACGATGGTTTCATAGACCGCGCTGTCACCGTGCGGGTGGTACTTACCAATCACGTCGCCGACGATACGTGCCGACTTCTTATAAGCGCGGTTCCAGTCGTTGTTCAGCTCATGCATGGCAAACAATACCCGGCGGTGCACGGGCTTGAGGCCATCGCGTGCATCGGGCAGGGCACGGCCCACAATCACACTCATCGCGTAGTCGAGGTAACTCCGGCGCATTTCCTCTTCAAGACTGATGGGCAGGGTTTCTTTGGCGAACTGGGTCATGGAGTGCAAACGTGGTGCGAGAGGAAGTATGGGATTTTACGGCCAAGTGACTGTCGCTACGCAGCAACACATACGCGGTGCGCGCATGCCTGGCTTCGCGATAGCCTGTTGTCCTACTCGTTTCCCCTTACGCGTGTGGCACAATTCAACGAACGTTTGCAGTGATGGTCACTGCAGGCGTCCCTTATTGCAGCGCTGCTGCAGCTTTTTCCCCCAGAGGAGAACCATGAAGAAATTAAACAAAGTGGCGATGTTGTTTGCCTCCGCAGCGCTTGTGACCGCCGCTGGTGCGCAGTCTGTTGACAATTGGAAGAACGGCACGAACGAGCTGGTCTGGAAGAATGGCACGAATGAACTGTGCTGGCGCGATGCCAACTGGACGCCTGCAACGGCTGCTCCTGGCTGCGATGGCGCTATTGTTCCTGCTGCGGCACCAGCTCCTGCTGCTGCTCCCGCACCAGCTCCTGCTGCTGCTCCCGCACCAGCTCCTGCTGCTGCCGTGGTTCCAGCTCCTATGGTTGCTGAAAAGGTAACCTACGCTGCTGATGCCTTCTTTGACTTCAACAAGTCTGTACTGAAGCCAGAAGGCAAGGCTAAGCTGGACGATCTGGTCAGCAAGGTCAAGGGCATCAACCTGGAAGTGATCATTGCCGTGGGTCACACCGACTCCGTGGGCAGCGATGCCTACAACCAAAAGCTGTCGGTTCGTCGTTCCGAAGCCGTGAAGGCGTACTTGGTGTCTAACGGCATCGAAAAGAACCGCGTTTACACCGAAGGCAAGGGCGAGAAGCAACCTGTGGCAGACAACAAGACTGCTGAAGGCCGCGCCAAGAACCGCCGCGTTGAAATCGAAGTGGTTGGTACGCGCAACAAGTAATTTATCTGGAGCCGCGCTGAAGTATTTTGGCGTTGCATAGATAAAGACTCGGCTAAATGCCAGTCAAAAAAGCCTCCCTCGGGAGGCTTTTTTGCGTCTGTATGGCACGTATCGCGGGCCAAGCCAGCGTGTGTAATCTGCGAAAATCATGGAATGAATCCAAGCCTGAATGCTGATCCGGCCGAACTGGCCAAATTTTCTGAGTTAGCCCATCGTTGGTGGGACAAGGACAGCGAGTTCCGTCCTCTGCACCAGATCAACCCCTTGCGCCTGGCGTGGATGGACGGCTTGGCCTCGTTCCAGGGCAAGCGGGTGCTGGATATTGGTTGCGGCGGTGGCATATTGACCGACTCTATCGCCAGAGCCGGGGGGGACGCGGTAGGCATCGACCTGTCGAGTAAGGCCCTCAAAGTTGCGCAGTTGCATGCTCTTGAGTCAGGGACACCCAGGGTGCAATACCGGGAAATCAGCGCTGAAAATATGGCTGTTGAGCAAGCGGGCAGTTTTGATGTGGTGACATGCATGGAAATGCTGGAGCATGTGCCGGATCCCGCCTCTGTAGTGCGGGCCTGTTCGACTTTGGTCAAGCCTGGTGGGTGGGTATTTTTCTCCACCATCCACCGCAGTGCAAAATCTTTCCTGATGGCGATTGTGGGTGCCGAGTATGTGCTCAACATGTTGCCGCGTGGTACGCATGAGTACGCCAAAATGATCCGTCCTAGCGAGCTTGCAGCGTATTGCCGCTCAGCAGATCTGGCACTGAGCCATACCTGTGGATTGGAGTTCAATCCCGTGACCCAGCGTTATGCCTTGAGTGCGGACACCAGTGTGAACTATATGTTTGCAACGCAAAAGCTATGACATCTTCATTTGGTTTCCAGTTTCAGAATGTCCGGGCGATTTTGTTTGATCTGGATGGCACTTTGGTGGACAGCGCACCAGACCTTGCGGCAGCGGCGGACAAAATGCGTACAGATCGTGGCCTCTCCTCTTATCCGGCGGAGCGTTACCGGCCTATGGTCGGTGCGGGCGCGCGAGGCATGCTCGGCATCGCCTTCGGTATACAGCCCGACCATTCCGACTACGCGCTGATGCGAGAAGAGTTTTTCAGCAACTATGAACAACGCTTGACGCTTCAAACCTATGCATTTGATGGCATACCTGCTTTGTTGCAGGAACTTACTGGGCGACAGCTGGCCTGGGGGGTGGTCACCAATAAATCAGAGCGATTTGCGATTCCTTTGACCCAGGCCATGCCGATTTTTGCGTCTGCAGGAGCGGTTGTGGGCGGGGATTCGACCCCACATACCAAACCCCATCCTGAACCTTTGTTCGAGGCGGCGCGTCGCTTGGGGGTCACCCCCGGGAGTTGTGTATATGTGGGTGATGATGAGCGTGATATTGTCGCGGGCTTGGCTGCGGGTATGTACACGGTGGCGGCAGCGTATGGCTACCTCGGAAACAATGCCGACATTGCCCAGTGGGGTGCGCACCAGGTGATCCATGCGCCGGAAGAGTTGCTGCAATGGCTGCCAAATGCGCAGGCAGGATTCGTCGTTTAAAATAGGTAACTTGGGGCTGCACTGGTTTCGACGTGGGTTCGGACGCGCAGCAGGGCATGTCGAGGTTCTGTCACCTCGTAAAACAGCAGAAAAAACCTAACTGCAAACGACGAACGTTTCGCACTCGCCGCTTAATTGCGCGTGAGCCTCGCAACAGCAAGCCAATAGGCTGGGCAAGGGTTGCAATGCCACAAGGTATTGCAGTCCAGGCTGCGGGGTAATTTTATTTGGCTGGGGGCGCACTGGGTAACTTAGTGGGCTTCGAGAAAATAGGTTACTGGCGTTTTGCATAGCGTGCCACTGCGCGATGTAAAAGGCGAGACTTAAACCAGATGGCTACACATGTAGAACTGTTCGAAGAAGGCTTGCGGACGGGGGTTCAAATCCCCCCGGCTCCACCAAAAAACATACGTAAGTCGTTAAAAATAAACGACTTACGTATTTGTAAACCGTCCTGTTTCGTCACATAACGTCCAGGCTCTCACACATTTCTCACGCATTTTTAGCGTTGTCTATATCGGGTAAGCTTGGCAAACAAGCGGCGCCATACTTCGCTGGAGGCTTGTCAAATCCCAGCGATGCGCCTTGTTCCACCCAGCGGCTGTCATTTCTGAGCATCCTGCACGACTGTTTTGCGGCGATTGCAGCCGGTCCGGTCGGTCGTGGATCTC
Organism: Rhodoferax sp. GW821-FHT10B06; assembly: GCF_059415605.1. Lineage (NCBI taxonomy): Bacteria > Pseudomonadati > Pseudomonadota > Betaproteobacteria > Burkholderiales > Comamonadaceae > Rhodoferax > Rhodoferax sp. GW821-FHT10B06. The sequence goes on along the minus strand of NZ_JBWKNO010000003.1, from coordinate 10,449 downwards.
GCGCGATAGGGCGCTATGGGGCCAACTCAGTCCTCCAAAGCTCTCTCAAGCATTGATTGGACTACCAGCGCTGGTCCCAGCGATCTGCATAGCCAGGCCCGGACACTGTGGCACCCGATTCGGCCTGCCAGCCGACGGACGAGATTAGACCAATGCCGTGCTGAAAGTCGCCAGCAGGCGCGTCCAGGCGCGTTCGGCTTGGGCGGCATCGTAGACCCGTGTGTCGGGCGGGCACCAACCGTGGGCCGCTGGGTACACCTCAACTTCCGCCGACAATTTCGCGCTTTCGAACGCGGCGCGCAGGGTGGCTTTGGCTTCGGGTTCCTTGGTATCGTCGTTCTCGGCAATCGCAATCAAGTAGCGCGCCTGAGTCTGGGCTACCAGTCGATGCGGGCTATCGGGTGCTGCGGTCACCATGGCAGCGCCATGGAAAGTGCCAACAGCACCCACACGGCCCGGTGCTACTGTGGCGGTGCGCACCGCGATGGGTCCCCCCATGCAATAGCCGGTGGTGCCCAGTTTGCGCGCTTTGTCCACCTCGGGTTGAGCATCAAGCCAGGCCACGAAGGTCTTGCCGTCGCTCAGGTGCATGGCTGGCGTCAGGGCCTGCATCAACGGCATCACTTCGGCGATTGGCGTCTGGCCGCCCTGTACCGCAGTAGGCGCCTTTTTCTGCCGGTAGAAGGGGTTCACCACGAGTACGCTGTAGCCCGATTCGGCCAGTCGTCGGCCCATCTGCCTGAAGGCTGGGCGCAAACCATATACATCGGGCCACACCAGTACGCCGGGCGCGGCACCCGACGTGGGGGCGACAAAATACGCGTCGCAAATACCGTCTGGCGTGGTGATGGTCACCTCTCGCTCGGCGACCGCCGCGGCGTTGGCCACACCGGGCAGCGCGGTCAGCAGGCCGGCGGATGCAGCCCATGCACCGAAGTCGCGACGGGTGTACTTGTTGAGTTCTTCCTGGTCATTCAGATCACACATGGTTGGTTCGCCTTATTCAGATCACATTACAGGCCAGCTTATGCCATGAATCGGGACGGCCAGCAAGAAGGAGTTTTTTCCTGGTACCCTGTTCGGGGTCAATGTGGTGGGTTGCAAGCTTCCGGGTTCCAAGGGGGAAGACCTGTCATATCGAAAGCGGTTGCATCTTTGACAATGTGCAATTCTCAGGCGAATTAATAGACGCGATGTAATCAGTCCGTTTATCCAGGGAGCTTTGATCTCATCAAGCGGCCGGCCTGCTTATTTCTGCTGCCCTAGAATTTACCGAATGTTGACATTCTTCCGACTTGCGGCAATCGATGCCTGACGCGTTGTTAGGCCCCTGGGCGTTTGGGCTTGCTGCATGGGGTGAGGCACCGCGTATCGGCTGGGCCATGCTGCTGCTGTATGGCCTGCTGGCGCTTGCCAGTGCGGGGGTGGGTTTAAGCCCGGCGCGGCAGAGCGCCTTGAGCCTGCAGATAAATGCCTGGTGGCGGATATTTCCGGTGGTGAGTCTGTGTCTGCTGCTGTATCCGTGGGGGCCGGGCTTGTTGTCCTTGCTGATCGCCGGCCTGGCCATGCGTGAGCTGGGTATGCATTACCCCGGGCGGGCTCAATTTTTCTACGGGGCTTGTGCCATAGTGCTGCTGCTGCAAACGCTGCTCGCGCTGTATGACCCGGATTTGGCATGTGGTGTATTGCTGGGAATGCTGCTGCTGCAGATCTTGGCTTTCGGTATATACCGCAGAGCGTCGTGGATGCTGATCTTGTTGTTCCTCTGGCTGTGCGCAGGGCTGAGCTTTTTGCCGCGGCTGCTGCATATCACCTCATCTGCAGGCGCCAACCTGGCCTGGTTTTTTTACCTGTTTGTGCTGACAGCCCTGAATGACATTGCGCAGTTTGTGTGCGGAAAATGCTGGGGAAGGCACAAGGTTGCGGCCCGCATCAGTCCAAACAAGACCTGGCAGGGACTGCTGGGCGGTGTGCTGGCCAGCATGGTGGTGTCAGCGCTGTTGGGTTGGTATCTACAGCTGGCTGCCGTGCTGCAGTTGCTGGCCCTGGGCGTGTTGTTATCGTTGGCCGGCTTTGTGGGCGATATGGCGCTGTCTGCCGCTAAACGCAGTTTGGGCATCAAGGACTTTTCGCAGCTGATCCCAGGCCATGGCGGTATTCTGGACCGTGTTGATAGCCTGGTATTGACCGCCCCGGCCTTGTACTGGGGCTTGACGCTGTGAGGTTTGCACGTGATCCGTATACCGAGATATCCCTATGACCCTATTGAATGCTTCCGGCTGGACCCAGCAGGAATCCGGTTTTGAAAGCTTTGACCAGACCCGTATTTTCTATCGCAGCTGGCAGCCGACTACGCCACGCGACGACGGCCCGCAGCGGGCGCTGGTTTTTCTGCACCGTGGCCATGAGCATTCGGGCCGCATCCAGCCGCTGGTAGAGCAATTGGGCTACACCCAGGACTGGGCCTTTGCCTGGGACGCGCGTGGCCACGGGCATTCGCCCGGCGAGCGGGGTGATGCGCCCAGCTTCTATACCCTGGTGCAAGACTTCGAGGCTTTCATCCGCCACCTGCAAGCCCGCTACGGCATTGCTGCGGAGAACATGCTGATCGTGGCCAATAGCGTGGGCGCGGTGATTGCGGCCACTTGGCTGCATGACTACGCACCCCGGGTGCGCGGTGTGGTGATGGCGGCGGCTGCCTTTGACATCAATCTGTATGTTCCCCTGGCCAAGCCTGCATTGCGCCTGGCGCTGCGTTTCAGTCCCGGGCTCAGCGTGACCAGCTACATCCGCGCGGGCATGCTGACGCATTCGACGGCCCAGGCGCAGGCCTACGATCTAGACCCGCTGATCACACGCAACATTTCGGCGCGGGTGCTGCTGGACCTGGCCGATACCGCGCAGCGCGTGGTGGAAGACGCCCAGGCCATAGACACGCCGGTGCTGATGCTGGTGGCCGACAAAGACTATGTGGTCAAGCAGGCGCCGCAACGCCAGTTTTTTGACCGTCTGGCGTCCGCCATGAAACGCTATGTGGTCATTCCCGATTGCCATCATGCTATCTTTTATGAAGCGCAGGCCCAGGTAGAACAAGCGCTAGAGGCCAGTAAAGCATTTATTGCAGAGTGCTTCGCGAAAGAATTTCCGGCCCTGGATAGCTACCATGCGGCTGATACGCTGGGCCCCAGCGCTCAGCGTTATCAGGCCTTGCAACAGGGCAGGGGCGGCAGTGCGTGGGACGACGCCTATTTCGGCTTGCAAAAGCGCATGCTGGCGAAGTTAGGACCATGGAGCGATGGCATGCGCATCGGCCTGGAGCACGGTTTTGATTCCGGTGCCTCGCTGGACTACGTGTACCGTAACCAGGCCGGTGGGCGCTGGGGTGTAGGGCCGTTGATCGACCGTGGCTACCTGGACGCCATCGGTTGGCGCGGCATACGCCAGCGCAAGGCGCAGCTGCAGCAATTGCTAGGGGCATTGATTTCGCAGCACCCGGCAGACCAGCCGCTGCGCATTCTGGACATTGCCGCGGGTGGCGGCCGCTATGTGCTGGAGACCGTGAAGCGCCACCAGGACCGAGAAATTGAAATCACCCTGCGCGACATGGACCCACGCAACCTGGAGCAGGCGCTTCAGCTCGCCATGCAACTGCAGTTGAAGAACCATATCGCCTACCAACGCCGCGACGCTTTCGAGCCCGCCAGCTATCCTGCCGACGAGGCGCCCTATGACATCGTCATCGTCTCCGGCCTGTATGAATTGTTCAGCGACAACGCCCGGGTGCTGCAGTCCTTGCAGGGCATAGGCCGACAGCTGAAAGAGGGTGGCTATCTGGTCTATACCGGCCAGCCCTGGCACCCGCAGCTGCTGATGATTGCCAAGACCTTGACCAACCACCAGGGTCAGCCCTGGCAGATGCGCCCGCGGCCGCAGGCGGAGATGGATGCCCTGGTGGCCAGCGCGGGCTGCCACAAGCTCCACAGCGAGGTGGGCGTGGCAGGGATTTTTACCGTGTCGGTGGCGCGCCGTGGCGCAGCGCTGAACGCAGGCGGTTGAGCAGCGTCCAGGCCAATAGCAGCAGTACCAGGCACAGCAGGCCATTTAGCCACAGCGGGCCGGCGCCAGCCGCCAGCAGCAGGGCCAGCAGGCTGAAAGCTGCGGCGCGGTCGCTCTTGCCCATGGGGCCATCAAAGCCGCGAGTCGCCCCTATCTGCAGGGCCAGCACACCGGCAAACTCCACCAGCAGTGCGGCCAACGCGGCCAGCACCACCAAGGGGGCGTAGATGCCGGCTGCGAATGCAAAGGGCAACACCAGGACGGCATCGGATATTTGGTCGGCGATCTCATTCAGCAGCGCACCCAGACGCGTCTTTTGCCCGGTGGCCTGGGCCAGCATGCCGTCGATGGCATTCAAGCCCATGCGCAGCAGCATGAACACAGGCAGCCCGACCCACAGGCGCATGTCCTGCGGCCACAGCAGCAGCGCCGCGCCGTACAACAGCGACAACACCATGGCCAGCAGCGTGACCTGGTTGGGTGTAACTCCCGCGCGTGCCAGCCAGGACAGGCTGGGGCGCAGCAGTTGCTGAAAGCGGGGTTTGAGTTGGTAGATGGAAATGCGCATGGCTTCTATTGTGTACAGGCATTGGCAATCTGCAGGCAGCGGCGGTAGCCCATGGCGCAATGCAGATACACCGGGCGACCGGCGTCGGTTTCGCGGTGCACGGCCGCCACAATCTGCTGCACTGTATCCGCAGGGGGCGGCACGATGTCCAGCAGCGCAAAGTGCTGGTAATGGTGTGGGGCTTGGTGGGCGCGCAGCGCAGGGGTTTCTGGCAGCTCATTGGCCAGGTCGATGACGCTGCAGCCGGCAGGCAAGAGCCGGGCCTCGGCATCCGTCAGGCGGCGCCCTATCCAGAGTTGGGGGCCGATGCTCCGAACCGGTGGCAAATGCCGGCCGCTCCACCGGACCGCCAGCCACGTCAGCCGGTAGCCCAGCAGATAGGGCGCGTACACGCACCATACCCACCAAGGAAATTGGCCCTGCCGTTTGCGCAGAAAGCCCTGCTGGCGTCGTGCATAGGCCAAGCTGACCAGGCCCAGACTCAGCACCAGATATAGCGTGGCGCACAGTGGCAAGGCGTAGCGCCCCAGCACCCACGCGATGCAGGCCGCGACAAAGTAATACAAACCCACAAAGGGTTCGCTGCGGCCCGGTGGGATGCAGACAATACACACCCAGCCCAGCAGTAGCCCGCCAGCCACATCCAGCAGATGGTGTTGGTAGGTGAACAGGGTGGACACGGCCGTCAGCAGCAGCCAGCCGCCCAGCGCCATGCGTGCCCATAAGCTGCTCAGTCGGTGGCGCAACGATGTCCAGAACAGCAAGCAATAGGCAACATGCAAGGACGGTAGCTGGTTGTACGGGCGGTCTACCAGTTCCAGCCCCTGGTACAGAGCGGCCAACACAGGCGACGCAACCATGGGCCGTGGCCAGCCGAACTGCAGCGGCAGCAGCGCAAAGATGGCCCCAGCTATGCCGGTGGCTAGTAGCAGGCGCTGGCTCAGCACGCGCAAGGCATCTGGGCTGTGCACCAGGAAAAACGCCGCGCAGAAGAACAGCCCGCTGCTGGCATAGGGCAACACCATCCAGGGCATAAACGGGATATGTGCGTCCCATTCCAGGGCTACATTGCGTGGCGTAGCCTGCTGTTGGGCCCATGCATTGGCAAGCACGTAGCACAGCAAAAATGCCAGGCTGTTGAGCCCCAGGTGGGCCAGCCGCTGCTGCCATGTCAGCCCGTTCACAGACGCCATTCGCAGCCTTCTTTTGTTGCCCATCTTGTGTGGGTTATCTTAGCGGCATGAACCAGTCCCCAATGCCCCCTAAGTACCAACGCTGCATGGTGTTCGCCGGAGGCGGCTTCCGTTTTGGCATCTATCTCGGCATGTATGCCGCAGCCCGCGACGCCGGGCGCCAGCCCGACTTGCTGTTGGCCAGCTGTGGCGGCGCGATTGCGGCAGCCATCATCCAGGCGCTGCCAGACGATGCACAGCGCAAGGCCTGGCTGAGCTCACCAGAGATGTATGCCTTCTGGGCCAACCTGCAGCCAGCGCGACAGGCCACGCTGACGGGCACGCTGGCGCGGGCGCTGCGGCGCAAACTGGCGGCTGGCCGCGTGCCGCGCATCCCCAATCTTTTCCAGGATTATCTGTTCGAGGTGCCGCCGCAGTTGCCTTTGCCGCCTGCCGCCGCCCAATCCGAGGTGGCCGTGGCCACCATGGGTGGCAAGCTGCTGTTCGGCCCCGACGAGGTGCTGCAACCCCGTGGCGAGCGCAAGTTGTTCGCACAGACGGTGCTTTGCGAGCCGCGCGCGGCGGCCTTGCTGCAAGGCATGGATTCTCCGTTTGCCAGCCCGCGCTGGGGCGCACATGCGATTGCTGATCAGCTCTATACCGACAGCAGCATTGGCGTGGAGGAGGCGGCTCGCCTGTCCATTACCGACTTTTATTACTTTCCCTGCCACCGCCATGGGGCCGACCACTACATCGGCGGTGTGGTGGACCTGTTCCCCATCGAGGTGGCGCACCGGCTGGCCCACGAGGTGATGATCGAATTCAAGGAATCGTTTGACCAGACCTTTTCCATCCCGGCCTGGCGCGAGGTGCTGGGCCTGGATGGCAACCAGCGCCTGCGCCAGGTCAACGGGCAGCATGCTGACGTGTGGTTCGATACCTCCGACGTGTCGCGCGCATTGCCTCGGCAGCAGGTGCACAAAAAGCTGGACTGGCTACGCAACCGCATCGTGCTGGCCTTGCCTGACAGCCATGCCACCTATGCAGAATATGTTGAAGCGCAATGGCAGTACGGCTACCAGCGCGGCATGGAGGCCTTGCAGCGGCCCGTGCCCAGCGACAAGACCCGCATGCGCCAGGTGGATCGCTACAACCAGGCCGAGCCATGCGCGTCCTGATACTGGGCGGCACTAGCGGTATCGGTCTGGCGCTGGCGCGGCATTATCTGCAGCAGGGCGACACGGTGGCCGTGGCGGGCCGCGACCTGGCGCGCTTGCCCTCCGACCTGGGCGCGGGCGCCCCGCAGTTGCAGGCCTATGCGCTGGACATTACCGATGCGCCAGCACTGGCCGGGGTAATGCAACAATTTTCCGCGCCGGGCCTGGACCTGCTCATCGTGGCCGCAGGCTTTTACTTCAACACCCGGCACCACCCACTGGACGCCGCCACCACCTTGCGCATGCTGCGGACCAATGTAGGCGGTATGGAGCAGGCGTTTGGCCTGGCTACAGAAACCATGCTGGCCCAGCAGTCGGGCCAATTGGTGGCGATTGCCTCGGTGGCGGGCTTGCTGCACGACTATCCGGGTGCGTCCTTGTACAGCGCCACCAAGCGCGCCGTGCTCAGCCTGTGCGCCACCTACCGCGCCGCGCTGCAGCCGTTTGGCATTGCGGTGACGGCCATTGTCCCCGGCTATGTGGACACGGCCCAGCTGCGTGCGTTGAACCAGGGTGACGCCAGCCACAAGCCCTTCATCCTGTCTGAGGCGCAGGCCGTGGCGCAGATCACCCAGGCCATCCGGCGGCGCGAGGCGGTGCGGGTGTTTCCATGGCAGATGCGCTGGCTGGTGGCGCTGTTGAACCGTTTGCCGTCGTGGCTGCTGGCGCTGCGTCGCTGACGCGCCCCAGCCGGGGAGTAAACTCCCCACCCCTTTCCAGACGTCTTGCAGACGCAACCCCATGCCCTTTGCCTCCCTGGGACTAGCTCCCGCCTTGCTGCGCGCTGTGCGCGAACAGGGCTTCTCTGCGCCCACGGCGATCCAGACCTCGGCCATCCCGGCCATCGCCCGTGGGGCCGATGTATGGGCTGCTGCGCCCACCGGCTCGGGCAAGACCGCCGCATTTGCCTTGCCCCTGCTGCAACGCCTGCAGGCGGCCGGACATCTGCAGGGCAAGCGCCGCAGCCGCGTGCTGGTACTGGTGCCCACGCGCGAGCTGGCGGCCCAGGTGGGCGAGGTGTTCCGTGGTTTGGCCCAGCACCTGCCGCAGCCGCTGAAAATTGCGGTGATCTTTGGCGGCGTGTCCATCAACCCGCAGATGATGGGCTTGCGCGGTGGTGCCGACATCGTGGTGGCCACACCCGGCCGCCTGCTCGACCTGGTGGACCATAACGCGCTGCAGCTGTCGGCCGTGGCCTCTCTGGTGCTGGACGAGGCCGACCGCCTGCTGGACCTGGGCTTCAGCGAAGAGCTGGCCCGCGTGCTCACGCTGTTGCCCGCACAGCGGCAAAACCTGCTGTTTTCTGCCACCTTCCCACCCGCCATCGAGGCCCTGGCCGCGCAACTGCTGCGTGACCCCGTGCGTATAGAGATGGCCGCTGCTCCCACGACCGAGGCGGCCACGCCCGCGATTGCCCAGCGCTCCATCGCGGTGGATGCCAGCCGCCGTACCCAGCTGCTGCGCCACCTGGTGCAAAGCCAGGGCTGGCAGCGCGTGATGGCTTTTGTGGCGACCAAGTTCGCCGCCGAAGTGGTGGCCGACAAGCTGCGCAAGGCCGGCATCCTGGCCGAGCCTTTCCATGGTCAGCTGAGCCAGGGCAAACGCACCCAGGTGCTGGACGACTTCAAGGCCGGGCGCGTACACGTGGTGGTGGCTACCGACTTGGCGGCGCGCGGCATCGACATCTCAGACTTGCCGGTGGTGGTCAACTACGACCTGCCGCGTTCTGCGGTGGACTATGTGCACCGCATTGGCCGCACCGGGCGGGCTGGTGCCAGCGGCGAGGCCTACAGCTTCATCACCGCCGACAGCGCGGCGCATTTCGCCCTGATTGAGAAGCGCCAGGGCCTGAGTCTGCCGCGCGAAGAGGTGGCGGGCTTTGAGCCGGTGGAGTTGCCCTTGCCGCCCGTTGCGGGCTCGGCGCCCTCCAATGGCGGCATCAAGGGCAAGCGGCCCAGCAAAAAAGACAAGCTGCGCGCGGCTGCCGCGGCGGGGCTGTAAGCCCGCCCTTGATCTAGATAAAAACCCTTGTATCGCAGGGAATGCCTGCGCAAGCAGCTATGAAATGAATAGCCGTCGGCCTGTTGAGTACTGTGCCGAAGCAATGTTTCTTGGCAAATTTCATATATTTTGAGGATGCCGTGTGATGCGGCGAAAAACTGCCGCAAAATTGTGCGCGTGATCTATGAGGGGCCAATATGGCTGAGCGCGATACCACTTGCTGAATGTGCCGTTCTCGGCATCTGGTAGTCGGTTTTTCGCGGTGCAGCCATGCCCGCCAACCCCATTTCGTGCTTACTCCGCACAACTAACAGTGAGACGCCTGCATGCCAAGCTTTATTACCAACCTGTCCATTGCCAAACGTCTTGGTTTGGGCTTTGCTTTGGTGCTGATCATGTCCTTGATCAGTATTCTGTTTGGTCTCTCCAGGCTGAGCGTGGTGGCCCAAGCTACGCAGAACATGGTGGATGACCCGGTCAAGACCGAGCGTATTGCCAGTGATTGGTACCGCAATATTTACACCGGTGTGCGCCGTGCTGGGGCGATTGCCAAGAGCAGCGATCCGTCGCTCACGGAATATTTCGCTGAGGAGCAGGCAGCCTCGTCGAAAAGCTCGTCGGAATTGCAAAAGGCTTTAGAACCGTTGATGCAGACGGACCAAGAGAAAGCCCTGTACGCCGAAATCGGTGAGCAGCGCAAGTTATACCTCGTCGTGCGCGACGAGATTGTGGCGCTGAAGAAAGACGGCAAGTCTGATGAAGCCAATCAGCTGCTGGAGCAAAAATTCAAGCCCGCCTCCGCCGTTTTTCTTGGCAAGATGGAGGCCCTGCTGAAATTACAGCGTGACCAGATCGATGAGTCGGCCAAGAATATCGCTGACATTTATTCGGCCAGCCGCAGCCTGATGGTTGCGCTGGGTGTGGTCAGCCTGCTGCTGAGCCTGGTCTGCGCCTGGCTGATCTCAGGCAGCATCACCCGCCCCCTGGTGCAGGCTACCGGTGTGGCGCGCCAAGTGGCCGGAGGTGACCTGACCGCCCACATCGACAACCGCAGCACCGACGAAGTCGGCCAGCTGCTGTCCAGCCTGCAAGACATGCAGGCTAGCCTGGTACGGGTGGTCTCCAATGTGCGTTCGGGCTCCGAAAACGTGGCCACTGCCAGTGCGGAAATCGCCCAAGGCAACGACGACCTCAGCGCCCGCACCGAGCAGCAAGCCAGCGCGCTGGAGCAAACCGCCGCGTCGATGGAAGAGCTCAGCTCCACCGTGCGCCAGAACGCCGACAACGCCCGCCAGGCGAACCAACTGGCCATGAGCGCATCCACCGTGGCCATCCAGGGTGGTGAAGTGGTCAACCAAGTCGTCGAAACCATGAAGGGCATCAACGACAGCTCGCAAAAGATCGCCGACATCATCGGCGTCATCGACGGCATCGC